>NZ_JBEYTP010000044.1:0-52125 GCF_040643125.1 Micromonospora sp. NPDC047465
CGGGGTCGAGTTCGCGGTGGAGGACGTCCCGCCGGACCTGAACGTCTACGACTCCGACGTGCTGGAGGACGGCGAGGTGCCGCTCGCCCGACTGCTGCCCGGCCGGCCGGGCCGGCAGGAGGTGCCCCCGCGGATCGTGCTCTACCGCCGGCCGCTGGAGTTCCGCGCCATGGACCGCGAGGATCTCGCGGATCTCGTGCACGACGTGATCATCGAGCAGGTGGCCAACCTGCTCGGGGTCGATCCGGACGAGTTGGCCTGAGCCGCCCCGCCGGATGCCGCCGCGAACGGCGACCGGTGCGACTGCGCCTGAGCCGGGCGGCCCCCACCGCCCCGGCCCGGCAACGCTCAGGCGGCCCGCCGCTTGAGCTTGCGCCGCTCCCGTTCCGAGAGCCCACCCCAGATCCCGAACCGCTCGTCGTGCCCGAGAGCGTATTCGAGGCATTCCGTCTTGACCTCGCAACGCGAGCAGATCCGCTTCGCCTCGCGGGTCGAGCCGCCCTTCTCGGGGAAGAACGCCTCCGGATCGGTCTGCGAGCAGAGCGCCCGCTCCTGCCACTCCGGCGCGTTTCCGAGCAGGTCGGCCACCTCAAGCTGGCCGTCCATCAAATGCCTCCTTGTCGCGCACCGGCGTCATCGCCGCTGCAACCCCCCACGCGAAAGGCGCGCGTGTCCGTCCGGTCCCGATTTGTTGCGTACCGTGCGAACAACCCCATTCAAATTACACGCGTGTAATGCGTGCGCCGTCAAGCCGAACTTGATAATGGAGTCGCCCTCCCGACAACACTCCGGACGACCACCCGGCCGCCCGGCCTCGCAACCTGCCCTATCGATTCAGACCCCGGCCGAGTAACGCCCTCTCCGGCGAGTTGCCCGAGTTTTCTCCCGTGGCGCTTCCCCGCCGGCCCGACCGGACAGGCCGATGGAGACCCCCGAAAGACCACCCACCGCATCGTTGATCTTGGTGGGGGACAAGGTTAACCCGAGTTCGCGTCGACCGCCCGTCGAGCCGGAAACGACCGCCGGCATCCCGCCCACAATGTGGACGGAGCGCTGCTGCGGGCGGCGCCGGCCGGCTCAGCAGGAGACCGGAGGAACGCTGGTCGGCCACGTGAACTCGGCGATCACGCCGGCGGTGACACCGAACCGGCCGGCCGGCGGCCGATCGTCCCACCAGACGGTATGGACGCCGGCGGGCAGCTCCGGGCGGATGGCACGCCCCGTCCCGCACCCGCCGCTCCCGGACCGCCGAGTGCGTACGCGGCTCGTCGTCCCGGCTGACGTCGATCTCCCGGCCGTGCGAGGTTCCGTCCCGGGGGTGGATGATCAGGGCGCCGATGTCGCCGCCGAGATCGAGGACGACGCCGGCGGGTTGGTGGACCCGTACCCACGTCGGGGAGGAACGGCGCCGTCACGTCGGCGGCGCTCAGCCCCGACGGCAGAGAAAGCCGTTCGGATTCGTGATCCCGGTGGTGAATTCGAACCGGTAGGTGACGTCGGCCCGCCCGTCACCGTCGTTGTCGATATGGATCTCGTATCGCACGTCGTCGCCGAACTCGAAGAAGCCAACCGTACGAAATGGAGCGAGGCTCGGCCGGGCGCCCCCGGGGACCCGCGCCCGGCCGGCAACAGGGAAAGGCCCTACGGCCGGGGGTGGCCGTACGCGGTCGTGCGCTTGCGGGCCGGGCGTCCGGCGGCCGCCGCGATGGCGATCAACTGCTCCTCGGTACGCGCCGAACCGTTGCCGGAACCGGCCATCCGGGAGATCGTCTCCTCCATCAGCGTGCCGCCGAGGTCGTTGCAGCCGCCCCGCAGCATCGCCGCCGTGCCCTCGTCGCCGAGCTTCACCCAGGAGCACTGGATGTTGTCGATCCGGCCGTGCAGCAGCAGCCGGGCCATCGCGTGCACCACCCGGTTCTCCCGCCAGGTCGGCCCGGGGCGGGCGATGCCGGCCAGGTAGATCGGCGCGTTGGTGTGCACGAACGGCAGCGCCACGAACTCGGTGAAGCCGCCCGTGCGGTCCTGCAACCCGGCCAGCACCCGGAAGTGCGCGAGCCACTGCGCGGGGTGGTCCACGTGGCCGTACATCATCGTGGAGCTGGACCGGATGCCCAGCTCGTGGGCCGTGCCGACCACCTCGACCCAGGCGGCGGCCGGCAGCTTGCCCTTCGTGAGCACCCAGCGCACGTCGTCGTCGAGGATCTCGGCGGCGGTGCCCGGGATGGTGTCCAGCCCGGCGTCGCGCAGCCCGGTCAGCCACTCCCGCACGGACACGCCGGCCTTGGCGGCGGCGGTGACGATCTCCATCGGCGAGAACGCGTGCACGTGCATCCCCGGCACCCGCGCCTTGATCGCCCGGATCAGGTCGGCGTAGACGGTCACCGGCAGCTTCGGGTCGATGCCGCCCTGGAGGCAGACCTCGCTGGCGCCGGCCGCCCACGCCTCCTCGGCCCGGTCGGCGACCTGCTCCACCGAGAGCCGGTACGCGTCGGCGTCCCGCTCCCGCTGGGCGAAGGCGCAGAACCGGCAGCCCACGTAGCAGACGTTGCTGAAGTTGATGTTGCGGTTGACCACGTACGTCACGTCGTCGCCGACCGCCGCCCGGCGGACGTCGTCGGCGAGCCGGCACAGCTCGTCGAGCGCCGGCCCGTCGGCGGCGAACAGCGCCAGCGCCGCGTCGGCGTGCCGCGGGTCGAGCAGCGCCGCCGGGTCGTCGGCGGCCAGCCGCAGCCCGGCCCGCAGGTCGCGGTCGGTCCCGCCCCCGCCCCCGGCGGTGACCTTGCCGGCCACCTCCGACCAGTCGCCGTAGACGTGGTCGAAGTCGCCGCGCCGGTCGCCGGTGCGCCCGGTGGTGTCGATGGTGGCGTGCAGGTCGGTCCGGCCGCCGTACGTCTCGTCGGGCTCCTGCCAGGGCCGGCCCACCGGCCGCGCCTCCTCCACGGCCAGCCCGGTCGCCGGGTCGGCCAGCGCGCCGACGTGCGGCAGCAGGCGCGGGTCGAGCCACGGGTCGCCGGCCCGCACGTACTCGGGGTAGATCGTCAGCCGCTCGCGCAGCGTGAACCCGGACTTCTCCGTCTGCCGGGCCAGCTCGTCCACGTGGGGCCAGGGGCGCTCGGGGTTGACGTGGTCCGGGGTCAGCGGGGAGACGCCGCCCCAGTCGTCGATGCCGGCCCGCAGCAGCAGGTCGTACTCGCCCTCGATGAGGTTCGGCGGGGCCTGGATGCGGGCCTTCGGCCCGAGCAGCACCCGGGCCACCGCCACCGTGGCGGCCAGGTCGTGCAGCTCCGCGTCGGGCATCCCGCGCATCGCCGTGTCCGGCTTGGCGCGGAAGTTCTGCACGATCACCTCCTGGAGGTGGCCGTACTCCCGGTGGGCGCGCCGGATGGCGAAGATCGCGTCGACCCGCTCGGCGGGGGTCTCGCCGATGCCGATCAGGATGCCGGTGGTGAACGGCACCCCGACCCGGCCCGCGTCGTCGAGCACCCGGAGCCGGACCGCCGGCTCCTTGTCCGGCGAGCCAAAGTGCGGGCCACCCGGCTCCGACCAGAGCCGCGTCGCCGTGGTCTCCAACATCATCCCCATGCTGGGCGCGACGGGCTTCAGCCGCTGCAACTCCGACCAGGACAGCACGCCCGGGTTCAGGTGGGGCAGCAGCCCGGTCTCCTCCAGCACCGCCACCGCGCAGGCGCGCAGGTAGTCCAGGGTGGAGTCGTAGCCGCGCTCGTCCAGCCACTGCCGGGCCGCCGGCCAGCGCTCCTCCGGCCGGTCGCCGAGCGTGAACAGGGCCTCCTTGCAGCCCTGGGCCGCGCCCGCCCGCGCGATGGCGAGGACCTCGTCGCGGTCGAGGAACGCCGCCGGCAGCCGGTGCGGCACGGTGGCGAACGTGCAGTAGTGGCAGCGGTCCCGGCACAGCCGGGTGAGGGGGATGAAGACCTTCTTCGAGTACGTCACCACGCCCGGCCGCCCGGCCTCGCGCAGCCCGGCGTCGCGGACCGCGCCGGCGACGTCGAGCAGCTCGTCCAGCGCGTCGCCCCGGGCGCTCAGCAGCGCGGTGGCCTCGTCGGCGTCGAGCGCCCGCCCGGTCGCCGCCCGGCGCAGCGCCCGCCGCACGCTCGCGTCACTCGGGCCGGGCTCGGTGCGATCAACCATCCGCCCAGCCTAAGCGCTCGCCGGCCGCATCCCGCCCGCCCGGCCCACACCGTGAACATGGGCACGCACCCCTCGTCCCGCCGCCGGGCCGGGGCCGGATGCCGGGCACCCGGCCGGGCACCGGGCGTCGGGTGCCGGACGCAAGGTGCCGGGTGCCGGGCACCGGACGCAAGGCACCGGACGCAGGGGGGCGTCCGGGGAAACGCGAGCGCCCCGCACGCGGTCGTGCGGGGCGCTCGGATGCGGTGGTGCCGCCCGGTCAGCGCGGGGCGTCGGGGGTGTCGCCCGGGTTGATCCGCTGGGTGTGGTCCGGCTCCCCGTCCGTGGGGCGCGGGATCGCCTGGGTGGGCTCGACGGACTGGCGCGGGATCGCCTGGGTCGGTTCGGCCGAGGGCGGCGGCCCGAACGGCGGGGCGGTCGGCGACGGCCCGAACGGGGGCGCCGACTGCGGCGCGGTGGCGGCCGGCGGGCCCGGCTGCGGCGCCGGGTTGAACGGCGGGGTCGCCTGCGGGCCGCCGAACGGCGCCGGCTGCTGCCCGTACGGGGCGCCGTACGGGCCGGGGGCCGGCCAGGCGCCCGGCTGACCGGGGATCTGCTGGCCAGGCTGACCCGGCTGACCGGGGACCGGCTGGCCCGGCTGACCCGGGGCCGGGTAGCCGCCCTGCTGCTGCGGCCAACCGGGCTGCGGCTGGCCGTACACGCCGGGCTGGGCCTTCGGCTTCGGGACGTAGTACAGGGTGCGCCAGATCTTGAAGACGACGAACGCGGCGAACGCGAGGAGCCCCAGCCAGGCCACCCGGGAGAGCAGGCCGAGGAACGCGTCGAGGACCTCGCCCTGGGACAGCAGTTCGAGCGTCCAGACCAGGAAGGTCAGCACGCCGAACAGCGCGCTGAACGCGTACTCACCGAGGGCGACCTGGGTGATCAGTTTCGCCTTCGGCGCCGGGGGGCGCACGTGCGTGGCGAGCAGCACGGCCAGCAGCGGCAGGGCCACCGTGTCGATGCCGACGAAGGCGGGGAAGCCGTTGCCCGCCCGGCTCGCGAAGGGTACGTACTCGGCCGGCGTCAGCAACCGGATCAGGCCGACGAAGAGGAACACGGCGTTCGCACCGAGGAGCACGAGCGCGGCGAGTTCACGCAGCGGCTTGGTCAGTTGGCTGGCCTGCGTCGCGTCGGTGGACGCGGGCTCGGCGGGGCTGGTCACGGGATCCCCCTCGGGGCGAAAGCGGACAGTTGCCGACGTGAGCCTAGTCTCCCGGGCCAGCGGCGGATCCGAGGCGGCTCGTGCGCGAGGATGTTCGACATGCGCATCGTGGTTCTGACGGGCGGCATCGGGGGCGCCCGCTTCCTGCTCGGCGTCCGGGCGTACGCCCGCGAGGTCGGCGCCGAGGTGACCGCCGTGGTCAACGTCGGTGACGACCTGTTCCTGCACGGGCTCAAGGTGTGCCCCGACCTGGACAGCGTCATGTACACGCTGGGCGGCGGCGCCGACCCCGAGCGGGGCTGGGGCCGCGTCGACGAGAGCTGGACGGTCAAGCAGGAACTGGCCGCGTACGGCGCCGAGCCGACCTGGTTCGGGCTCGGCGACCGGGACGTCGCCACCCACCTGGTGCGCACGACCATGCTCAACGCCGGCTACCCGCTCCACGCGGTCACCGAGGCGCTCGCCACCCGCTGGCAGCCCGGCGTACGTCTGCTGCCGGCGACCGACGACCGCCTGGAGACGCACGTGGTGGTGAGCGGGCCGGCGGTCGCGGGGGAATCCGGCGCGGACGGGCCCGACGGCGGCCAGCGGGCGATCCACTTCCAGGAGTGGTGGGTGCGCCACCGCGGGAACGTCCCCACCCACCGGTTCGTCTTCGTCGGCGCGGAGACGGCGAAGCCGGCGCCCGGCGTCGTGGAGGCGATCGCCGGGGCCGACGTGGTGCTGATCGCGCCGAGCAACCCCGTGGTGAGCATCGCCCCGATCCTGGCCGTGCCCGGGCTGCGCGAGGCGGTCGCCGACGGCCCCGCCCCGGTGGTCGGCGTCTCGCCGATCATCGGCGGCGCGCCGGTGCGCGGCATGGCGGACCGCTGCCTCGAGGTGCTCGGGGTCGAGTGCAGCGCGGCCGGGGTGGGCCGCCTCTACGGCGGCCGGGCGGCCGGCGGGCTGCTCGACGGCTGGCTGGTCGCCGAGGAGGACGCCGGCGTCGTGGTGCCGGAGGTGACGGTACGCGCGGTGCCGCTGCTGATGACCGACGAGACGGCGACGGCGGCCATGGTCCGCGCCGCGCTGGAGCTGGCATGAGGCTGGAGATCCTGCCGGTGCCGGGCATCGGTCACGTGTCCGAGGGCGACGACCTGGCCGCCCTGATCGCGAACGCCGCGCCGTGGCTGCGCGACGGCGACGTGCTGGTGGTGACCAGCAAGATCGTCTCGAAGTCGGAGGGGCGGCTGGTGGACGTCCCGGCGGACGGGCCGGAGCGGCTCGCCGCGCGGGACGAGGTGCTGGCCGCCGAGACGGCGCGGGTGGTGGCGACCCGGGGCGCGACCCGGATCGTGCAGACCCACCACGGCTTCGTGATGGCCTCGGCCGGGATCGACGCCTCGAACGTCGACAAGACCCGACTGGTGCTGCTCCCGGCGGACCCGGACGCCTCGGCCCGGGCGCTGCGCGCCGCCCTGCGCGACCGCTACCACGTCGACGTCGCGGTGATCATCACCGACACGATGGGCCGGCCCTGGCGCAACGGGCTCACCGACGTGGCGCTCGGCGTCGCCGGCATGGACGCGATCCGCGACCACCGGGGCGAGGTCGACCCGTACGGCAACGAACTCCAGCTCACCCAGATGGCGGTCGTGGACGAGCTGGCCGGCGCGGGCGAGCTGATCAAGGGCAAGTGCGACCAGGTGCCGGTCGCCGTGGTGCGCGGCTACCTCACCGCGCCCCGGCCGGACGACGGCGCCGGCGCGGCGACGCTGGTCCGGGACGCCGCGATGGACCTCTTCTCGCTGGGCACCGCCGAGGCGAAGGCGGCCGGGCTGGCCGCCGCCGCCACCCTGCCGGACGCCCCCAATCCGACCCCGCCCGACCGGGACGCGGTGCGGCGGGCGATCGCCGCGGTCGCCGGCGTGGTCGCGCCCGGCACGGAGTTCACCCTGGTCACCGACGAGGCCGTACGCGCCGGGATGGTCACCGCCGTGCCCGGCTGGCCGGCGGAGGCGACGGCGCTGGTGCTCGGCTCCCCGGCCGCCCCGGCCGGCCCGGCCGAGCTGGTCCGCTTCGGCGCCGACCTGCACCGCCTACGCGCCGCCCTGGCGGCGGAGGGCGTCGCCTCGCTCCCGCTCCCCCCGCCCGCCGGCGCCCCCGCCGCCGCCTGCCTGGCCCTCTGACGGGCCTCCCGCCCCCGGTTCCCCGCCCCGCCTCCGCGGCGGGTGCGAGGTGGATGGCGCGGGAGCGGGCTCGGCGCTCAGGAGTTGAGCATCGCCCGCCCCAGCGGGGTGAGCGTGTGCAGAACGGTGTTGCGGTCGCGGTGGCTGACCAGCAGGCCGGCGTTGCGCAACACGGTGGTGTGCTGGCTGGCGGCGGCCGGTGAGATGTTCAGCCGGCGGGCCACCTCCCCGGTGGTGCAGCCGTCGTCGCTGACCGCCAGCACGGCGGCCCGGGTGCGGCCGAGCAGCGCGGCCAGCGCCTCCCGTCCGGTGTCCGGCGTGCCCGGGCCGGCGCCCTCGGCGGGTGCCGGCAGCAGCCCGCCCAGCCGGTCCACCGGGTAGACCAGGACCGGGGGCAGCGCCGGGTCGAGCAGGGCCACCGGGGTGGGCGCGCAGAAGAACGAGGGCACCAGCAGCAGGCCGCGCCCGTCCAGGTGCAGCTCGCGACTGTGCGGGTAGCCGCGGACCTGGAGCACCCCGGACTCCCAGTGCATGGCCGGCCGCAGGCTGGCCAGCAGCCCCTCCACCCCGCCGTCGAGCAGCGCCCGGGCCCGCCGGGAGCGGTCGGCCTCCACGGCCGCCTGGATCCGGGCCCAGTACGGGTCGATCGCCAGGTCGCGGTACTGCGCCATCGCGCCGGTCAGGTCGCGCAGCGTGCCCGGCTCGCCCCGGGCCACCGCGGCGGCGCCGGCCGGCAGGGTGTGGCCGGTGGCGAGCAGCGACAGGTCGCGTTGCAGCAGCGACACGGGAGTGCTCCGGACCGCCTCCATGCCGGCCTCGAACCCGGACACGCTCTGGTAGGGGGTGAGGAAGTCGGGGAAGTAGCCGCGGGGCGGATTGAGCGACAGGAGGAGCCTCAGGCCGGGGGACCCGATGCCCTGGCGCAGTGCCCGGGTCACGCTGCGCCGCCAGCCCGCCAGCAGCGGGTCCCGGCCGCGACCCGGCAGCAGGTGCAGACTGAGGACCAGTTCCCACACCGGGTCCGCAGCCGGAGCCACCCGGGTCCGGAGGATGTCCTCGGCGGAGAAATAGATCTTCAGCATGGAGTGCTCCCGTGTCGCCCGGCCGGGGGGATGCCGGGTGACCGTTGCAGCCTACCCGGGCGGCACTTATCTCCGTCTTTAAGCCTGAGCTGAAAAACCTCGACGTCCATGGTGGCGGTTGGGCATGCTTCCACTGCCCGCACGGGGACGGGCGCGTCGGCGACGCGCTCGCGGACCGGGGCGCCCTGGGGGACGGGGAGGACCGGGGGCCGGGCGGCACCACGAGGGTCTGCGGGGTCTGCTCCGCAGAGGTGCCGTCCGGCCACCCGCCCGCCGTGGCTCCCCCGGCGTCGGCCGGCGCCCGCCCGTTCACCCCACCCAGAGCGCCACGCGGTGGTCCTCGTCGGTGACGTAGAAGCTGCGCCCGTCCAGCTCGGCCAGCCCCTCCACGTGGTGGAACGGCGCCAGGTCGGCCACCAGCTCGCCGGGGACCAGATGCCCGTCGCCGGGCGGCGGGAACCGGACGTGCCGGGAGGTGACGTCGCCGCCGGTCGGGTGGTCGTCGAGCAGCACCGAGCCCTTGCCGAGCGCGTCGATGGACCCGACGACCGCCGCGTAGCCGTCGCCGGTGGGGGCGATCGCCCGGAAGCCGGCGAGCGCGCCGGGCGGGGTCACCCCGGTCAACACGTACGCGCCCACGGCCTCCGGCCAGGCCGGCACGGGGTCGAACATGCCCGGCACGCCGGTCAGCTCGACCAGGATCGGCTCGCCGTCGGCCGTGACCGGGAAGCGGAGTCCGATCAGGACGCTGCCGGCCGGCGTGAAGGCGGCAGCCTCGACGTTCAGCGGCAGGTCGTCGGGGACGAGTCGGCTGACCCAGCCCTTCGACCGGGCGGTGCCGCGCGCGACGGTCTCCCCGATGAACCGGGCCCGCACCCGCGCGCCCGGCGGCAGCGGGGTGAACGGCGCCTTGAGCAGCGCGTCGTTGACCGCCCGGTGCAGCCGGAACCGGTTGCGCACCACCTGCACCGGCAGCGTGCCGCCCGCCGCGTCATCCTCCCGGAACCGGGCCACGAAGGCGCGTCGCGGGCGCAGCGGGCCACCCTTCGAGCCGAAGTGCGAGCCGAAGACGTAGACCCAGCCGTCGTGGTGGGCCAGGGCCTCGCCGTCCTCCGTCCGACCGTTCTCGGCCCCGGCGTCGGCGGTCACGTGCCGGGCGACCCACTCGCCGTCGTCGCGCTCCAGCAGCAGGGCCAGGCAGCGCTCCACCGGCCCCTCGTCGAGCACCGTCCAGAAGCCGCGCCGGGCGCCGTGCGCGCGCAGCAACGCCACGGAGCGCACCGGCAGCAGGTCGCTGGCCTCGTTGCCGGCGACGACGAACTCCAGCAGTCGCAGGGTCACCCGGCCAGGGTACGAAGCGCCGGCTCGTACAGTGTCGCCATGCCCGAATCCCCCACCGCCGCCGCCGACCCCCGGACGTCGCCGCCGACGGACGCCGAGGCGTACGCGGCGCTGCACGCCGACGCCGTCGCCACGCTGGAGTGCTGGGAGCCGACCGGCCCGGCCGCCGCCGAGGCCCGGGACCGCACCGTGCGGCTGCTGGCCGCCGGGCCGGTGGCGATGAGCCGGGCGCGCCGGGCCGGGCACGTCACGGCGAGCGCGCTGGTGCTCGACGCCACCGGCTCGCGGGTGCTGCTCTGCCTGCACGGCAAGTTCCGGAAGTGGGTGCAGCTCGGCGGGCACTGCGAGCCGGCCGACCGGACCCTCGCCGGCGCCGCCCTGCGCGAGGCCGGCGAGGAGTCCGGGATCGCGGGCCTGCGGATCGACCCGGTCCCGATCGACGTGGACATCCACCCGGTGAACTGCCAGGGCGGCTCCCTGCACTACGACGTCCGGTTCGCCGTCCTCGCCCCGCCCGCCGCGACGGAACGGGTCAGCGACGAGTCCGAGGCGCTGGCCTGGTTCCCGCCGGACCACCTGCCGGAGCCGCTGGCCGGCGGGACGGCGAAGCTGGTCGCCCCGGCCCTGGCGACACTCAGACGAGCCCCTCTTCGCCCCGCTCCTTGAGCTCGTCGACGATCTTCTTGACGTCCTGCGCCCGGTCGCGCGGGCAGACCAGCAGCGCGTCCGGGGTGTCGACGACGATCAGGTCGTGCACTCCGACGGTGGCCACCAGCCGCCCGGAGTGCGGCACCACCACCAGCCCGGAGCTGTCCCGCAGCAGCACCCCCGGCTTGGCGTCGCCGCCGAGCACCACGTTGCCGTCCGGGTCGGCCGGCAGCACCTCGCCCAGCGTGTGGAAGTCGCCGACGTCGTTCCAGCCGAAGTCGCCCGGCACCGTGGCCACCCGCCCGGCGGTCGCCGCGCCCTCCATCACCGCGTAGTCGACGGAGATCTTCGGCAGCGTCGGCCAGACCGTGCCGAGCACGTCGTCCTGCCCCTCGGTGCCCCACGCCTCGGCGATCGCGACGATCCCGGCGTGCAGGGCGGGCTGCTGGCGGGCCAGCTCGGCGAGGAACACGTCGACCCGCCAGACGAACATGCTGGCGTTCCAGAGGTGCCGCCCGGAGCGCAGGTACGCCTCCGCCACCTCGGCGCTCGGCTTCTCCTTGAACTCGGCGACCGGGCGCAGCGGGCCGCCGTCGACCGGGTCGCCGGTCTGGAGGTAGCCGTAGCCGGTCTCAGCCCGCGTCGGGGTGATGCCCACCGTCATCAGCAGGCCCTGCTCGGCGCCGCGTACCGCCTCCCGGACGACCTCCCGCCACCGCTCCGGGTCGCCGATCAGGTGGTCGGCCGCGAAGGAGCCCATCACCGCCTCTGGGTCGCGCCGCGCGATGACAGCGGCGGCCAGGGCGATCGCCGCGCAGGAGTCCCGGGGCGACGGCTCGACCAGGATGTTCTCCTCCGGCAGCCCGGTCAGCTGGCGCGCCACCGCCGCGACGTGCGCGGTCCCGGTGACCACCAGGGTGCGCTCGGCGGTGGTCAGCGGGCCCAGCCGCTCGACCGTGGCCTGGAGCAGCGAGACGGCGGAACCGGTCAGCGGGTGGAGGAACTTGGGGTGGCCGGCACGGGACAGCGGCCACAACCTCGTGCCGCTGCCACCCGCCGGGATGACGGCGTAGAGCATCAGCACATCATGCCCGAACCGGGCCCGACCGGACGCCGGGTTGCCACCCCGCCGCTCCGGGATCAGGCGCGCGCCCGGCTCCAGGCGGCGATGTGCACCTCGGCGCTGGACTCCCAGGTGAACTCCTTGGCCCGGTCGAAACCGGCCTTGGCCAGGGACAACCGCCGCTGCTCGTCGTCGAGCAGCGCCGCCAGGTCGGCGGCGATCTGGTCGGGGGCCTCGCTGGTGTACGCCACCGCGTCGCCGCCCACCTCCGGCAGCGACAGCCGGGGCGTGGTGAGCACCGGCGCGGCGCACGCCATCGCCTCCAGGATCGGCAGGCCGAAACCCTCCCCGTAGGACGGGTAGGCGGCCACCAGCGCCCCGCCGAGGAAGCCGGGCAGGTCCGCGTAGCGCAGGTAGCCCGGGCGCAGCAGCCGCAGGTGCGACGGCACCTCCGCCACCGCGCGGTCGATGTCGTCGTCGTGCCCCTGGCCGCCGGCGACCACCAGGGCCGGCGGGTCCTCCCGGTCGGCCACCGCCCGGGCCCAGCCGCGGATCAGGTTGGGCACGTTCTTGCGCGGCTCCTTGGCCCCGAGGAAGGCGACGTAGCTGCTCCCCCCGAGCCCCAGCCGGGCGCGGACCCGGGCCTTCTCCTCCTCGCTGGGCGCGTGGAAGGCGGCGTGGTCGACCCCGTGGTAGGCGACGTCGATCCGGGTCGGGTCGGCGTCGAGCAGCCGGATCAGCTCGTCGCGGGTGGCCTTGCTCGGCACGATCACCCGGTCGGCGCGGCGCAGGGAGGTCTTGATGGCGCTGCGGAAGAACGTGCGCCGGGACTTGTCGTAGTGCTCCGGCTCGGTGAAGAACGTCGCGTCGTGCACGGTCACCGTGACCGGGCAGCCGGCGCGCAGCGGGCAGGTGTAGAAGGGCGAGTGCAGCACCTGCGCGCCCACCTGCTGGGCGAGCAGCGGCAGGCCGGTCTGCTCCCAGGCGAGCCGGGCGGGGCGGTGCGCGACGGCGGCCGGGGCGGGGATGATCTCCGCGCCGGGCAGCATCCGGGTGTAGCGCTCCAGGTCGGTGCGGAGGCTGACCACGGCCAGCTCCACCCCCGACCCGCACACCTTGCCGAGGGCGCCGAGCAGGCCGTCGACGTATCGACCGACACCGCCACGGTCGGCGGGGACACTCGTGGCGTCGATGAGCACGCGGGGCGGGCGACCGGCGGTCACGGGGCGACTCCTTGCACTGCGATCTGTGGGGAACAACACTCCGGGGCAAGCCTACGCCGGAGCCCGGGTCGGACGCTGACTGCGACCCGACGGTACGCCGACTTGTCGTTGTCTTCGAGTACGGCCGGCGGGGGCGTATCGTTCGCGCCGATGGCCGACAACATTGCCCGGGTGTTCGCCGACGCGATCGCGCCCGACCCGACCCGACCGCTGCTGACCTGGTACGACGACGCCACCGGCGAGCGGACCGAACTCTCCGGCGCGACGCTGGCGAACTGGGTGGCCAAGACGGCCAACCTGCTCGTGGACGAGGTGGCCGTGGGCCCCGGCGACACGGCCGGGGTGCTGCTCCCGCCGCACTGGCAGACCGCGGCGGTGCTGCTCGGATGCTGGTCGGCCGGGCTGCGGGTGGCCGACACGCCGGGCGACGTGGAGGTGCTCTTCGCCGCCGTCGCGCGGCTCGCCGAGGCGGACGCCTGGTCGGCCGGCGAGCGGTACGTCCTCGCCCTCGACCCGTTCGCCCTGCCGATGCGGCAGGTGCCGCCCGGCTTCGCCGACTACGTCTCGGAGGTGCGCGCGCACGGGGACCACTTCACCCCGTACGCCGCCGGCGGCGAGGAGCTGGTGGAGCGCGCGCGGCGGCGCGCGGGCGAGCTGGGCATCGCCCGCGACGACCGCGTCCTGGTCGACACGGGGGCGCACCCCGACCCGGTCGACTGGCTGCTCGCCCCGCTGGCGGCCGGCGCCAGCTCGGTCCTCTGCGCCAACCTCGACCGGTCCCGCGTCGCCTCCCGCACGACCACGGAGAAGGTCACCCGCACCCTTGCCTGACGCCGCCCCTGCCGGGGGCGCGGGCCCGGCAGGGTGGACGCGGTCGGGTCAGGCGGGGGTGGACTCCGGGTGGGTGGCGCGGCGCTGGGCGAGCGCGGCGAACGCCGACAGGGACTCCGGGTTGGCCAGGGCGCCCTTGGCCGCCGCCGAGTCGACCGGGGTGCCCGTGAGGATCTTCTTCACCGGCACCTCCAGCTTCTTCGCCGAGAGGGTGCGCGGCACGGCGCGGACCTGGTGGATCTCGTCCGGGACGTGCCGCGGCGACAGGGCGGTACGCAGCTCCCGGCAGATCTTCTTCCGCAGCGCGTCGTCCAGCTCCAGGCCCTCGGCGAGCACCACGAACAGCAGCAGCTCGCCGGCGCCGCCCTCGTCGTCCTCCAGGTGCACCACCACCGAGTCGACGACCTCGTCCAGCCCCTCGACGACCGAGTAGAACTCGGCGGTGCCCAGCCGCACGCCGCCCCGGTTGAGGGTGGCGTCGGAGCGGCCCGTGATCACGCAGCCGCCCCGGTCGTTGATCGTGATCCAGTCGCCGTGCCGCCAGACGCCCGGGTAGAGGTCGAAGTACGCCTCCCGGTAGCGGGCGCCGTCCGGGTCGTTCCAGAAGCCCACCGGCATGCTCGGCATCGGCTCGGTGATCACCAGCTCGCCCAGCTGGCCGATCACCGGGGTGCCGTCGGCCGAGCGGGCCTCCACCTTGGCGCCCAGCGCCCGACAGGTGATCTCCCCGGCGTGCACCGCCAGCAGCGGCACCCCGCCCACGAAGCCGGTGCAGACGTCCGTGCCGCCGGAGAGCGACTGGAGCTGGAGGTCGTCGCCGACGGTCTCGTACACCCAGGTGAAGCCCTCGGCGGGCAGCGGGGCGCCGGTCGAGCCGACCCCGCGCAGCGCGGTCAGGTCGGCGATCTCCCTCGGCACCAGCCCCGCCTTGCGGCAGGCCAGCAGGAACGGCGCGGACGTGCCGAAGTACGTGGTGCCGGTCTCCTCCGCCAGCCGCCACAGCGCGCCCAGGTCGGGGTGGCCCGGGTTGCCGTCGAACAGCACGATCGCCGCGCCCACCGCCGGCCCGGAGACCAGGAAGTTCCACATCATCCAGCCGGTGGTGGTGAACCAGAAGAACCGGTCCGCCGGGCCCAGGTCGTGGTGCAGGGCCAGCATCTTCAGGTGCTCCAGCAGGATGCCGCCGTGGCCGTGCACGATCGGCTTGGGCAGCCCGGTCGTGCCGGAGGAGTAGAGCACGTAGAGCGGGTGGTCGAAGGCGACCGGGGTGAAGGTCAGCGGCTCGTCGGTCTCGGCGGCCAGGTCGGACCAGGCGAGCGCGCCCTCGGGCGGCGGGCCGGCCGGGTCGAGGTAGGCGATGCCGACGGTGTGCGCCAGCGACGGCAGGGCGGCCCGGATCGCGGCCACCTCGCCGCGCCGGTCCACCGGCTTCTCGCCGTACCGGTAGCCGTCCACGGCGACGAGGACCTTCGGCTCGATCTGCTGCCAGCGGTCGGTGACGCTGCGGGTGCCGAACTCGGGCGCGCAGGAGGAGAAGATCGCGCCCAGGCTGCTGGTGGCCAGCAGCAGCACGTACGTCTCGGGGATGTTCGGCGCGTAGGCGGCCACCCGGTCGCCGGCGGTGACGCCGAGCCGGCGCAGCCCGGCCGCCACCCGGCGGACCTGCTCGCGCAGCCCGGCGGCGGTGAGGGTGACCGGCGCCCGGGTCTGGCCGTGCGCGATCACCACCGGGTCGTCGTCGGCCCGGCCGGGCATCCGCAGCACGTTCTCGGCGTAGTTGAGGGTGGCGCCGGGGAACCAGCGGGCGCCGGGCATCCCCCGGTCGGTCAGCGTGGCGGTCGGCGGGGTGTGGGCGACCACCTCGAAGTGGTCCCAGACCGACTGCCAGAACGCCTCCAGGTCGGTGACCGACCAGCGCCACAGCTCGTCGTAGTCGGCGAAGTCCACGCCCCGGTGCTCACGCAGCCAGCGCAGGTAGTTCCCGATCCGGGACCGCTCGCGTACGTCCGCCGGCGGCGTCCACAGCACGTCACCCACTGCTCCACCCTCCCCCTGGCCCCGCACGACACTGTGAAATGGGCCGTGGCGCCATCTTGCCCTACCTCGAAGCGCCATTCTCCGCACCCGGCCCCCGTCGGCGCACGTGCGGAACCCACATGCCCCACCACCACCCTGTGTGGGAAGTGCCAGGAAGGCCCCCCTTCCGCACGGCTGCGGTGGACGAAGGAGCCCTTCCCGATGCCTCAGCCGGCGCGGTGGGCCTGGATGGCGCGGCGGCGGGCGAGGCGGTGGGCCCGGCGGATCTCCGCCTCCCGGAACCGCCGCTCGTCCTCCGGGGTCTCCGGCAGCACCGGCCGGACCGCCCGTGGCGCGCCGCCCACGTCGACGCCCACGAAGACGAGGTACGCGGTGGCCACCCCGACCGGCTCGTCCTCGGCCGAGTCCCACCGCTCGGCCACCACCCGGACGCCCACCTCCATCGAGGTCTGCCCGGTCCAGTTCACCTGGGCGTGCGCGTGCACCAGGTCGCCGACCCGGACCGCCTCGGCGAAGACGATCTCGTCGATGGCCGCGGTGACCGCCGTACCGCCGCTGTGCCGGGCGGCCGCCGCCCCCGCCACGTCGTCGATGAACTTCATCAGCACCCCGCCGTGCACGGTGCCGTAGAGGTTGACGTCGACAGCGGTCATGATCCGGCTCAGGGTGACCCGGGAGTACGAGGTCGGCTTACCGGCCGGCGCGGTGGAGGGGTGCTCGGTCATGTCGGAAACGGTACGGTGCGCGGATGCGACATCTCTGGAGCTTCCTCGCCGGGCTGGTGGTGGCACCCGTCACGTGGGTGCTGGTCGCCCTCGGGCAGGACGGGTCGGCGGGCACCGTCGACCGTTGGGTCGAGATCGGCACGTCCAACTCGGCCAATCTCATCGAGCCTGCCGTCTACCTCGCCGTCGGCGGGATCCTGCTCGGCCTGCTCGCCACGCTGCGCATCTCACCGCTCGGCCCGCTGGTGGCCGGGCTGCTGCTCGCCGCCCCGTACGTGGGGATGTTCGCCGCGCCCTTCGAGGTGCGGGACCGCATCCCGGACGGCTGGAAGGTCTTCGGTGACCCCCTCCCGCTGCACGCGCCGGTGGAGAACGGCACCCTTTTCCTGATCGGCCTGCTGCTGATCATGGCGACGTTCAGCGGGCAGCGCTGGCGCCGGTGGCCGCGCCCGGCCGCCGAGGTGGCGCCGGAACCCGCGACCGGCCCGGAACGGGACGACTTCACCCTGACCGACTGGCCCTCGGCCGGCTCGGCCGACCAGGACACCGCCCCGCTGACCCTGGGCTACCCGGACGACTCGACGCCGACCGAGCCGCTGCCCCGCCGCACCGGCGGCGAGTCGCCGTGGTCGGCGCCGCCGCGCACCGGCAACCGGCCGGAGGACACGACCGAGATCCGGTGACACGTCGGGCGGGCCGGGAGACCGGCCCGCCCGACGGCCGGTCAGTCCTTGAGGAGCTGGCGGGCCATCACGATGCGCTGCACCTGGTTGGTGCCCTCGTAGATCTGGGTGATCTTGGCGTCGCGCATCATCCGCTCGACCGGGTAGTCCCGGGTGTAGCCGTAGCCGCCGAGCAGCTGCACCGCGTCGGTGGTGATCTCCATGGCCGCGTCCGAGGCGAAGCACTTGGCCGCCGCGCCGAAGTAGGTCAGGTCGGCGTCGCCGCGCTCCGACTTGCCGGCGGCGGCGTACGTCAACTGTCGGGCCGCCTCCAGCTTCATGCCCATGTCGGCGAGCATGAACTGGACGCCCTGGAACTCGGCGACCGCCTTGCCGAACTGCTTGCGCTCCTGCACGTACCCCTTGGCGTAGTCGAGCGCCCCCTGGGCGATGCCGAGGGCCTGCGCGGCGATGGTGACCCGGGTGTGGTCCAGCGTCCGCATCGCGGTGGCGAAGCCGGTGCCCTCGGCGCCGATCATGCGGTCCGCCGGGATCCGGACGTTGTCCAGGTAGACCTCGCGGGTCGGCGAGCCCTTGACGCCGAGCTTCTTCTCCGGGGCGCCGAAGCTGACCCCGGCGTCGGACTTCTCCACCACGAACGCGGAGATGCCCCGGGACCGGGCCGTCGGGTCGGTCACCGCGAAGACCGTGTAGAACTCCGAGACCCCGGCGTTGGTGATCCAGCGCTTGACGCCGTTGAGTACCCAGTGATCGCCGTCACGCACGGCGCGGGTGGTCATCGAGGCCGCGTCGCTGCCCGCCTCCGGCTCCGAGAGGCAGTACGAGAACATCGCGTCGCCCGACGCGACCCGGCTCAGGTAGCGGCGCTTGAGCTCCTCCGAGCCCGCCAGCAGCAGCGGCATGGTGCCCAGCTTGTTGACGGCGGGGATCAGCGAGGACGACGCGCAGGCCCGCGCCACCTCCTCGATCACAATGGCCGTGGCCAGGGCGTCCGCGCCCGCGCCGCCGTACTCGACGGGGATGTGCGGGGCGTGGAAGTCCGCGGCGCGCAACGCGTCGTAGGACGCCTTCGGGAACTCACCGGTCTCGTCCGCCTCGGCCGCATGCGGGGCCACCTTGGCCGCACAGACCTCACGGACCGCCTCCCGGATCGCCTCGTGCTCCTCCGGCAACCGGTAGACGTCGAACGACTGCTCTGCGGCCATGTCGGCCCCTCCCCTTCACCGCTATCATGCGCAGTCTGTAGCGTCTTGTGACCGTCGACGGCGCAGACTGAAGGATAGCGACCAAACCCAGGCGATGTTACCGCCGCGTAGGCTATGGCACGACGAGCGTCGACGCCGCCCGGCGATGATGGAAGTGACAGGCATAGAGTCCCTCCGGTGCCCGCCCAGGCGCCGCAGCAGAACGCGACGCGACGACGCGGCGCCAGCGCGAGCGGAGAAGACAGGCGTGACGATCCCGTACCCGAACACCCAGCCGATGCCCGCCATCGCCGCGGTGACGCCCCCGTCGGGCGCGCAGCGGCCACGGGTGACCTTCCTGGGCACCGGCTACCTCGGTGCGACGTACGCCATCTGCTACGCCGAACTGGGCTACGAGGTCCTCGGCTTCGACGTCGACGCCGACAAGATCGCCATGCTGAACGCCGGCGAGGTGCCGATCCACGAGCCGGGCCTGGACGAGCTGCTCAAGCGCAACCTGGCGGCCGGGCGGCTGCGGTTCAGCACGGACATCGCCGAGGTCGCCGAATTCGGCGACGTGCACTTCATCTGCGTCGGCACGCCGCAGATCGCCGACGGCATGGGCGCCGACCTGTCGTACGTCGAGGCGTCGGTCACCAGCCTGGCCCAGCACCTGACCCGCAAGGCGCTGATCGTCGGCAAGTCCACCGTGCCGGTCGGCACCGCCGAGTGGGTCGAGCAGCTGGTGAGCAAGCACACCCCCGCCGACCTCGGCGTCGAGGTGGCGTGGAGCCCCGAGTTCCTCCAGGAGGGCTTCGCCGTCGACGACGTGCTGCGGCCCAACCGGATCGTGGTCGGCGTCAAGAGCGAGTGGGCCAACGGCATGCTCTACGCCGCCCACAAGGGCGTCTTCGACCTGGCCGCCACGGAGGACCGCGAGGTGCCCCTGGTGGTCACCGACTTCGCGACCGCCGAGCTGGTCAAGGTCGCCGCCAACGCCTTCCTCGCCACCAAGATCTCCTTCATCAACGCGATGGCCGAGGTCTGCGAGGCCGCCGGCGGCGACGTCACCCACCTCGCCCGGGCCATCGGCTTCGACCCCCGCATCGGCAACCGCTTCCTCCAGGCCGGGCTCGGCTTCGGCGGCGCCTGCCTGCCCAAGGACATCCGGGCCTTCCAGGCCCGCGCCCAGGAGCTCGGCGCCGGGGAGGCGCTGCGCTTCCTGCACGAGGTCGACCTGATCAACATGCGCCGCCGGACCCGGGTCGTCCAGCTCGCCGCCGAGCTGCTCGGCCGCCGGTCCGGGCCGGCCGGGCCGGACCTGTCCGGCACCCGGATCGCCGTGCTCGGCGCGACCTTCAAGCCCAACACCGACGACGTACGCGACGCCCCGGCGCTCGCCGTCGCGTCGCTGCTGCGCAAGGCCGGCGCCGACGTGCACGTCTACGACCCGCAGGGCATGGAGCGGGCCCGCGCGGTGGCCCCCGAGCTGGTCTACGAGCCCGGCGTCAACGAGGCCGTGACCGGCGCCGACCTCGTCTGCGTGCTCACCGAGTGGGCCGACTTCCGCAACGCCGACCCCGTCGCCCTCGGCGAGCTGGCCGCCGGCCGCCGGGTGGTCGACGGGCGCAACTGCCTGGACTCGGCACTGTGGACGCAGGCCGGCTGGGAGTACCGCGGCATGGGCCGCCCCTGACCATCGACCGCTGAAACGGCCGGCCGTGGAGCACGCTCCGCGACCGGCCGTTCGCCGTCCGCCCTGACGATCTTTGCCCCGGACCCGCCGACAACTGTCGAAATCCGCGCCCGCATTCGGCATGCTGCCAAGGTGGGAGTCCACAGTGCGGGTGGAGGGGTGTCGTGGCGAGCTTTCAGTGCTCCTCGTGCGGCCAGGAGATCAAACCGGCCGTCAGCTGCCCGCACTGCGGCGCGCACCAGCCACAGTGGGTCGAGCACCTGGCGGAGATCGAGCGGTCCATCGCGGAGATGAAGGCCCGCGAGGCCGCCATCGCCAGCGAGCAGCGGCAGATCGCCGCCAAGATGCAGGCCGCGCTCTTCCAGCGGGACATCCTCGCGCACGCCGGTGAGGAACGTCTCAAACAGGCCACCCGCCCCCGCCGGGTGCTGCGCCGCCGGCCCGGCCGCCGCCCGCCCACCGCCGCCACCGGCGCACCGCCCCGGGTGCCCCGGCAGGGCACCCCGGCCGGCCCGGAGGAGCCGCCCCCGCCGCCGAGCGCCACCTGGCTCGACGCCGACGACCCGGAGCATCCGCCGGAGGCGTCCTCCCGCGAGGTGCAGAACATCCCCCTCGGGCTCGGCGCGCTGCTGCTCGGCGTCGCCGCGGTGGTCTTCGCCGCGGTGGCCACCAGCTCGATGGACGCGCTGGCCCGGCTGGGCATCCTGCTGCTCGCGACCGTGCTGATGCTGCTCGCCCCGCCCGTGCTGGCACGGCGCGGGCTCACCTCGACCGCCGAGACCATCTCCGCCGTCGGCCTGCTGCTGGTGCCGCTCGCCGGCTACGCGCTGTGGGCGGTGGACCAGATCGGCAACGGCGGCGCCTCGGGTGCCGTCTTCGCCGGGGTGATCTTCGCCGTCACCGCCGGCGTCTCCTTCGGCTACGCGGGCTGGACGGGGCTGCGCGCGCCCCGGTTCGCCGCCGTGCTGGCCGCCCAGCCGGTGCTGCCGCTGTTCGCGTACGACCGGGTCACCGGCCCCGGCGGCTGGGCGCTGGTGCTGACCGCGGTGGCCGTGCTCGACCTCTGGCTGGCCCGGTCACCGGTCACCGTGGAGCGGCCGGTCCGCCGGGACCTGCCCGAGCCGCCGGCCGCCCCCGCCGCGTCGGCGGCACCGGCCACGCCCCGCCAGCGTCGCGCCGAGGGCCGGCCGGAGGGGGCCCCGGAGGAGGCCGGCGAGGTGCTCGACGGTGACCCGCCGGAGCAGGCGACGCCGGCCCCGGCCGCCCGGGCGGTGCCGTGGCTGCGCGAGCTGACCTGGACGCTGCACGGGGTGGCGGTCGCCGTCGCCCTCGCGTACGCCGTCTCCGCCCTGCTGCGGGCGACCACCGTGCCGGCCGCGACCGGAGCGGGGCTGGTGCTGTTGCTGGCCGCTGCCGTGGGCCTGGCCGGGACGCTGGTGCTGCGCCGGCCGCCGTTGCCCGACCTCGGCGCCGGGATCTTCACCCTGGCCGTGATCGGCGCGCTGAGCCGGATCGCCTCGGTGGCGCTACCCGGCCGGGCGCTGCTGCTGATCGCGGCGGTCATCACCGTCACCGGGCTCGCCGTGCGGGCGGTGCCGGAGGCCGCCCGGCGCGGCCCGCAGCTCGCCTCGGCGGTGGCGCTCACGGTCAGCGGGGTGGTCGTCGCCGGCGGGGCCCTGCGCGCCGGCGTCGCCCCCGTCCGAGCCGCGCTGCCGGCCTGGGCGGCCGACCTCGACCGCTACCCGGCCGAGCTGGCCGCGGCGGTCGGTCCGGCCGCCTGGCAGCTCGCCGCGAGCGCCTTCCTGCTGACCGTGGCCGCGGTGCTGGCCCTGCCGCCGGAGATCCGCCGGGAGTTCGCGGTGGTCGGCGCGGCGCTGACCGCGCTCTCCGTACCGGCGTCGTTCGGTCTCGGGTGGGCGATGGCGCCCTGGCCGATGGTGCTGACCGCGATCGGCATCGGGGTCGTCGGGCTCTCCGCCCGGACCGGACGGGCGGCGGTGGCGCACGCGGCCGCCGCGGCCGGCGTCGGGCTGTTCGGGGCGGGGGCCGCCCTGGCCCGGCCGGCGCTGACGACCGCGGCCCTGCTCGCGCTCTTCGCCGCCGGGGTGCTGGTCGCCGTGGCGCCCCGGATGCGGCTCGCCCCGGCCGCGGCCGACACCGTCTCGGCCTGGGCCGCCGGCGGCGCGGCGTTCGCGCTGCCGGGCGCGGTGGCCGCCTTCGTCGCCGCCACCGTGCCGACCGACCCGACGCCCACCCCGGCGAGCCTGCGCGAGGCCACCGTCCCGGTGCTGGCGGCCAGCTTCCTGGCGGTCTGCGTCACCCTCGGCTACGCCGCCATCGTGCAGGTGTCCCAGCGACACGTCCCGGCGCCGCTGGCGGTGGGCACCGCCCTGGGCACGGTCGTGGTCACCGCCGCCGCGTTCGGGGCCCCCGGCGCCACCGCCGCCGACGCCTGGGTCGGCGGGCTGCTGCTCGTCGCCGCCGCGATGGTGGTGTTCGCCGGCCCCATCGACGCGGGCCGGCGCTCCGACCTCGCCCTGGACGGCTCCGACCTCGCCGCCGCGGCGGTGACCGCCGCCCTGATCGCCACCCTCGCCCGGATCGCGGCGGTGCTCGCCCCCGGCGGCCAGCTCGCCGTCGCCGCCGGGCTGGTGCTGGTGGTCGCGGTGGCCGCCCGCGCGATGCCGGAGGAGTGGCGGCGCGGGCCGATCCTCGGCCTCACCGTCGGCGGCGTGCTCATCGGCGTGCTGGCCGGCTGGAGCGCGCTGCGCGGCGGGCTGGGGGTGCTCGCCACCCCCGGCCCGATCTGGGCCGGCGACCTGACCGGCTGGCCGGCCGCGCCGACCGGCGGGTCGGCGTGGCAGGCGCCGGTCGCGCTGGCCCTGCTCGGCGTCGCCGCCGCGGTCCTGCTGCCGCCACCGTGGAAGTACGACGTGTCGGGGGCGGCAGCCGTGCTCGCCACGATCGGCGCGCCGGCCGCGTTCGACCTGCCGTGGTGGTCGCCGGTCCTGGTCGGCGGCATGGTCGCCACGGTCTTCGGGATGGCCGCCGTGGCGGCGACCGACCCGCGCGCCGGGCTGTCCCGGGCGGTCGTGGCGGGCGTGGTGGCCCTGCACGCCGCCGGGGCCGGCCTGGTCCGGCCGTGGACCACCGCGCTGGCGCTGGGCAGCATCGCGCTGATCGGCGTGGTGGTGGCGGCGCTGGCCCGGACGCTGGCCGTGCCGCTGGTCGACGACATCGAGGCCGAGGGGATGCCGCCGCACCTGGCGCAGATCGGGGGCGCCGCCGCCGGCGCCGCCCTGCTCGCGTCCCCGGGCGCGGTCGCGGCGCTGGCGGCCGAGTTCGGCCGCTCGCCGGAGGTGGTGCTCACCGCCGCGCTGGCCGCGTCCAGCCTGGGCCTGGCGGCGATGGCCGCCGCCCGGCGGCGGGTTCCGCAGTACCTGCCCTGGGCGAGCGCGGCGGTGGCCGGCGGCGCCACCGTGACCGCGCTGGCCGCCGTCCCCGCCGGGCTGCCCGTCGGGGTCTACGCCGCCGCCGCGGCCCTGCTCGGGGTGCTCGCCGAGCTGGCCCGCGGCGCGACCGAACCGCCGGCCGGCTCGGCCCAGCCGGTACGGCGCTGGTCGGTGCTGCTCGACGGGGCGCTGCGGCGGCTGCCGGACGACGGCACGCGGCGCTGGCGGCTCAGCCCTGCCGCCGGCGCGCTCGCCGTCGCCGCGCTGCCCACCGTCCTGGCGCTGGTGTCGATCGCGCCGGCCCTGGTCGTCGCCCTGGTGGAGCCGCACCGCGGCCTCGCCCGGGTCTGGCAGGGGCCACCGCCGGAGCTGCTCACCCCGCCGCCCGGCGCGGTCGACCCGACCCACGTGCTGACCGCGCTGCTGCTCACCGCGACCGCCGCGCTGGCCGCCACCGGGTTCAGCGGCGGCCGGCGCTCCCGGGCGGTGCCCGTGGTGCTGCCCGGCGCGGCCGTGACCCTGCTGATCACCCCGGTGGCGTTGGGCAACGGCTGGCCGGCGAGCACCCTCGCAGCGCTGGCCGTGTTCACCATCTCGATGCTGGGCCTGGCGCTGACCCCGCCCCCGCCGCTGGTCGAGCCGGCCCGTTCCCTGCGGCTGACCCGGGTGCTGGTCTTCGCCATCGGGCTGGCCGCCGGGGGCGCGGGGCTGGCCGGCAGCCTCGCCACCCGGGAGCTGACGCTCTTCACGCTCGGCGGCGCGGTCGGCGTCGGCACGGTGGCGGCGCTGTTCGGCACCACCCAGCGGGCACGCATCCTCGGCTGGCTCTTCGCCTCGCTGATGGCGCAGCTGTTCGTGCTCACCGTCGGGCTGGTGGCCGGGCTCGCGGCGGTCTGGTCCGCCTTCGGCGTGCTGGCGGTCGGCGCGGCCCTGCAGGTGTTCGCCGCGACCCTGCCCCGGCTCCGCCGTCCCGAGGCCCAGCGCGAGGCGGCCACCGTGGAGTGGAGCGGGCACGCCGCCGCCCTGATCGCCCTGGCCCTGGCCTTCGACTCGCCCCGGCACATCGCGGCGCTGCTGGCCGCCTGGGGCGCGGTCCTCGGCGTCGCGGCCACCCGGCCGGGCCGCCGGCCGGCGGAGCGGCGCATCCTGTTCTGGGCGGTGGTGGTCTGCGAGATCGCCGCCTGGTGGATCATGATGCGGGTGGCCGACGTGGCGCTGCCGGAGGCGTACACGCTGCCCTTCGCGGCGCTCGCCCTGCTCGTCGGGGTGCTGGAGCTGCGGCACCGGCCCGACCTGAGCAGCTGGGTCGCGTACGGGCCGGCGCTGGTCACCGCGTTCGTGCCGACCCTGGCGATCGTGCTGGCCACCGACTCCAGCACGCTGCGCCAGGTGCTGCTGCTGCTCGGCGCGGTCGCGGTGCTCATCTTCGGCTCGACGAGCCAGCAGCAGGCGCCGGTGATCGTCGGCGCCGCCGTCACCGCGATCGCGGCGGTGCACGCGCTGTTCAGCCTCGGGCCGTGGCTGGCGCTGATCCCGGTCGGGCTCCTGCTGCTGGTGCTCGGCGCGAGCAACGAGCGCCGCCGCCGCGCCCAGGAGCGCCTCCAGACCGCCCTGCGCGGCATGAGATGACGCATCCGGGCGCTCCCGGGCCCGGGGCCGGGGTTGGCTACGCTCCGGCCATGCGGATCATCGAGGGCGCCGGGGCGTGGACCCCGCCCGTGGGGGCGGCCAACGACTGGGTGGAGCACCTGCGGGTGCCGGACCTGTCGGTGGGGACGTACTGCGTTCCGGCCGGTGGGCTCGACGATCAGAGCCCGCACACCGAGGACGAGATCTACGTGGTGACCGCGGGGCGGGCCAGGATCGTGACCCCGGACGCCACCGCCGAGGTCGGCCCCGGCTCGGTGATCTTCGTGCCCGCGGGCGAGGAGCACCGGTTCGAGGACGTCACCGAGGACCTGGCGCTGCTGGTGGTGTTCGGCCCGGCGTACGGGTCGCGCACGCCCGGCCGGACGGACGCCTAGTTCGGGCCGGGCCCGCGCCCGCACCCCGACCGGCAGACCCGTGCCCGACAGCGCCGAGGGTGCAGGTCAGGCGAGGGAGGCGCGCAGCGCGGCGTCCTTCTCGGCCACCAACTGCTCCAGGTCCGCCTGGTAGGCCGCCATCCGGTCGAGCAGGGCGGGGTCGCCGGCCGCCAGGATCCGTACGGCCAGCAGCCCGGCGTTGCGGGCGTTGCCGATCGACACGGTGGCGACCGGGATGCCGGCCGGCATCTGCACGATGGAGAGCAGCGAGTCCATGCCGTCGAGGTGCTTCAGCGGCACCGGCACGCCGATCACCGGCAACGGCGTCACCGAGGCGACCATGCCGGGCAGGTGCGCGGCGCCACCGGCCCCGGCGATGATGACCTTCAGGCCCCGGTCGACGGCGGCGCGGCCGTACTCGATCATCTTGGTCGGCGTGCGGTGCGCGGAGACCACGCCGACCTCGTACGACACCTCGAACTCGTCCAGCACCCCGGCGGCGGCCTTCATGGTCGGCCAGTCCGAGTCGCTGCCCATGATCAGCCCGACGGTGCCCACAGCGGCGTCCGCACGTTCACCGGTCCCGCTCACTGGTGTCCCTCCCGCAGCCAGCGGGCGGCCCGCGCGGCCCGCGTCCGTACGTCGTCCAGGTCGTCGCCGAGCACCGTGACGTGCCCGATCTTGCGGCCGGGTCGCACCTGCTTGCCGTAGAGGTGCACCTTGGCGCCCGGCTCCGCCGCGAAGAGGTGGTGCAGCCGCTCGTCGATCGACATCCCGCCCGGCTCGCCGCCGAGCACGTTCGCCATCACCACGACGGGCGCGGTCAGCGAGGTGTCCCCCATCGGGTAGTCGAGCACCGCCCGCAGGTGCTGCTCGAACTGCGACGTGCGCGCGCCCTCGATGGTCCAGTGCCCGGAGTTGTGCGGCCGCATCGCCAGCTCGTTCACCACGATCCGGCTGCCGGCGGGCGCGGTCGGGTCCGCGACCTCGAACAGCTCCACCGCGAGCAGGCCGACCACGCCGAGCGCGGTGGCCAAATCGATGGCGAGCTGCTGGGCGGCGACCGCCAGCTCCTCCGGCAGGCCCGGCGCGGGGGCGAGCACCTCGACGCAGATGCCGTCCCGCTGCACCGTCTCGACCACCGGGTACGCCGCGACCTGCCCGAACGGCGACCGGGCCACCTGCACGGCGAGTTCCCGGCGCAGCGCCACCCGTTCCTCGACGATCAGCCGGGTGCCGCCGGCCAGCAGCGTCGCGGCCAGCTCGACGGCCTGCGCCGCGTCGCCGACCAGCCAGACGCCCCGGCCGTCGTACCCGCCGCGGGCCGCCTTGAGCACGACCGGCCAGCCGGTCTCGTCGCCGAAGGCCACCAGGTCGGCGGGCTCGGCGACCGGTCGCCACGCCGGGTTCGGCGCGCCCAGCTCGCCGAGCCGCTCCCGCATCACCCGCTTGTCCTGCGCGTGCAGCAGCGCGTCGGCCGGCGGGAAGAGCTTCACGCCCTCGGCGGCCAGCGCCCGGATGTGCTCGGTGGGGACGTGCTCGTGGTCGAAGGTGACCACGTCGCAGCCCTTGGCGAAGGTGCGCAGCGCGGCGAGGTCGGTGTGGTCGCCGTACTGGACGTCGGCGGCGACCAGCGCGGCGCCGTCGTCGGGGGCCAGCGCGAGCACGCGCAGCGACTGGCCGAGGGCGATCGCGGCCTGGTGGGTCATCCGGGCCAGCTGGCCACCACCCACCATGCCGACAACAGGCAGACCGGTACGGGAATCCATAGCGGCGCCAGCCTATCCGGGCGACCCGTCCCCCGCCCCGCCGGATGGCCGATCGCACACCGCCGCGGCCGTGGGCCTCAGCGCCGGCCGAGCTGGCCGACCAGGTCCTCCACCGTCGTCACCGGGCGCTCGCAGACGAAACCCCGGCAGGCGTACGCGGTGGGCCGCCCGTCGACCATCGGCCGGTCGGCGAGCAGCGGCACCCCGGCCTGTCCCGGGCGGCCCGCCACGATCACCGCGCCGGGCGGGGCGTGCCGGTGCGCCGCCGCCACCAGCGGGTCGCCGGTCGGCTCGTCGGTGACCACCGCGATCTCGTACGGCCCGGAGAGCAGCGCCTCGCCGACGGTGGCCGCGTAGCCGGTGAACCGGGCGTGCCGGCCGACGATCGGCGCCACGGTCGACAGCGCGGCCTCGGCGGCCTTCCGGTAGCGGGTCTCACCGGTCAGGGCCGCGTACGCGACCAGCGCCGCGACGATCGCCGAGCGCCCGGACGGGGTGGCGTTGTCGGTGGGGTCGGCGGGGCGCGTGACCAGCCGCTCGGCGTCGTCGGCGGTGTCGTAGAACCCGCCGCCGGGGGCGGCGAACCGCTCCAGCGCGACGTCGAGCAGCCGACCGGCCAGCGTCAGCCAGCGCCCCTCCCCGGTGAGCTGGTGCAGCGCGCAGAACGCCTCGGCCACGCAGCCGTGGTCCTCGAGCACGCCGGCCGGCTCGCCGACCACGCCGGCCCGGGAGACCCGGCGCAGCCGCCCGTCCACGATGTGCCGCTCGGCGAGCACCTCGCCGATCCGGATCGCGGCGGCGGCGGTGACCGGGTCGCCGGTGAGCGCGGTGTGCTCGACCAGCGCGGTGACCGCGAGCCCGTTCCAGGAGGCGACGACCTTGTCGTCCCGGGCCGGCTGGGGCCGGGTGTCGCGGACCTCGCGCAGCCGGGCCCGGATCCGCTCCCACCGGGCGGCCACCTCGGGGGCGGCGTCGTCCACGTCCCGGGCGAGCCGCAGCACGCTCGTGCCGTGCTCGAACGTGCCCTGCTCGGTGACGGCGAACAGGTCGGCGGCGAAGCGGCCGTCGTCCTCCCCCAGCGCCTCCACGAGCTGGGCCGGGGTCCAGGAGTAGGTGAGCCCCTCGACGCCCTCGGTGTCCGCGTCCAGCGCGGAGGCCAGGCCGCCCTCGGGCGTGCCCAGGTCGTCGATCATGAAGGCGGCGGTCTCGGCCGCGACCCGGGCGGCCAGCGGGTCGCCGGTCAGCCGCCAGAGCTGGGTGTACGTCCGCAGCAGCAGCGCGTTGTCGTAGAGCATCTTCTCGAAGTGCGGCACGGTCCAGTGCGCGTCGACCGAGTAGCGGGCGAAGCCGCCGGCGAGCTGGTCGTAGATGCCGCCGCGGGCCATCGCCTCGCAGGTGTGCCGGGCGACCTCCAGGCTCCGCGCCGAGCCGGTGCGCTGGTGGTGCCGGAGCAGGAAGAGCAGGTTCATGTGCGGCGGGAACTTCGGCGCGCCGCCGAAGCCGCCGTTCACCTCGTCGTACTCCCTGCCGAGCTGCTCGGCCGCGGCGTCGAGCAGCGCGGCGTCCAGCGGCGCGGTGGGGCCGCCGACGGCCTGGGCTCCGCCGATGGCCTCGACCACGGCGGCGCCCTGCGTGATCACGGCGTCCCGCTGGTCCCGCCAGGCGGTGGCGACCGACTGGAGCAGCCGGACGAAGTTCGGCCGGGGAAAGTAGGTGCCGCAGAAGAACGGGGTGCCGTCCGGGGTGGCGAAGACGGTCATCGGCCAGCCGCCCTGCCCGGTCATCGCCTGGGTGGCGGTCATGTAGACGGCGTCGACGTCGGGGCGCTCCTCGCGGTCCACCTTGATCGAGACGAAGTCGTCGTTCATCAGGGCGCCGACCTGCTCGTTCTCGAACGACTCGTGGGCCATCACGTGGCACCAGTGGCAGGCGGCGTAGCCGACCGAGATGATTACGGGTACGTCCCGGCGCTTCGCCTCGGCGAACGCCTCGGCGCACCACGGCCACCAGTCGACCGGGTTGTCGGCGTGCTGGAGGAGGTACGGGCTCGTGGCGTCAGCGAGTCGGTTCACCCGACGACCATAACGAGCCGGTGCCCCGCCCGCCCGCGCTCCGTGCCCGCCCGCTGGTGCGGGTGCGCCGGGCCGGGTCAGGAGGCGCCGTCGGCGCGCAGCGGGAAGACGTTCGGCCGGGCCTCGTCGAGCAGGGTGCCCAGCACCGCGCCGATCTTGTCGGCCGGCATCGGCTTGAAGAAGTGGTAACCCTGCGCGGCCGTGCAGCCCAGCTCGGCCAGGGCGGACCGCTGCTCGGCCGTCTCCACGCCCTCGGCGACCACCCGCAGCCCCAGCTCGTGGGCCAGGCCGACGGTCGTCCGCACGATCGCCGCCGCCTCCGGCGAGTCGGCCATCCGGATCACGAAGGAACGGTCCACCTTGAGCTCGTCCACGGCGATCCGGGTGAGGAACGTCAGCGAGGAGAAGCCGGTGCCGAAGTCGTCCACCGCGAGCTGCACGCCCATCGACCGCAGCGTGGTGAGCACCTCGTCGATGACCTCCAGCTCGCTCATCACCACCGTCTCGGTGATCTCCAGGACCAGCCGGTCCGGCGGCACCTCGTGCCGCCGCAGCGCCTCGGCGATCTCGGCGGGCAGGCGGGGGTCGAGCAGGCTGCGCGCCGACAGGTTGACCGAGATCGGCACGTCGACCCCGTCCCGGGCCCAGCCGGCGGCGACGGCGAGCGCCTTGTCCAGCACGTAGCGGGTGAAGCTGCCGAGCTGCTCGCTGTTTTCCACCGGCCGGATGAAGTCGTGCGGGCCGAGCCAGCCCCGGCGCGGGTGCCGCCAGCGGATCAGCGCCTCCACCCCGGTCGGCGCGCCGGTCGCCAGGTCGACCGCGGGCTGCAACGCCAGCACCAACTGGTCGTCGACCTTCAGCGCCTCGCGCAGCTCGGCCAGCAGGGCCAGCTGGTCGGTGCTGGCGGCGTCCCTGGTGGCGTCGTACGCGGCGACGCTGCCGCCGCCCTCCTTGGCCTGGTACATCGCGATGTCGGCCCGGCGCAGCAGCTCGGTCAGGTCGGCGGTGCCGGCGTCGGCGACCACCACCCCGACGGAGGCCTCGACGGACATCCGGACCCCCGCCACCTCGGTCGGCGCGGCGAGCCGCTCGGCGATCTCGCGGGCCTGCCGCAGCGCGTACGCCATCGGGGCGGCGCGGTCGCCGAGCACCGGGACCGACGTCAGCAGCAGGGCGAACTCGTCGCCGCCGAGCCGCGCGAGCAGGTCCCCGGGGCGGGCGAGGGTGCCCAGCCGGTTGGCGGTCAAGCGCAGCAACTGGTCGCCGGCGGCGTGCCCGAGGGTGTCGTTGACCTCCTTGAACTGGTTGATGTCGAGCAGCAGCAGCGCCACCGGATGGTCGTGGGCGAGCTGCCGCAGCGCCTGGTCGCCCTTGCTGAGCATGGCCGACCGGTTCACCAGCCCGGTGAGCTGGTCGTGCACCGCCTCGTACGACGAGCGGGCGGTCACCAGACGCAGCTCCCGGTGGGTGGCGGCGTCGTGCAGGGCGGCGGCGAGGGCGTCGCCGAACGCTGCCACGGCGTCGCGCTCCCGGGCACTGGGCGGGGCCGAGCGCGGGAAGCGGACCCGCAGCTCGCCCACCCGCGCGGCGCCCACGGTGAGGGTGCGGACCAGCTCGTGCTCCTCCGGTTCGGTCCGGCCCGGCGGCGCGACCTCCCGGTCGACCAGGTGACCACCCGGGTCGCCCCGGTAGCGCCGCCACCGGCCGTCGCCCCGGGCGACGTCGACGTCGACGAGTTCGGCGTTGAACAGCGTCAGCGCCCCGGTCACCGCCGCGGTGGCGACCCCGCGCTCGTCGAGCTGGTTGAGCGCGGCGGTGGCCTCGGCGAAGGCCCGCCAGGCGCGGCGCTCCTGGTCGGCGCGGAGCCGGTGCCGGTAGGTCTGCTGGAGCAGCCAGAGCGGCGGCGGGAGCAGCAGCAGCCAGCGCGCGTCGAGTTCCAGCAGCGCCAGCACGACCAGCCCGACGGCGACGTTGCCGACGAACATCAGCAGCTTGCCGCGGAGCGCGGCGAGCAGCGGCGGGGCGACCGGGATGCCGTGCCGGAGCGCCAGGGTGGCCCCGCCCAGCCAGGCGGTCGCGAGCAGGTAGGTGACCGACCCGGCGACCACGGCCAGGGCGAGCCCCGGCGTCGGCGCGGCCAGCAGCGGCCGGCCGAGCGCGGTGGTGACCGAGACGGCGAGCGCGGTGGCGGCGGTCAGCGAGGCCGTGATCCGGACGACCTCCAGCACCGGCCGGCGGTCGCCGAGCAGCGACATCGCCGACCAGGCGAGCCCGGCGCCGAGGAGCGTGGCGGAGGGCAGCCAGCCGGCGGGCGCGAGGTAGAGGCAGATGATCAGCGCGGCCTCGCCCCAGGTGATGCTCACCATTCCGGCGGCGGTGCGGAACCGCAGCCGGGCCAGCTGGGCGACGGCGAACACGACGACGGCGATGCCGAACCGGGCCGGCCCGCCGAGCGCGTCGTCGGCGGGGAGGCGCGTCGGCAGGGTCCACCCCACCGCGGCGGCGACCAGGGCGGTCAGCGCGACGGCGGCGGTGAGCAGGAGCAGCCGCGGCGGGGTGCCGCGGTCGTCGAGCCGGTCGGGCGGCTCGCCGGCCCTGCCGGACGTCACCGATCCCCTCCGCCCACGGGCCGATCGCCGGTACGCCGGGCGGCCGCTGCTGTGGTGGTCATCGGCGCCCCCTTCCGCGCACGGCTCGGGAACTCTTGGTCCCCCGGCGGAAGGCTAAGGCAAACCGGGTGGCCGCAACAGGGGGCGACGACCCGGTTCGACGTGAATCATGCGTGGACTACCCGTTGCGGCGCTGCTGACGCCCTTTGGGGGCGTCCGAGGATGAATCCTGCGCCGGCGTCCCGTCTGTCGGATCGACGACCGCCGCGTCCGCCCGGTGCGCGTCGACGGACGGCCCCTGCTGGGGGAACCGGTCGGGCAGCCGGCGCAGCCGGGCGTTCATGTTGCGGATCAGCAGGACGGTCGCCGTCCCCAGGATCAGGATGAGGAAGAGGCCCATCGGCCCCGCCAGGCCACCCGAGCGGGTGTCCCCGAAGTTGTTCTGGGCGAGCACCTGTGCAGCGGTCAGCATGGCGTTCCTCCGGTCTGCGGTTGGTGACCAGCGTAGCCGCCCGCCGGATCAGCGGGCATGGACCGTCTCACGCACCCCGGCGAAAAGGTCGGACTCGGGCAGCGGGCTGTCGACCAGCGAGCGGACCAGCTCGAAGTCCTCCGTGGGCCAGGCGCGCCGCTGCACCTCCATGGGCACGTGGAACCAGAAGCCGTCCGGGTCGATCTGGGTGGCGTGGGCCCGCAGCGCGTCGTCGCGGACCGGGAAGTAGTCGGCGCACTCCACGCGGGTGGTGATCCGGGGGCCCTTGTCGGGCCGGTCCTCCCAGCGGGTGAGCCACTCCGCGTAGGGCGACTCCCGGCCGGTGGCGAGGATCGCCTCGTGCAGGGCCATGATCTTGCCCTTCGAGAAGCCGATGTCGTAGTAGAGCTTGAGCGGCTGCCACGGCTCGCCCAGCTCCGGGTAGCGCTCCGGATCACCGGCGGCGTCGAAGGCCGCCACGCTGATCTTGTGCGTCATGATGTGGTCGGGGTGCGGGTAGCCGCCCTGCTCGTCGTACGTGGTGACGACGTGCGGGCGGAACTCGCGCATCAGCCGCACCAGCGGGCCGGCCGCCACCTCGACGTCCTGGAGGGCGAAGCAGCCCTCCGGCAGCGGCGGCAGCGGGTCGCCCTCGGGCAGACCGGAGTCGACGAAGCCGAGCCACGCCTGCTCGACGCCGAGGATGGCCCGCGCGGCGTCCATCTCGCCCCGGCGGATCTCGGCGATGTTGGCCCAGACGTCGGGCCGGTCCATCTTCGGGTTGAGCACGCTGCCGCGCTCGCCGCCGGTGCACGTGACCACGAGGACGTCGACCCCTTCGGCCACGTACTTCGCGGTGGTCGCGGCACCCTTGCTCGACTCGTCGTCAGGGTGTGCGTGAACGGCCATCAGTCGCAGTCGCTCTGCCAACGTCGGCGCTCCTCGTCTCTGGCGGCCGGCGGACCCCCCGCGGGACCGCCCGGCTGACCTGCCGGCATCCTCCCCCCGCGCCGGGACCTGGCGGTGCCGACGTGTCATTCTTGACGACGGGACGGGCTGGGAAGATGGAACTCTGCCATTCTTGCCGATGCCGCCGACAACAACGCCAGGAGATACCCGCCGGTGACCGAGACGCACGCCACACTTCTGCCGGGCGCGCCGGCCTTCCCGCCCGGCCGGTACGGCCGCCGCCGGGAACGCGGCCGCCGCCGGCCGCTGCTGGCGGCGCTGCTCGTGATCGCCCTCGTCGCGGCCCTGAGCCTGGTCGCGGTCCGGCTCTACCGGCAGTACGGCGACCCGAACTACGACGCCCAGGTGATCACCTACACCGGCATCACCGACAGCCAGGTGCTGGTCGACTTCCAGGTCACCGTGCCCGAGGGCGGGTCGGCGGTGTGCCTGCTGCGCGCCCGGAACCGTGCCGGCGCCGAGGTGGCCAGGGAAGAGGTCACGGTGACCGCCCGGCCGGGCCAGCGGCAGGTGACGGCGCAGCACCGGCTGGTCACCAGTGCCCGCCCCTTCATCGGCGAGGTGGTGCGCTGCCGGCCCCCGGCCTGAGCAGCCACGACGCGGGCCGGACGCGCCGGCACAGGCGACACGGCGGCGCCGGACGGGGTGCCGCCGGTGATCGTCGACACCCCCGTGTCGTACCGCACTGGTAGCTTGGAGGTTCACCTGTCAGCCAGCACGCACATCTGAGGAGACCGCCTGTGTCCACTGGCAACGAGGCGCCCGCCACCTGGCTGTCCCAGGACGCATACGACCGGCTCCAGGCCGAGCTCGACGAGCTGATCGCCAACCGGCCGGTCATCGCCGCCGAGATCAACGCCCGGCGCGAGGAGGGCGACCTGCGGGAGAACGGTGGCTACCACGCCGCCCGCGAGGAGCAGGGCAAGGCCGAGGGGCGCATCCTCTACCTGAAGGAGCTGCTCCGCACCGCGCAGGTCGGCGAGGCGCCGACCGCCGACGTGGTGTCCCCCGGCATGGTCGTCACGATCTACTTCGACGACGACAAGGACGACACCGAGACGTTCCTGCTCGGCTCCCGCGAGATCGCGTCGACCACCGACCTGACGGTCTACAGCCCGGAGTCGGCGCTGGGCAAGGCGATCCTGGGCGGCCGGGCCGGTCAGACCTGCACCTACACGGCCCCCAGCGGCGCCGACATCAAGGTGACCGTGGTCGGTTTCGAGCCGTTCTCCGGCTGATCCGCACCGCCCGGCACCCGCACGCCGCCACGCGGCGGTGAGAGCCGGGCGACGCTCCGCACACCCCGCTGAGGCGTGACACCGACCGGTGTCACGCCTCAGCCGCGAAGACCACCTGGTAGCCGCTGGCCCGCAACGCGCTGATCAGCGTGTCGGAGTGCTCGACGCCCCGGGTCTCCACCGACAGCGCCACCTCCACCTCGCCCAGACGCAGGTGCGGGTTGGCCCGCTGGTGCTCCACGTCCACCACGTTCGCCCGGTGCTCGGCGATCTCGCTGAGCAGCGAGGCGAGCTGCCCCGGGCGGTCCGTGCAGCGCACGGTCACCCGCAGGTAGCGGCCGGCCGCGGCGAGGCCGTGCTCGATCACCCGGAGCATCAGCAGCGGGTCGATGTTGCCGCCGGAGAGCACCGCCACGACCGGCGGCTCCACCTCGACCGCGCCCGCCAGCAGCGCCGCCACGCCCACCGCGCCGGCCGGCTCCACCACCTGCTTGCCGCGCTCCAGCAGCATCAGCAGCGCCCGGGAGATGTCCTCCTCGGAGACCGTGACGATCTCGTCGACCAGCTTGCGGACGTGGGTGAAGGTGATCTCCCCCGGCCGGCCGACGGCGATGCCGTCCGCGATCGTACTGAACGACGGGAGGCGTACCGGCTCGCCGGCCACCAGGGAGGGCGGGAAGGCCGCCGCGCTGGCCGCCTGCACGCCGATGACGCGCACGTCGGGCCGCAGCGCCTTGGCGGCCACCGCCATGCCGGAGACCAGCCCACCGCCGCCCACCCCGGTGACGATCGTCCTGACCTCGGGGCACTGTTCGAGGATCTCCAGGGCCACCGTGCCCTGGCCGGCGATCACGTCCCGGTGGTCGAACGGGTGGATGAGCGTCGCCCCGGTCCGCTCGGCGAAGGTCTGCGCCGCCACCAGGGACTCGTCGACGGTGTTGCCGACGAGTTCGACCTGGGCGCCGTACCCCTTGGTGGCGGCGACCTTCGGCAGCGGCGCGTTCACCGGCATGAAGACCGTGGCGTGCGTGCCGACGAGGCCGGCGGCGAGCGCCACCCCCTGGGCGTGGTTGCCGGCGCTCGCCGCGACCACGCCGTTGGCCCGCTCCGCCTCGGACAGCCGGGAGATCCGCACGTACGCGCCGCGCACCTTGTACGAGCCGGCGCGCTGCAGGTTCTCGCACTTGAGCCACGTCGGCCCGCCCAGCGCCGCGCTGAGCGGCCGGGAGGGCTCCAGCGGGGTCGTCCGGGTGACGCCCGCGAGCAGTTCCCGCGCGGCGCGTACGTCGGCGAGACCGACCAGTTCCGTCATGCCCTGATCGTGCCACCCGCCGCCCCCGCCGCCCGCACCGACGCCCGCACCACGACTGTCCGCGATCCTGCACTTCTCCGGCCCGCGAGGCGCGCGCCGTTCATCCCGTTTCGCCCGGTCATGATCCGCACGATCGCGGCGGACCTGAGGCCGGCGGGATCAGACCGCGGCCGGGATGCGGGGATAGCCGGGGGCGTGGCGGGACCAGGGGGCCTGCATCTCGAACTGGCCGGCGACGCCGAGCAGCAGCAGCTCGGAGCCGGGCGGGCCGATGAGCTGCACGCCGACCGGCAGCCCGTCCGGGCGGCGGCCGACCGGCACCACCAGGGCGGGCAGGCCAGCGATGTTCCACGGCGCGGCGAACGGGGCGTACCGGATGTTGGCCAGCATGTTGGCCCACCAGGAGCGGCCGGACCAGCCGGCGGCCTCCGGCGGCACGGTGGCCAGGGCCGGGGTGAGCAGCAGGTCGACCGAGTGGTCGGCGAAGAAGCCGATCGAGCGTTCGCGCCAGGCGGCCCGGTCGGCCTCCCGGACGTACCCCCGCCGCTGCGCCCACTCGCCGAGGGCGACGTGCCGGCGGCTGCGCCGCTGGAGGCCGCGCCGGTCCAGCCCGGCGGCGCGCACGTCGGCGGCCGCCGCGGCGAACCAGGTCGCGATCCCCTGCAGGCCCAGCGCGGTCGGGTAGACCGGATCGGCCGGCACCGTGTCGTGACCGGCGGCGGCGAGCAGCCGGCCGGCGGCGGCGACCGCGTCCCGGTTGGGCTGGTCGGGGTGCACGCCCCGCACCGGCGAGCGGAGCGAGACGCCCACCCGCAGCCGCTGCGGCGGGACCAGCGTCTCCGGGCGGCGGCCGGCCAGCACGGAGAAGCCGACGGCCGCGTCGGCGACCGTGGTGGTGAGCATGCCGTGCTCCGTGAGGCCGAACCAGTCCTCCGCGCCGAGCTGGCACGGGACCACGCCCCGCCCCGGCTTGAGCCCGACCAGGCCGCAGCAGGCCGCCGGGATGCGGATCGAGCCGAGGCCATCGTTGCCGTGGGCGATCGGCACCAGCCCGGCGGCGACCGCGGCGGCCGCGCCGCCGGAGGAGCCGCCGGGGGTACGCCCGGCGTCCCAGGGGTTGCGGGTGACCGCGGTCTCGTCGTCGGTGATCCCCCAGAGGCCCAGCTCCGGCATCCGGGTCACCCCGAGGATCACCGCGCCGGCGCCGCGCAGCCGACGGACCACCTCGTGGTCGGCCTCGGCGACGGGCGTACGGACCGCGGCCGACCCGTTCCAGGTGGGCAGGCCGGCGACCGGGGTGTTCTCCTTGACCGCCACCGGCACCCCGGCCAGCGGCAGGTTGGCCAGGTCCTCCTGCTCGTCGACCTTCTCCGCCTCGGTGATCGCCTCCCCGCCGCGTACCGTACGGAACGCGGCGAGGTCGGCGTCGACCCGGGCGATGTGGTCGAGGTGGTCCGCGACGACCTGGGTGGCCGTGACGTCGCCCCGGCGTACGCCCCGGGCGATCTGCTTGGCGGTCGCCCCCACCCAGGTCGGCATGATGTCCTGCACGGCCACCCTCCCAGCCAGCGGTCAGCCCAGCGCCTGCTCCAGATCGGCGAGCAGGTCGTCGACCGTCTCGATGCCGACAGACAGTCGCACGAGATCGCCGGGAACTTCAAGCGGCGAGCCGGCAGCACTTGCGTGTGTCATCCGGCCCGGGTGCTCGATCAGGGATTCCACGCCGCCCAGCGACTCGGCGAGCACGAACAGCTTCGCCCGGTTGCAGATCTCCACGGCGTGCTCCTCGCCGCCGGCGGCCCGGAACGAGATCATGCCGCCGAACCGGCGCATCTGCTTCGCGGCGACCTCGTGGCCGGGGTGCGAGGGCAGTCCCGGGTAGATGACCTGACCGACCTTGGCGTGCCCGTCCAGGTAGGCCGCGATCCGCTCGGCGTTGTCGCAGTGCCGGTCCATGCGTACGCCGAGGGTCTTGATGCCGCGCAGGGTGAGCCACGCGTCGAAGGGGCCGTTGATCGCGCCCATCGCGTTCTGGTGGTAGCGCAGTTCCTCGCCGAGCCCTGCGTCGGCCGCGACCAGCGCGCCACCGACCACGTCGGAGTGACCGCCGACGTACTTGGTGGTGGAGTGCACCACCACGTCCGCGCCGTGCGCGATCGGCTGCTGGAGGTACGGCGAGGCGAAGGTGTTGTCGACCACCAGCAGGGCGCCCGCGTCGTGCGCGACCCCGGCCAGCGCGGCGATGTCGGCGATGCCGAGCAGCGGGTTGGTGGGCGTCTCCACCCAGACGATCCTCGTCCGGCCCGGCTCGACGGCGGCCCGGATCGCGTCCGGGTCGGAGACCCGCGCCGGGGTGTAGTCCAGGCCCCAGCGCTCGGCGACCCGGGCGAAGAGCCGGTACGTGCCGCCGTACGCGTCGTCGGGGATCACCACGTGGTCGCCCGGCTTGCAGACGGTGCGCAGCAGGGTGTCCTCGGCGGCCAGTCCGCTGGCGAAGGCGAGGCCGGCCGACCCGCCCTCCAACGCGGCGAGGCACTCCTGGAGCGCGTCCCGGGTCGGGTTGCCGGAGCGGCTGTACTCGTAGCCCAGCCGGGGCGCGCCGACGGCGTCCTGGGCGTACGTGCTGGTCTGGTAGATCGGAGGGATCACCGCGCCGGTGCGGGCTTCCGGGTCCTGGCCGGCGTGGATGGCGAGCGTCTCGAAGCCGTGACTCATTCCCGTGAGGCTAGTCGCCGGGGCCGCAGGAGGCGTCACAACCCGCGCCCGACGGATCACCCGGCTCTGCCACCGCACGACCGCCCTTCACGGCGGCGGTTACCCTGCCCCGGTGAGCGGATGCGTGTTCTGCGGGATCGTGGCGGGCGGGGTGCCGGCGTTCCGCGTCGCCGACGAGCCGGACGGGGTCGCGTTCCTGGACACCCGGCCGGTCTTCAAGGGGCACGTGCTGGTGGTGCCGCGCACCCACCTGGTCACCCTGGCCGACCTGCCCGCCGAGGGGCTGGCCGGCTACTTCGGCCTGGTCCGGCGGCTCGCGTTGGCGGTGGAGACCGGTCTGGGGGCCGGCGGCACGTTCGTGGCGATGAACAACAAGGTGTCCCAGTCGGTCCCGCACCTGCACACCCACGTGGTGCCCCGGACGAAGGGCGACGGTCTGCGCGGCTTCTTCTGGCCCCGCACCCGCTACGCCGACGACGCCGAGGCGCGGGCGTACGCCACCCGGATCACCGCGGCCCTGTCCCCCGCCTGACGGCCTGAGTGGCGGCGGGGCGGGTAAGGAAGGCGGGTCCGGCGGTGTTGCACGCTGGGAGAGGTACGAGAGGAGTCCCACCGTGTTCCTGCGCCGTATGAAGGCCGAGCTGCCCACCCCCGACCAGGCCCTGCCGGGTCGTCTGATCGCGATGCCCGTCGCGGACCGCCACGAGGTGCTGGGCACCCCCCTCAAGGGTCCGTTCCCGGAGGGCTCGCAGGTGGCCGTGTTCGGCATGGGCTGTTTCTGGGGCGCCGAGCGGTTGTTCTGGACCCTGCCCGGCGTGCTCACCACGTCGGCCGGCTACGCGGGCGGCATCACGCCGAACCCGACGTACGAGGAGGTGTGCTCGGGCATGACGGGGCACGCCGAGGTGGTCCAGGTGGTCTACGACCCCAGCCGGATCAGCTACGAGGACCTGCTCAAGGTCTTCTGGGAGAACCACGACCCGACCCAGGGCATGCGCCAGGGCAACGACGTGGGCACCCAGTACCGGTCGGCGATCTACGCGACCACCGACGAGCAGCTCGCCACCGCGCAGGCGTCGCGGGACGCGTTCGCGCCGATCGTGGCGCGCGCCGGCAAGGGCGAGATCACCACGGAGATCGACCGGCTCGGCGCCTACTACTTCGCCGAGGACCACCACCAGCAGTACCTCGCACCCACGAAGAACCCGAACGGGTACTGCAACCACGGCCCGAACGGGCTGAGCTGCCCGGTGGGCATCGCCCGCACCGGCGGCTGAGCCCGCGCGACGCCCGCGAACGGGTCTGCGGTGTTTGTCACACCGCAGACCCGTTTCGATTCGGGCAGCGGGGCGGGGCCAGGCCGGAAACGCCCCCGCCACCACGGGCCGGGCCGACGGGGCCGAGCATCCTAGCAACCACGAACACCGCCGGCATCAGCTCAACGGGCGAACCGCACCGGCCTCTGGCAGCATTGCCTCGCATGTGCGGACTTGCGGGAGAGTTCCGCCGTGACGGCTCGCGCGCCGACGTGTCGGCGGTGGAGCGCATGGCGGCCACGATGAGCGACCGGGGGCCCGACGACAGCGGCGTCTGGGCCCAGGGCCCGACGGCCCTCGGACACCGACGACTGAAGATCATCGACCTCTCCGCCGCGAGCGGGCAGCCGCTGGTCGACCCGGGCGCGGGGCTGACCGGAGTCTTCAACGGGTGCGTCTACAACTACCGCGAGCTGCGCGAGGAGCTCCAGGCCAAGGGCCACCGCTTCTTCTCCTCCGGCGACAGCGAGGTCGTGCTCAAGGCGTACGCGGAGTGGGGGCTCGACTTCGTCGACCACCTGGTCGGCATGTTCGCCGTGGCAATCAGCGAGCGGGACACCGGCCGGCTGGTGCTGGCCCGGGACCGGCTCGGCATCAAGCCGCTCTACGTGGCCGAGACGCCGGGCGTGGTGCGCTTCGCCAGCACCCTGCCCGCGCTGCTGGCCGGCGGCGGGATCGACACGACCATCGACCCGGTCGCGCTCGCGCACTACCTGAGCTTCCACAGCATCGTGCCGCCGCCGCGCACCATCCTGCGCGGCGTCGCCAAGCTGCCCCCGGCGACCGTACGGGTCTACGAGGCCGACGGCCGCACCTCCGAGCGGGTCTACTGGGACCCGGCCTTCACCCGCGCCGCCGGGCGGGCCGGCTGGTCCGACAAGGACTGGCAGGACGCCCTGCTCGAGTCGCTGACCACCGCCGTGCGCCGGCGGATGGTCGCCGACGTGCCGGTCGGCGTGCTGCTCTCCGGTGGCCTGGACTCCAGCCTGGTGGTCGCCCTGCTCGCCGGCGAGGGCCAGCGCGGACTCTCCACCTTCTCCATCGGCTTCGACTCCGTCGGCGGCCGGGAGGGCGACGAGTTCCGCTACTCCGACCTCGTCGCGAAGACGTTCGACACCGACCACCACCAGATCCGGGTGGCCGCCGCCGACCTGGTGCCGCCGCTGGAAGCGGCCGTCGCCGCGATGTCCGAGCCGATGGTCAGCCACGACTGCGTGGCGTTCTACCTGCTCAGCGAGGTGGTGTCGCAGCACGTCAAGGTGGTCCAGTCCGGCCAGGGCGCGGACGAGATCCTCGGCGGCTACCACTGGTATCCGCCGCTCGCCCGCGTCGGCCGGGACCAGGCGCTCGACACGTACGCCCGGGCGTTCTTCGACCGGGACGCGGCCGGGCTGGCCCGGGTGCTGAACCCGGCCTGGCTGGCCGACGGCGACCCGGCCCGGGAGTTCGTGGCCGCGCACCTCGGCCGGGCCGGCGCGGAGACCGCGGTCGACGCCGGGCTGCGGATCGACACCCAGGTCATGCTGACCGACGACCCGGTCAAGCGGGTGGACAACATGACCATGGCGCACGGGCTGGAGGCCCGGGTGCCGTTCCTCGACCACGAGTTCGTCGAGCTGGCCGCGAGCTGCCCGCCGGAACTCAAGCTGGCGCAGGGCGGCAAGGGGGTGCTCAAGGAGATCGGCCGCCGGGTGCTGCCGCACGAGGTCATCGACCGGCCGAAGGGCTACTTCCCGGTCCCCGGCCTCACCCACCTGGAGGGCAAGCTCCTCGACCGGGTACGCGACGCGCTCTCCGCGCCCGAGGCCCGCCGCCGCGACCTGTTCCGCGCCGACTACGTCGACGCGCTGCTCGCCGACCCGAACGCCGAACTGACCCCGCTGAACGGAAACAAGCTGTGGCAACTCGGACTCCTGGAAATGTGGCTCCAGAGCCACGGAATCGACTGACGGTGACCGACACCCTGGCGACCGGCACGGCCCGGTCCGACCGGTTCCGTGGCGGCCGGCGACGGGAGCGGGTCGGGCCCGGCGGCGACCCGATGGCCCCGGGCACACCGGAGACCCCCGCCCGCGAGGGCGACACCGACGTGGTGCTGGACTGCGGCTGGGGCCGGCTCGTCTTCGGGCAGACCTTCACCGACCAGGCCGCCGTCGCCGCCGTGCTGCGTTCCGAGGCCGCCGGCTCCCGGGACATCTGCATCTACCTGCGCGACCCGCACGTGCTGGTGTCCCGGCTGCCCGACGAGCTGTTCATCGACCCGTCGCTGACCTACCGGCTGCCGCTGGGCGGCGACCGGCCGGCCGACGACGACGTCCCGGGGCTGGCGATCCGCCCGCTGGCCGACGCCGCCGACGCGGACGCGGTGAACCGGATCTACGCCCGCAACGGCATGGTCACCGCCCCCGTCGACGTGCTCGTCGCCAACGCCCGCACCGACCGCTTCCTGCACCTGGTCGCCGAGGACGCCACCGGCGAGGTCGTCGGCACCATCACCGGCGTGGACCACGTCGCGGTCTTCGACGACCCGGACAACGGGGCCAGCCTGTGGTGCCTCACCGTCGACTTCAACACCGCGCCGCCCGGCACCGGCCAGGCCCTGATCACCGCGCTGGCCGCCCGGCTGGTCGCGCGCGGCCGGGCGTACGTGGACCTGTCCGTGCTCGCGGAGAACGCCGGGGCGATCCGGCTCTACGAGCGACTCGGCTTCTACCGGACGTCGACGCTCTGCGTGAAGCGGAAGAACCCGATCAACGAGCGACTCTTCCTGCCCGCCACGCCCGAGGGGTACGACCAGCTCAACCCGTACGCGACGATCGTCGCCGACGAGGCGATGCGCCGCGGCATCCGGGTGGAGGTGACCGACCCGGCCTGGGGCGAGCTGCGGCTCAGCAGCGGCGGGCGCACCGTCCGGACCCGCGAGTCGCTGTCGGAGCTGACCTCGGCGGTGGCGATGAGCCGCTGCGACGACAAGCGGGTGACCCGCCGGATCCTCGCCGAGGCGGGCCTGTCGGTGCCGCGCGGGCGGACGGCCACGGGCGACGACGGCGACGCCGCCTTCCTCGCCGAGGCCGGCCGGGTGGTGGTCAAGCCGGCGCGGGGCGAGCAGGGCAACGGCATCACGGTGGGCGTACGCACCCCCGAGGCGCTGGCCGCCGCCGTCGAGCTGGCCGCCCGGTTCTGCCCGGACGTGCTGATCGAGGAGATGCGTGCCGGCGAGGACCTGCGGGTGGTCGTCATCGACCACGAGGTGGTGGCCGCCGCGGTCCGTCGGCCCGCCTCGATCACCGGCGACGGGGTGCACGACATCGCCGAACTGATCGAACGGCAGAGCCGCCGCCGGGCCGCCGCCACGGGCGGCGAGTCCACGATCCCGATCGACGACATGACCCGGGACGTGCTGGCCGAGGCCGGCCACGAGCTGCACGACGTGCTGCCCGAGGGGCAGGTGCTGGCCGTACGCAAGACCGCCAACCTGCACACCGGCGGCACCATCCACGACGTCACCGCCGAGCTGCACCCGGCGATCGCCGAGGCGTGCGTGACGGCCAGCCGCGCGCTGGACATCCCGGTCACCGGGCTGGACCTGCTGGTCCCCGCGCCGGACGGGCCCGAGCACGTCTTCATCGAGGCCAACGAGCGGCCCGGCCTGGCCAACCACGAGCCGCAGCCGACCGCAGAGCGCTTCGTCGACCTGCTCTTCCCGGGCACCCGCGCGCCGCGGCGGCTCTGGTCCCCGGTCGGCCCGGGAGGCGCCGCGTGAGCCCGAGGCCCCTGGAGATCGACCTGGACTACCTGCGCCAGGTGCTCGTGGAGCTGCTGGAGATCCCGAGCCCGTCGGGGCGTACGGACCACGTGCAGCAGTACGTGGGCGAGCGGCTCTCCGCGCTCGGCATCGGCTCCACGCTGACCCGGCGCGGCGCGCTGAGCGCCTTCCTGCCCGGCCCCCGATCCACCGGCGCCGACCGGGCGATCGTGGTGCACACCGACACCATCGGCGGCATGGTCAAGCGGCTGAAGGAGAACGGCCGGCTCGAGCTGAAGCCGATCGGCACGCACAGCGCCCGGTTCGCCGAGGGCGCGCACGTGCGGATCTTCACCGACGACCTGGACCGGGTGATCACCGGGCAGGTGCTCCCCCTGAAGGCCAGCGGGCACCGCTACAACGAGGCCGTCGACTCCCAGGGCATCGGCTGGGAGCAGGTCGAGGTGCGGGTCGACGAGCCGGTCGACGACATCGCCGGCCTCCGCGCGCTGGGCGTCGACGCCGGGGACTTCGTCGCGTTCCTGCCGAACCCGACGGTCACCCCCTCCGGGTACGTCAAGTCCCGGCACCTGGACGACAAGGCGGGCGTGGCGGCGGTGCTGACCGCGTTCAAGGCGATGGTCGACGCCGGCGTACGCCCGGCGGTCACCGCGCACCTGCTGGTCACCGTGACGGAGGAGATCGGGCACGGGGCCAGCCACGGGCTGGACCCGGACGTCGCGGAGATCGTCTCCGTGGACGCGGCGGTGGTCGCCCCCGGCCAGCAGTCCCGGGAGGACGCGGCCACCCTGGCGATGGGCGACGGCGTCGGGCCGTTCGACTACCACCTGACCCGCAACCTGGCCTCGATCGCCGCCGAGCACGGGGTGCGCCTGGTCCGGGACGTCTTCGACTACTACCGCTCGGACGTGGCGGCGGCGGTGGAGGCCGGGGCGCACGCCCGGGTGGCGCTGCTCGGCTTCGGCGTGGACGCCACCCACGGGCACGAGCGCACCCACCTCGACGGGCTGCGCCAGCTCACCCAGTTGCTCTGCCTCTACCTCCAGAGCGACCTGGTCTTCCCCGAGTGGGACGCCGAGCCGGAGGGCGAGCTGGCCGACTTCCCGTCGCTGGCCGTGCAGCCGGCCAGCGAGGAGGGCCCCCGCGAGGGACCCATCGGCATCGCGGAGACCGCCTAGGCGTATTCCCCGGGAGCCTGTGATCGAAATCCGTTGCCGGCGGCCCGGTCGGTGGATAGCGTGGCCGTACACGGGAAAGGAGGTGGTCCAGACTTGTATAGCAATCGGACTCGTGAGGTGGCTGTCCGCTAGCCGCTGTCCTCGACAGTTATCCCGTCCGCCGCGAGGCGGGCACAGGCACCATCGTCGAGACCGTGTGGCAGCGGTGCGGCGAATCCACGACAGCCACCCGACCCCCGGGGTGCCGGCCCAGTCCAGCCGGCCCGCGCGCGAGCGCGGAAGCCCCGGGGGTCGACCCTTTTCCGGGCCGGGTGGTCGACGCAGCCGGAGGTCAACCGTGTCGATGCGCGAGCTGGTGGTGCTCGGGACGGCCAGCCAGGCCCCGACCCGGCAGCGCAACCACAACGGGTACGTGCTGCGCTGGGACGACGAGGTGATCCTCTTCGACCCGGGCGAGGGCAGCCAGCGGCAGCTTCTGCACTCCACGGTCACCGCCACCGACCTGACCCGGATCTGCGTCACCCACTTCCACGGCGACCACTGCCTCGGCCTGCCCGGCACCATCCAGCGGCTCTCGCTGGACCGGGTGCCGCACCCGGTGGCGGTGCACTTCCCGGCCGGCGGCGCGGAGTACTTCGCCCGGCTGCGGCACGCCAGCTCCTTCCACGAGACCGCCGAGCTGCGCGTCGAGCCGATCGAGGCCGACGGGCAGCGGATCACCCTGGGCGTCGGCACGCTGGAGGCCCGCCGGCTGCGGCACCCGATCGAGACGTACGGCTACCGGCTCGTCGAGCCGGACGGCTGCCGGATGCTGCCGGAGAAGCTGGCCGCGTACGGCATCGCCGGGCCGGCCGTCGGGGAGCTGATCCGGGTCGGCCACCTCGACCTCGACGGGCGCCGCGTCACCCGGGAGGAGGTGAGCGTGCCCCGGCCCGGGCAACGGTTCGCGTTCGTGATGGACACCGGGCTCTGCGACGGGGTCTACGCCCTCGCCGAGCACGCCGACCTGCTGGTCATCGAGTCGACCTTCCTCGACTCGGAGGCCGCGCTCGCCGCCGAGGTCGGCCACCTCACGGCGGGCCAGGCCGCGCGGGTGGCGGCCGAGTCGGGCGTACGCCGGCTCGTGCTCACCCACTTCTCGCAGCGGTACGGGGACGCGACCCGCTTCGCCGACGAGGCCCGCGCGCACTTCGACGGCGACCTGGTGATCGCCGAGGACCTGACCACCGTGCAGGTCCCGCCCCGGCGGGTAGCCTCGGCCGGGTGACGGTCACCCTCCGCCCCGCCACCGCGGCTGACCTGATGCCGGTCGGCGCCCTGCACCAGCGGTCCCGGGTCGCGGCGTACGCGTCGTTCGTCCCGCCCGAGGCGCTGGCCGAGCCGGGGCCGGAGGCGATGGGGCGGTACTGGGCCGAGCGGTGGGGGTGGGAGCGCGACGACCACCGGATGACCGTCGCCGAACGCGACGGCCGGCTGGTCGGCTTCAGCTACCTCGGCCCGGACGACGAGGGCGACCCGGCGACGGGCCTGCTCAACGCCCTCCATCTCGACCCGGCCGAGCGCGGCCGGGGCACCGGGCGGGCCCTCATGGTCGACGCGCTGGACGCCATGCGCTCGCGCGGCTGGTCGCGGGCGGTGCTGTGGGTGCTGGCGTCGAACGCGCACGCCCGGCGCTTCTACGAGCGCGGCGGCTGGGTCCACACCGGCACCGCACGGGACGAGCACCTCGGCCCGGTGGTCGTGCCCCAGCTCCGGTACGACCGACCGCTCTGACCGCCGGCCGGCGGCACTGATCGTCCGGTCCGGCGCGGCAGACACGGCGAGGGCCCTCCCCCGGCCGGGAAGGGCCCTCGCGGGGTCGTCCGGGTCAGCGGGCGCCGAGGTGGGCGAGCAGGTCCTGCCGGGTGAGGACGCCCTTCGGCTTGCCGTCGACCAGCACCAGGGCGGCGTCGGACTTCTCCAGCAGGCCGACCGCCTCGCTCACCGGCTGCCCGCCGCCGATCATCGGCAGCGGCTCGGCCATGTGCCGCTCGATGGTGTCGTGCAGGTGCGCCTGACCGGTGAACAGCGCGTCGAGCAGGTCCTTCTCGGCGATCGAGCCGGCCACCTCGCCGGTCACCACCGGGGGCTCGGCCTTGAGCACCGGCAGCTGCGAGACGCCGTACTCGCGCATGTAGTCGATCGCGTCGCGGACCGTCTCGGTCGGGTGCACGTGCACCAGCTCGGGCAGGCCGCCCGGCTTGTTGGCCAGCGCGTCGGCGACCGTCGGCTCCGTGCCGGAGTTGTCCAGGAAGCCGTACCGGGCCATCCAGGTGTCGTTGAAGATCTTCGACAGGTAGCCCTTGCCGCTGTCCGGCAGCAGCACCACGACCACGTCGTCCGGGCCGGCCTTGCGGGCCACCTCCAGGGCGGCCACCACGGCCATGCCGCAGGAGCCGCCGACCAGCAGGCCCTCCTCGCGGGCCAGCCGCCGGGTCATCTCGAACGACGCCTTGTCGGAGACCTCGATGATCTCGTCGGCCAGGCCCCGGTCGTACGTCTCCGGCCAGAAGTCCTCGCCGACGCCCTCGACCAGGTACGGCCGGCCGGTGCCGCCCGAGTAGACCGAGCCCTCCGGGTCCGCGCCGATGACCTTGACCCGGCCCTCCGACGCCTCCTTCAGGTAGCGGCCGATTCCGGAGATGGTGCCGCCGGTGCCGACGCCCGCCACGAAGTGGGTAAGCCCGCCCCCGGTCTGCTCCCACAGCTCGGGGCCGGTGGTCTCGTAGTGCGAGCGCGGGTTGGCCGGGTTGCTGTACTGGTTGGGCTTCCAGGCACCGGGGATCTCCCGGGCCAGCCGGTCGGAGACGTTGTAGTAGGAGCGCGGGTCCTCCGGCGCCACGGCGGTCGGGCAGACCACCACCTCCGCGCCGTACGCCCGCAGCACGTCCTGCTTGTCCTGGCTGACCTTGTCGGGGCAGACGAAGACGCACTTGTAGCCCTTGAGCTGGGCCACCAGGGCCAGGCCGACTCCGGTGTTGCCGCTGGTCGGCTCGACGATCGTGCCGCCGGGCTGGAGGATGCCCGCCTTCTCCGCGTCCTCCACCATCCGCAGCGCGATCCGGTCCTTCACCGACCCGCCCGGGTTGAGGTACTCCACCTTCGCCAGCACGGTGGCCTGGATGCCGGCCGTGACGTTGCGCAGCCGTACCAGCGGGGTGTTGCCGATCAGCTCGACGACGTTGTCGTAGTACCGCACCTCGTTGTTGCCCTTCTCCTCCGGCGCCGCCGGCGGCGGCCGGGCAGACGTTTTCTCGACGCCCCAGGGTACGTCGGTTCAGGACACCACGTGCCCGGGGATCACGGAGCTGCGGCGGGCCTCCCACTCCAGGAACCGCTCGGTCTCCGCGAGCACGCTGCCGGCCAGCCAGGTCACCATGACCGCGTCGTCGGCCAGCCCGAAGATCGCCAGCGGGATCTCCGGCAGCAGGTCGATCGGCGAGACGATGTACGCCGTCGCGGCGGTCATCAGGGCCAGCCGCAGGCCGCCGTCGTACTCCCCCCGGGTGGTCGCCCGGATCATCCGGGGCAGCGCCGCGAGCCGCGCCCCGAGCGACGGCCCGCCCCGCGACCCCGCCGCGAGCGCCCTCGCCAGCGCGCTGAACGCGGCGCTCCGCTTCAATGTCTTCCCCATGTTCGGCCCCTCTCCGCGTGCCAGGGTGACGTGCCGGCGCAACTGTCGCCCGGTCACCGGAACAGGTACCCAGGACGGTCGCCTTCCAGCCACCCGCGAGCCGACACGACGACGGCGGCGTGTCGTTCCGGCGCGATAATGTCGCTGCATGGGGGTTGTTGGTTCCGCCGTCCCGGTTGGTTCGCGCTGGCAGCGCGCTCGGCAGATCGCCCGCCTGGCGGCGATCGGCACGGGCGCCACGGCGGCCGCCGCGGTGGCGACCGGCGGCGTGCTCCTCGGGCAGGCCCGGCAGGCCCGCCGCACAATCCCGATGGCCGAGGCGCCGCCGCCCCGCTGCGACGGGGTCTACGGCGCGAAGCTGCCCGGCCCGCCGGTCACCATGGTCGTGCTCGGCGACTCGTCGGCCGCCGGCTACGGCGTGCACCGCCGCCGGGAGACGCCGGGCGCCCTGCTCGCCACCGGCCTGTCCCGCCGCCTCCAGCGGCCCGTCCGGCTGCACCGGTTCGCGGTGGTCGGCGCCATCTCGGCCGTGCTGAAGCACCAGGTGGAGGCGGCGCTGGAGTGCCGGCCCGACGTCGCCGTGATCCTGATCGGCGGCAACGACGTGACCAACCGCACGCCGCCCGGCCTGGCCGTGCGCTATCTGGTCGAGGCGGTCCGCACGCTGCGCGCCGCCGGCTGCGAGGTGGTCGTCGGCACCTGCCCGGACCTGGGCGCGATCCGCCCGATCCAGCCGCCGCTGCGCTGGCTGGCCCGGCGCTGGAGCCGGCAGCTCGCCGCCGCCCAGACGGTGGCCGTGGTCGAGGCCGGCGGCTGGACGGTCTCCCTCGGTGACCTGCTCGGCCCCCGCTTCACCGCCGAGCCGACCCGGATGTTCGCCTGGGACCGGTTCCACCCCTCGGCGGAGGGCTACGCCGTGGCCGCCGCCGCGCTGCTGCCGACCGTGCTGTCCGCGCTGGGCGCCGGGCAGGAGCGGCGCACTACCCCGGCCCGGCGCGAGGGCGTACGCTCGCTCCCCGCGGCCGCCCAGGAGGCCGCTCGGCACGCGGGCACCGAGGTCAGCGGCACCCAGGTGCGGGGGCGCGACCGCGGCCCCGCCGGTCGGTGGGTGCAGCTGCGCCGACGGGCCTTCTTTGGTGTCGGCGCGGTGCCGCAACCCGGCCCCGCCGCCGACTCACCCACTCTGGAGGGACTGGCATGAGCGAGCGCTTCATCCCCTCGGGGCTCGCCGGTCGGCTGGGTCGGGCCACGGCGCTCTCCCTGATCGCCGGCACGGTCGGCGGCGCCGCCGTCCTCGCCGGCCAGGCCTTCGTCGCCCGGCACCGCCAGTACGCCCAGCCGGAGCTCGGGCTGGCGCTGCGCGCCACGGTCGGGCGCGCCGGCGCCCCACCGCTGCGGCTGGTGCTGCTCGGCGACTCGTCCGCCCTCGGCGTCGGGGTCGAACGCCTCGACGACACCATCGGCGGCCAGCTGGCCAACCTGCTCGCCGAGGGCCCGAACGGCCGGCAGGTGCACCTGTCCAGCGTCGGCGTCTCCGGCTCCCGCTCGACCGACCTCGCCACCCAGGTGGCCCGGGCGCTGCTCGGCGAGCGCCCCGACGTGGCGGTGATCCTGATCGGCGCCAACGACGCCACCACCCTGCGCCGGCCGGCGGAGGCCGCCGCCTACCTCGCGGCGGCCGTGCACCGGCTCCGCGAGGCCCGGGTGGAGGTGGTCGTCGGCACCTGCCCCGACCTCGGCGCCGTACGCGCGATCGCGCCGCCGCTGCGGCACCTGGTCGGCTGGTCCGGGCGGCGGGTCGCCCGCGCGCAGACGGCGGCGGTGCTCGACGCCGGGGGCACGGTGGTCGACCTGGCCACCGAGACGGGTCCGGTGTTCCGCGCCGACGCGGGCACCCTGTGTCACGACGGCTACCACCCCTCCGCCGACGGCTACCGGGTCTGGGCGCACGCCCTGCTGCCCGCCGTCGCGGCGGCCGCCGCGGTCGCGTCCCGCCGCTGACCCGCCGGGCGGGGCGCCCGCGTCCGACCGCTGACCCACCGGGCGTCGCGCCCCGCCGGGCGTGACATTTCCCGGTCGGCCGCCAGCTTCCGCGCGAAGTTACCGACGGGTTAACGTTGGCTCCATGCCGACTGAGTCGTCCCGCGACGCCGTCATCGTCGCCACCGCCCGCTCCCCCATCGGCCGGGCGCACAAGGGGTCCCTGCGCGACGTCCGCCCGGACGACCTCGCCGCGACCATCGTGCGGGCCGCCCTGGACAAGGTCCCCCAGCTCGACCCGAACGAGATCGACGACCTCTACCTGGGCTGCGGCCTGCCCGGCGGCGAGCAGGGCTTCAACATGGCCCGGGTCGTCGCCACCCTGATGGGCCTGGACACCCTGCCCGGCGCGACCCTCACCCGCTACTGCGCGTCCTCGCTGCAGACCACCCGGATGGCGATGCACGCGATCCGGGCCGGCGAGGGCGACGTCTTCGTCTCCGCCGGCGTGGAGACCGTCTCCCGGTACGCCCGCGGCAACTCCGACGGCCTCCCGCCCGAGGCGCAGGCGCTGGTCGGCGGCGGCTGGGAAAACCCGCGCTTCGCCGCGGCGGCCGAGCGGTCGAAGGCCCGCGCCCAGGGCGGCGCCCCGGTCTGGACCGACCCGCGCGAGTCGGGCGAACTGCCGGACATCTACCTGACCATGGGGCAGACCGCCGAGAACCTGGCCCAGGTCCACGACGTGACCCGCGCCGACATGGACGAGTTCGGCGTACGCAGCCAGAACCTCGCCGAGAAGGCCATCGCCGACGGCTTCTGGGCCCGGGAGATCACCCCGGTCACCACGCCGGACGGCACGGTGGTCAGCACCGACGACGGCCCCCGGCCCGGGGTCACCCTGGAGGCGGTCTCCGCCCTGAAGCCGGTGTTCCGCCCGGACGGCCGGATCACCGCCGGCAACTGCTGCCCGCTCAACGACGGCGCGGCCGCCGTGGTGGTCATGAGCGCCCAGAAGGCGAAGGACCTCGGGATCACCCCGCTGGCCCGGATCGTCTCCACCGGTGTGACCGCCCTGTCGCCGGAGATCATGGGCCTCGGCCCGGTCGAGGCCACCCGGCAGGCGCTCAAGCGGGCCGGCATGACCATCGACGACGTCGACCTGGTGGAGATCAACGAGGCGTTCGCCGCCCAGGTGATCCCCTCGTACCGCCAGCTCGACATCCCGCTGGAGAAGCTGAACGTGATGGGCGGCGCGATCGCCGTCGGGCACCCGTTCGGCATGACCGGCGCACGGATCACCGGCACCCTGCTCAACGCCCTCGACTGGCACGACAGGACCATCGGCCTGGAGACCATGTGCGTCGGCGGCGGCCAGGGCATGGCCATGGTGGTCGAGCGGCTGAGCTGACCCCCGCAGGCCGGCCGGCACTCCCGCCCGCGGGGCGGGACCGGAACTAGTGCCGCGTCAGGCAACGTTCGCCCTGTTGACTACCTGACGTAGGCGCTTGTCGGTGGCGTTCTTGTTCCGCCAGATGATGTAGCGGCG
>NZ_JBEYTP010000045.1:0-50512 GCF_040643125.1 Micromonospora sp. NPDC047465
CGCTGCTGCCCCCGACGCGCCACCGCGATCATCCAGGCCATCCTCGCCCTACACCACGTCCAGACCAGCCGAAACCCACGATGAAAAGGGCTCACAGGATCGCGTTGACGATCTCCCGGAGATCATGCACCGGCCGGCTGATCCCCAAGCCCACCCGCGCTGCCCGCCACGCTGTCAGGACCGGCTCGATCAGCGCCCACCGCTCATCCGACAAGTCCGACCGATATCCACGCCGCTGCACGCCCACGCCGCGATCAACGAACCAACCCCACCACCGCTACGGCCGAACATGAATCAGCCACTACACGGATCAGATGCCCCTCTTAAGCTCACCAGGAGCATTCGCGCTGCCCTGCGGCAGCCCCCCCATCACCTCCATCGCAAGGCCCGGCGGCAGCCCCCCCATCACCTCCACCGCACGGTCCGGCGGCAGCCCCGACACCACCTCCACCGCACGGTCCGGCGGCAGCCCCGACACCACCTTGACCGCACGGTCCGGCGGCAGCCCCGACACCACCTTGACCGCACGGCCCGACGGCAGCCCCGACACCACCTTGACCGCAAGGTCCGACGGCAGCCCCGACACCACCTTGACCGCAAGGTCCGGCGACATCCCCAACACCATCTGTGCCGCACGGTACGGCGGCAGCCGTGACACCACCTGAGCCGCAAGGTACGGCGGCAGCCCCGACACCAACTTCGCCGCAACGCCCGGCGACATCCCCAACACCAGCTGTACTACACGGTCCGGCGGCAGCCTCGACGCTGCCTCCACCGCAACGTCCGACGGCAGCCTCGACACCACCTCCACCACAACGCCCGACGGCAGCCCCGACACCACCTCCGCCGCAAGGTCCGGCGACATCCCCAACACCACCTGTACCGCACGGCCCGGCGACATCCTCGACACCACCTCCACCGCAAGGCCCGGCGACATCCCTGACACCACCTTGACCGCACGGTCCGGCGACATCCCCGACACCACCTTGACCGCAAGGTCCGGCGACATCCCCGACACCACCTTGACCGCAAGGTCCGGCGACATCCCCGACACCACCTTGACCGCGCGGCCCGACGGCAGCCCCGACACCACCTCCGCCGCATGGCCCGACGGCAGCCGCGACACCACCTGTACCGCATGGCCCAACGACATCTCGGACACCACCTTGACCGCATGGCCCGACGGCAGCCCCGACACCACCTCCACCACAGACTCCAGCGGCATCTCTGGCAGGAGTTCGTTTGCTTGTTGTGGGGGGATCGAGGAAAGTACGGCCGCAGCTAGTTTGGGTGGTATCGCGGTGAGTCGCTGTGCTGCCAACTGTTCGTCCATGTGTGCCAGCAGTTCAGCCGCGCGGTCTGGGTTCATGATGGCGAGTCGGCGGCCAGCGGTCGTGGGATCCATCTCTGCGAGGATCCCGACCGCGTCGTCTCGGTCCATGTTCGTCAGCGTTTCCGCAGCTTGTCGGACAGGCATGGCCGCCAGCCGTTGAGCGGAGAGTGGCGGCTGCATAAACGTGTTGTTGATGTGCGTCACCTGGCCGTAAGGGTGCGACATCCCTACGGGGGGTGTGTCCTCGGCGGGTGGTTCCGGCGCGATCGGTGTCAAGCGGGTACGCGCCGCAGCGCGCCGCCAGGCCATCTTCCACGCCTCGATCTGCAGGGGATCGGACTCCCCGCAGGCTTGGACGAAGGCGAGGACCGAGTCCATGCGAGGCAGGTGCCGGCCCTTGGTGAGGTCACCGGCTGTGGCGCGCGGCAGTTTCCCCTTGGACCGTTGTGCAAGGTCTCGAAACGACGGGTTGCCGTGCCACAGGCGCAGGCGGGCAAGTTCACGAGCCAGCCCGGGTAGACTGGTAACCGATTCGGGATTGGACTCCAGGCCCGAGGAGGCGGTCTCTGGCACCGCGCGAGTTCCCTTCGAAGAGGGCGTCCGAAGCTGTCCGACGGGATCCGACGGAATCCGACGGTAGCTGACTCCGTCCACAGTGTCCGACGGCGGGTGCCCGTCTGCTGAACTCATCCGGGCTCGTCCGTTTTGTTGTTACCGGGCACTGCCCAGCGCTTATCTGATTGTTGTGAGCCGCCAGAAGTGCGGCTCACGAGCGCAAATGGGTCGACCCACGCCATGCAGGGCGTGGGTCGACTGCCGCTCATCAGATAGCAGCTGGGCAGCTGGAACGGAGAACGGCAATGACGAGCGTAGGCCGCAAGGCCCACACGAGCCACCGGACGCGGACCGCGCGACAGATCGTGATCCTGGTCGGCGCCGCCATCGTCGGATACGCGGCGGGATGGGCCGACGGATGGGTCACAGGCGTGCAGGTCGGCCTGGCGGCGGCAGGAGGGCTGAACCTCCTGCTGCCGCTCAGCCGTTGCCGATGCGTCAGCAGCAAGCGCCGGCGCCTTTCTCGCTGACGCACCGTGCGGGCCCTCGGGGATCAGCTCCGGGGGCCGCCACCTGACCTACACGGGCTGAAGCGAGCGAGCCTGGTCCACGCGAACCTGGCCCACGCGAACCTGACCCAACCGATTACAAGCGCCTGGTGGCCTGTGGGGGTGCCCGACCAGCACCGTGTGACTGACGCCGCAGCCCTGTCCACCGTCTCGGGTTGCTGCTCGCGTCTCTGCTCGGGAGGTAGTGGCCGGGTCGTGTTCCAGCACGACCCCGGCCGCGTCAGGTTGGCGGGCTATCGGGTGTCGCTCGGGTCGGCGGCGGCGCGGGCGAAGGTGCGCAGCTTGCCGGCCAGCTCCCGGGCCTGGGCGGGGGTGTGCTGGGCGGTGTGCGGCTTCCAGTAGTCGTCGTCGGGGTCGTCGGTGCCCTCCACGGCGGTCACCGCGATGCGGCCGTGCCCCGAACGTCGACCAGCCGCATCCACACCGCGCCGCCGTCGCCGCCAGCGGCCTCGGACGCTCGGGCGGTGACGTGGTGGCGGCGGGCAGCGGGGTCCACGCCCTGGTCCTGCTTGCGTAGCAGCGTGAGTAGGTCTCGCATGTCAGGGGCAGCTCGTCGTCGCCGATGGCCACCTTCACCTTGGCGAGGTCGGTGTCGATGTCGACGAGGTGTTGCAGCCGCTGGGCCGCCCGTCCGTAGCGCGTGGGCTTTGGCGGCCGATAGCCAAACTCAGCCATGGCGGCGAGGTCGTCGAGGTGCTGCGCGGCGGTTTCGGCCTCGGTCGGGTTCAGGTCCGGCGCGACGTAGGCCAACGACGAGTCGCCGGGGGTCTGCTGCTCGTTGGTGACCGGGCGCCATCGGCCCGGCCGGTGGTGGATCGTCAACCGGATCGGCAGCGTGCGGTTGTCGTACCAGCCGATGTTCATGACGTTGTTAGGGAAGCCCCCGGGGCCTTCCGCAACTACACGATCAGCTGCCTTGCCTAGCTGCGCGCTCCGCCGCCTCGTCTTCGGCGCACACCTTGTGGCAGGGCTTCCCGTCGTCGTCCCGCATGAACGCGCCAACGCCGCAGATTCGGCACGGCAGACGGTCACCGGTCAGGTGCTTGGACCAGTCGAAGGCGATCCCGTGCTTCTTGGCGAAGGAGCCGCCTAGGTCGACCACGACCGCGCCGCGCGGATCCCGGGGCGCCGCCGGCGGCCGCCGGTAGCCGGTGTCGACGCCGTAGTTGCAGTTCAGGTCCAGCTCCCGGGGCGTCATCGCCACGGCACCGCCCGGGCCCGGATCCAGCTCGATGTTGGTGACCGGCTGCCGCCCGGCGCGGTCGTTCAGGTACCGCTCCATGTCGTCGGTGGTAACCCAGTAGTACAGCGCCCGACCGCGGGAGTCAGCCTGCTCGAGCGACCGCCACGCACCGGACGCCGCCCCGACGACCAGGTCATCCAGGTTGAGGCCTCGGGCGGCCTCCAGGTAGACGTGCAGTTGGCCGCACGGGCGCCCCCGGCTCACCGGGCAGTACAGGCCACGCCGGCCACACCGCTCAATCTCGGTCGACCGGGCGCCACCGGAGACGAGCAGTTCGTTGCCGGTGCGAACCCAGCCGGCGTTCGTCGGCGGGATCGTAGCCCAAGGGGCGCGGTGCTCAACCTGCACGGCCGGGTTGTCGGTGGTCCACATCGGCATCACCCCGTCCTGCCGAGCGATCCGGATGCGCTTCCTGATCGTCGGGACCGACAGCTTCGACACCTGGAGCTCGTGCCCGAGCACGAGGCCGCCCTCGCCGCGCACCAGCACGTCCGTGACCCGCTTGCCGCTGGACGAACGGGCCTCAACCTCGACGGAGAAGCCGGCCCGTTGGGAGACGGTCGCGACGCGGTCCTTGAGCGCCTTGTGCTTGTCGGACTCGACAGCGTCCGGGTGGTTCTTCGCCGCCGACTTGTTGAGGTGCACGGCCTGGCGCAGGCCCGTCCCGTCCGGGTTGCCCTTCAGGTACATCCACTCCGGACAGTCTGGGTCATTCCTGTAGCACGCCCCCATGCACCGCAGCTCACCCGCGTGGATCGTCCGCGACCGCAGCTCCTGCCACAGTCCCGGCCGGTCCGGATGCCCCAGATCCGCTCGGCTCAGGTTCAGGTCGATCCCGAGCCGCATGTGCCGCACAGCTTCGGCCACGCAGGTCCTCCTCCCACTCGCCCCACCCACCATGATGAGGGGCGGTACCGACGGGGATCCACCGTCCGAGCGTGACCGGCGGCCCAGATCACGGTGGTCGAAAACGCCGCGACACCGTGCAACATCCGCAACACCACCCACCGCCGCGCCGGTAGCGCAGATAACCGGGACGCCGCCTCTCGCACAGCAGCGGCGCCAAGGTCACCCAAGCCCAGAGGCTTTCCCGAGCGGCAACCGGCTTGACTACTCTGCTGGGGTAACAGGCCGCCAGATGAGAACGTGTTGGTGAGGTGACGATATGCAGCCACGTTACGCCGCTGACGACGGGCTGATGAGTACGCCGCCGCCGGACGCTCCGTGCCTGGTATGCCACGCGTACACGCCCCGGCAGGCTGTCACCACGCCGCAGGGCAGGGTCTGGCAGTGCAAGCGGTGCCTGACCAGCGCCGAGGACGAGAGCTACGAATTCGACCCCCGGCGGGTGCCATCTGGTCGGGAGCAGGGCACGGCGGCCGCGCGGGTGCTGCAGCTACTGGTGATCGGCCTGCGCAACGCACAGGAAGGCCCGCTGGATCCGAACGACCTCTACGAGGTGCTTCGGCCCTACTTTGACGCCGGCTGGTGCGTGCGAGACGTGAGGCACGCCCTTAATCAGCTGCCCAACGGCGCCCCGCACCCAGACACCGGTTGGAACGACCGGCTACCGCGCAAGCAACTGCTCTACCGGGTCCGGCGACGGTTGAGGGAGTGGCGGTGGGCCGAACGTGAAGACGGTGACGACATCATGCCGGGCGGCTGGACCGAGATGCGCAAAGCGATGGGAGCCGTCGCACGCCGCCAGGAGGAACACGCTCAGGCGCGCGACGCGATCTGGCACGAGCAGGAGGCAGCTGCCCGTCAGGCCGCCTCGGCGAGTGCCCGCCAGGCCGCACGCCGGATCGCCGTCGGCGCCGCCGCCCGTGCGCGGCAAATACGCGCCGAGGGCGAGCGGCGTAGCCAGGAAGCGACCGCCCAAGCCGCCACCCAAGCACGGCGAGCAACGCAGGACGCTCTGCAAAAGCTGTCACAGCTCACTGACCCAGCCCACCTCTCAAGCGACCGCTGACGGAGAACGTGTTCCTTCCTCCGTCAGCGATCGGGGTATGCACGGCCGCGCGCGTTGTCTAGGTTCGCGGGCATGACCACGGATGCTTCCTTTCCGGACCTAATCGCCGACCGCGCTCGCGTAGCGCTGCGCGGCATGATCGCCGGCATGACGGATCCACCGTCCGCTGCCACGCTTGATCACCTAGTGCAGCGCAGTGTCCATATGGCATTCGGCTGCACCTGCCCACAGCAGACCAATGACGGAACAGGTCTGAGCCAGAAGGCGTGCCCGCTGCATGGCCAAACGCAGCGCGTCCGCAGCCACGACGAGGCGGTCATGCCCTCGCAAGCCACGTCGTGGGAGGACGACCCGTACTACGACCTCACCAACGCCGAACGGCGCGAGGATGTGCAAGCCAGACTCCGTGCGGCCGCCGAGTTCAGCCGCACGTTCCGCAGCGAGCTGGCGGCCACGGTTCGGCGCGGGTACATGGCGCAAGAGCAGTTGGAGAACGCGATCGAACACGCCTCGTTCAGCGGCGGTCTCACTCACTCCGAGCTGGAGATGGCCGAGATGGCGCTGTCGGCCGTGCAATACGCGCTGCGGCAGCTCTACGCCGCAGGCAACCATGTCGGCGACCAACCCGGCGCTGATCGGCACCGCTGACAGAGACGGCTGCTGAATCCCTCATGGCAGCGCCTCGCATCAACTGGCAGACGACACGCGTTCCCGGCCTTGATGTCGGCGGCGTCGCCACCGTGGGCGGCCAGAGGTCGTCGAGCTCGTGCTGGGGCACTGAACTGTGCCGAGCCTGACGAGCTAGCGGGTGATCCGCGTCGATGACGGGCCCTTACCCAGCCGCCAGTCCGACGGCTTCTGCCCGGCGAAGGTCTCTCCGCGCAGGATCCGGCCGCGTTCGCGGACTGCCTCGGCGCAGGCCGCGTGCGCCCAACCGTCCTCGACCTTCCCCAGCGGGGCGTTCACTGGATAGCCCCGTCTACAGGTAACGCAGGTGCCGGCGAACCGGGCCGCGACGCCGGCATTGGGTGAGACTGGCAGCGGAGACGACGTGCCACGACGACGGCCGGTGTCGCCGGACGTCTTGCCCTTCTTCGAACGCGACTTGGTCACGCCCGCACCGTACGACGTCACGCCGCTGACCACCAGCTCTCAACAGCCGAGGTCTTCCGCTTCTGCAGTACAAGTTCGGTTCGCCCGGGAATGCCCGAACGGTGCTATGACAGGTGAGGGCTTCGACTGCGGTGGCAACGAGCGCGATCCAAGGCGACAGCCGCTCACTTCCCTCTCGAGGACGCACCGAACTACCCGCTATCACCAGGCCCCACTATGGACTGGAGCTAGGGACGCGATTAACCGCGGTTAACCAAGACACTCCCCGACGGGACCAGGCTTCTGAGCAGGCCGGAGTTCGCCTTAGCATGGCGGACATCCGAAGTACCCCGGCCGCAACGGCCCGGGGGAAGCAAACGGAACGGAGCCCGTCATGACTCAGGTACATGTCATCGCCAACCAGAAGGGCGGCGTTGGTAAAACCACCCTCGCCGTCAACTTGGCAGCGGTGACCTACGACGTCTTGGTCAACCCCGAGCCGATCCTCCAATCGACCGCCGAGGCAATCGGCGATCCGGAGAGCCCGGTGATGGTTGCGTCCACGGACCCCCAAGCCTCGTCAGTTTGGTGGTCACGGCGTGTGGAGCAGCAGGGAGGGCTGCCGTTCGACTTCGCCCAGGTCGACGACCCGCGCGACCTGCGCAAGCTGCGGAACCTGCACTACGAGCACATCTTCGTTGACACGCCGGGCTCGCTCGAGGATGAGCGCATCCTCCAGGTAGCGCTCGATGAGTGCGATGACGTTCTCGTGCCAATGGTGCCGGAGCCGCTCTGCTACGACCCGACCACCAGAACCATCGAAGCGGTTATCGCGCCGCGCGGGATTCCGTACCGGGTGGTCGTCAACAGCTGGGACCCGCGTGACGGACTCCCCGACCTGCAGCAGACCGCACAGTTCATCCAGCGCAAGGGCTGGCCCATGTGCAACACAGTCATCCGCCGGTACAAGCTGCACTCCCGAGCGTCCGCCGAGGGCATGGTGGTGACGCAGTACCCACGGAACCGCGTGGCGATGGAAGCGCGCGAGGACTTCTTCCGCTTGGCGCTGGAGATGGGCTACGGCGGGGCGGCGTCAATCCCGTCACAGGCCGGCGCGCCAAACCTCCAGGAGGTCTGACGTGGCAGGGAAGCGAGTCAACCTGTCGGACCTCGCCACCGAGCCAGCGCTTCCTGAGGCACGGGTTCCGGCCTTTGCCGAGTCGGCGCCACGCACGGCTCGCGTGCAGCAGGTCGCGGCCAACCCCCTGAACACCCGAGATCTTGACGCTGACCACGCGAGAATCGAGAGCATTGCGGATTCGATGCGCACGCACGGTCAGCTCCAGCCGTGTGCGGTGGTATCCCGGGAAGCCTTCCTGCGTATCTACCCGGAGTACGAGGCTGTCATCGGCAGGGCGACCTGGGTTCAGGTCACCGGCGGTAGGCGCCGCGCCGCCGCGCTCTTGGCGAACCAGCCGACGCTGGACATCGTCGTCAAGAACAGCTTGGCCGAGAGCCGGGAGGCATGGGTCAGTGCCACTGCGGCCGAGAACCTCGATCGGGAGAACCTGGACCCGATCGAGGAGGCCCGTGCGGTTCAGCTCTTGGTGCAGGAATGCGGGACGGGCAAGGCCGCCGCCGAACGACTGTCCCGCACCCCGGCTTGGGTGACTCAACGACTCAATCTGCTAAAGCTCGCGCCAGAGCTGCAAGCGATGCTGAGGTCCGGCGCGGTACCTCTCCGAGATGTCCGGGACCTCCACCAAGTTCCCCTCGCAGATCAGCTTGACGAACTGCGTCAGCGACAGCAGCCCGCGGTCGCGCCAAAATTAACCGCGGTTAACGGGACTGCCGCCTCTGCGAGCCATGAGGGCAACAGCGAGAAGAGTGAGCGCCCACGGAAATCGGCAGCAGCCTCTGCCATCAGGCGCCTCGGCGGTACCCCTGAGAAGGTCGCGGATTCACTACGGGCGGAGATGACGCCCGAGGATCTTCGAACCCTGGCAAACCTCCTCCTGGAGGCATCGGACAGCCAGGAAGCGACGCAGTAGGCGTTGGGCATACCAGCGGCCCCCGGGGATGCAGTCTTCCGGGGGCCGCTGCTCTTGCACCCCGGCGTCCCGACCGTCCCCGGCCGCCTCGCCGCCCTGCGCCAACTCATACTCCAAAGCCCCGGCACCGGTCGTCGCCCAAGCCCTCGACTTCCACCACACCACCACGCAACGCCACTACGCCTCTGCCGGTGGCACCTGGAACCGCTACACCGGCCGGGACGGGTAGCCAATCTCAGCGAGATCCCCGGCAAGATCGGCCACCACGAGATCAGCATTCAAGCGGCGCACCAGCGCGTCGGTCAGCGGGCGCAGCGCAAAAATCTCGCCGACTGCCTCCAGATCGACAGCCGTCTCGTAATAGTCCTCGGCGAAGCGCTGGTACGCCGCCGGAGTGCCCTCTACCAGCACCTTGAACAGACGGTTGGCACCGTCCGGGTCATCACCCTCAGGGAAGTCGATCTCTCCGGCATGCCACTGGTCCTCACTGTGCTGCCGCCACAGACAGACCGTCGCTTCCAGCGTGCCCTCGCAGCTGAACGCCGGTTCGTCAACATAGGCGGAGAAGACCTCCGGCACGGTGTCGACCAGCCCGGGCCACAGCTCGTCATCGTTGCCTGCCGAGCTCATCGGCGACTCGTGATCGAAGCCACGGATGAACGCACCGGCCGGCGAGAACACGATCGACCACGCGTCGCCGGACCCATTTCGCATGGACGCCATCTGCTCATCCGGCGCCCAGCGCGAATCAAACGAGTAGTACCGCAACTCCCACTCCGGACTCATGATCGCGTCCAGCATCGCCAACGCGCGACACCGCTCGCGAAGCACCTGGATGCCCGGCAAGGCACGGACCACGTCATGAACGGTCACCGGCACATCTAACCTCGACGCACCTCCCGCTCCGCCCGCACCCCAGCGGTCACCACGAAGCGTCAACTCCCCCAACCAACCAGTCCGAATACCAGACGGTTGAATTACATGAGCCTGCCAGTCGGCTGGGCCGGTTACGCGGGCATGTGGATGACCGGCAGGTACCCCTCGGGCCCGTACCGGTTGCCCTCGCTGGTCAGGATCGATGCTCGGTGCTCCAGGGCGGCCATCACCGTGGCGGCCAGGTCGACGCGGCCGGTGAGCCCACGCCAGTAGGACAGTTCCTGCCACGACTCGCCCCGGGTGGGCAGTCGTGCACAGGAGTCGTGGCTGAGCAGCCGGTACAGGTGCTTTCGGTGCTTGGCGTCGACGGCCAGCTCTAGGGCCTCAGCGGCAGTAACGGCGGTGACGCCGAAGCGCTGGCCGTCGGTGATGACCTCACCGATGGGTTCCCCGACGTGGATCGAGTACGGGTAGGCCAGCAGCGCTGAGCGGTCCAGCACCAGCGCGACGGGGCGCTGCTCGTCCTCGGTGTTCACGCGGCTGGCCGGCTGGCGTCGTCCGCCTCATCCTGCATGTGTTGGCGCACCCGGTCGCGTACGGCGTCGTAGCGCTCGTGGGGCCATTGGGCCTGCACCTGTAGCCGGCGGGCGCGGGCCTCGGCCATGCCTTGCTCGGTGAGCTGCACCCCGGCATCGGCCATCAGCGTACGGAACTCGTCCATTCGCCTGCGGTCGCGGACGGCCTGGGCGACGTACGCGGAGGCGTTGGGCTGCTGCTCCAGGGTCTCGGCCACGTCCTCGGGCACGGAGACAGTCACTCGACGCTTTGTCATACTGATCAGGCTACTCCTGTCATACCATCACGTACAGCGACGTCACGAACTCCGAGGGATTTCGGGCCGGGTGTGCGGTCCGAGACCGGAATCCGGGGGCTGTTGGCCGACGTATCGCCCGGCGTCACGGCTGGTTGCCCGGCTTGGTGCGGGCCTGGTTGAGCTGGGCCTGGAGCCGCTCGGCGCGGGCTTCGGCGGCCTGCGCGCGGTCGGTGGCGGCCGTCGCGGTGGTCTCGTGTCGGATGGCGTCGTCGCGGGCGTCTTGGGCGGCCTGCTCGGCGGCGCGGCGCTCGGCGTACAGGTGCTCGACTTGGCGGCGGACCTCGGCGAGGGTGGCCCGTTCGGCGCGCAGCTCGGCGTCGAGGTCGCGGCGGGCGTTCTCGGCGTCGGCCCGCTCGGTGCGGGCGGTGTCGCGTTCGGCGGTGACGGCTGCGGCGGTGGCCGCGGCCTGCTTGGCGCGGGCCTCGGCGGTCTCGGCACGGCGGGTCGCGGCGGTCAGGTCCACGCGCAGTTGCTCGCTGGCGGTACGGGCGTCGGCGAGCTCGGCGCGCACGGTGTTCACCTCGGCGGTGAGGCGGGCGACATCGGCGCGAGCGGCATCGCGCTCAGCGGTGACCGCCGCGGCGGTGGCCTCGGCCCGCTCGGCGCGGGTGACCTCCGCCCGCAGGGCCTTGTCAGTCTTGCGGGCCTCGGCCTGGGCGTCGGTGAGTTCGCGGCGCAGGGTCTTGAGCTGGTCGGTGAGGTCGGCGGCGCGCTGCTCGGCGGCCTCGCGGCGGCCGGTCTCGGTGATGACGGCCTGGGCGCGTTCGCCGGCGGCGGCCTCGGCGCGGCCCTGGGCCTCGCGGGCGTCGGCGACCTGCCGCCAGGCGTCGCGCTGGACGCGTTCGGCCTCGGCCTCGGCGTCACGGGCCCGCCGCTCGGCGACCTTGCGGGCCTCCACCGCGGTGGCCGCCTCCGCGCGGGCGGACCGGGCGTCGCGCAGGGCCTTGTCGCGGTCATCCTCGGCGCTCTGGGCGCGCTGCACCGCAGCCACGGCGGCGACCTCGGCCTGCTCCACCCGGGCCACCGCCGAGCCGTCCAGGTCGCGCATCGCGTCCACCACGGCGCTCAGCTCGCCGGCGAGAGCCTGCACGGCCGGCAACACCCGCGCCGTCGCCTCCCGGTACGCCGCGAGGGGCTTGTCCAGGCCGGCGGCCAGCTCCGCCTGCCGCTGCTCGGCGTACATCTGTCGACAGGACTTCCCGCCCGGGTGGTGCCGGTCGTCGTCGGGGCAGAACTCCGGCGGGCGGCCCTTGCCCGCGTAGGCCAGGGGCCGCTGGTCGTACTTGCAGGTCGGCTGCACGCCCCGGGGGCCCACTGCCGCACTCGTTTCCGTCATGCACCCATCCTACCCGATTTTCTATTCCTAGGAAGGAGTAATGATTATTTGATTTTAGAAAGTCGATACTATCTGATCTTGTTATGTCATGATCACAGGAACGTGCCCCTGAGATCGCCGCAGAGGCGATTTCAGGGGCCAAGCCGTGCTGCAGTACCAGGGGCGGTGCGGGGTTAGTGGTTCAGAGTCGAGGGGTTCCGGCGCCCGGCTGGGCGACCGCCGGCCAGTCCTGCGCGTCGGCGGCCGCGATGGCGCGCGCGGCGGCGTGGTCGCCACGCGCGGCGGCGCGGGCGGCGGCCAGGGCGGCGTGGCGGCCGGCGCCGGGCCCGGCGCGCTCGGCCTGGCGGGCCTGCTCGCGGCTGTGCCACTCGGCGCGGGCCGCCTCTCGGGCGGTGGCCACCGCGGCGGCCTGGTCGACGACGTCGCGCCGACGCGCGACGGCCACCTGGTCGCGGTGCGCCTCGTAGCGGCGGGCCGGGTGCGGCGGCTCGACGTCGCCGGTCAGCGACTCGTCGAGCAGCGACCGCAGGTAGCCCAGCGGCCGGTTCGGCGCGTCAAGCAACTCCCGGCCGCCACGGCTCTGCCGGATCCAGTCGACCAGATCCGGCATCCTCCAGCCCGGACCAAGCCGAGACCCCAGGGTTGCCGCAACCCGGGGCGTGGGCGCCGCCTGCAACCACTCCCACGCCCGCTGAGCGGCCCGTGCCAAGTCGTATGCCCATCCGGCCCACTGCGGAGCAGGCCGAGACTGTCGTGACGGCGTACACGCCCTCTCGATCGGCCTAGGACGCCGTACGGATCGTGGCGCTCGTTCTGCTGGTGAGCGCGAAGCGCCAATCTTCCCCCGACTCGGTTCCCTCGGCGTGGAGTGAGCAATCGATGGAGGCTGAGCAAAACCCCGAGACAAACAGGAACTTAAGTACTCACCTTGAGACGCCAAGCGGGGGGGGAAGAAATTCCCGGTCTCGATCTGGGCGGCGGCGATGGACTCGACGTCGGTCAGGAGCACCTCGCGGGCTCGCTCGGCGGCCTGGCGTAGCTGGACGCGGCGGGCGAGCGCGGCGTGGTCGACCACGCCGGCGGTACGGGCGACGAGCGCGTCGACGTCGTCCTGCGCGGCAGCCAGAAGCGCCAGGGCGTGCTGCAGCAGCTCGTCGAGCACCAGCAGAGCGAGGGGCACGTAGGGGGCGCGGGCGGCCGGGTCACGATGCACCGGCGCGAGGTCGAACTCGGCGCGGTCGTTGTACCGGCCCAACTCAGTGCGCTGGGCCAGGGACAGCCGGCGGCCCTGCCGGGTCCGCACCGCCCACCCGAGAGCCTCACACCGGGCCCACGCCGCGGTGACCGCGCGGGGCGTGCAGTCAGCCAGCTCCGCCGAACGGGCGCGGCCAGGCAGGGCACGACGGCCGGAACGGTAATCGGCGTCAACGGCCAGCACGCCGGCGACCCTGGGCAGCATCGAGGGGCGGCCACGCCTGGACACCCGCGCCGCCGCGTCCCGAGCAAGAAGGTCCGCAAGCAGCTCCACCGCACGACCGCGACCGCCACCGGCGGCGTACGACTCCACCGTGGTACGCAGCCGATCCACCCACGCGGCCAACTCGGCCACCCGGTCGTCGGCCCCGGCACGCTCGGCCAGGAGCACGAACCGCTGCTCGATGGCGGCGGCCTCGGCGGCCTGGTCCCGTTCGAACGCGGCGCGGGCGGCGGCCAGCCACGAGTAGCCACAGAGCCAGCACGTCGGCGACGGATCCGGCTCACCGCACGCCGCGCAGGCCGGATCGACGTCGTCGACGACGTCCACGGCGGCGCGCAGCTCGGCCGCCTGGCGGCGCTGCTCCCGCTCACCACGACTACGCCAGCATGGAATGCACAGCGGATCCGACTCGTCACCGTCACGCGGCAGGCCCTGCGTGTCCCGGCCAGCAGCCGCACACGACACACACGGCGTCTGCACACCCGTCGGATGCACCACCCGCACCCGAGCACCCGCCGGAGCAGCCAGCCGGGTCTGCCCGGTACGAGTCGTCTCCACCCACACCGCCGGGCGGGCCATATGCACCGTGCACCGCTCCCGGCCAGGAGCAGCCAGCACCGCCCGACCGACAGCGGCGCAGACCGGGCAGTGCCCGGTCGCGGCCACCCGGTCGGCCGACAGCGTGCTCAAGTTCGGTGCCGTGATCATCGCGGCACCGCGATCGCGGAAGCATCATGCGAGGGGACTGGGCGCGCATAGGCGTCGCCGCGACACGCCGAAAAGGTGTCGAGAGACAAGAGTGCACCCAGCCCGGAGGTGGGTGCTATGGTGTCCTCCGAGCTTGTGAAGAGCCTCAAACCCTCACCGCGGCCAAACGAGAGGGGTTTGGGGCTCTGTTTTTTTGTGGAGTTAGGGGTTGAGCGCGGGCGCTCCCTCAAGATCAGATCGTGGTTATAACCCGTGGATCTTACGGCGGCTTTCGGCCGTGCAGGGGGCCCAACACGCGCCGAAACCAGGCGTCCCCGAGGATCCTGTGTGGACCCCCCGGGAAAATCTGGACATATCATCACGAGCCGGGCGGAATTTGTGACCAAGAAAATCTGAATACATGCAGCCGAATGGGCGGCCCGGTCAATTGGGCCGCCCATTCGGGTCCTTTGAATGGTCACTCGGGCCGGTGAATGGTGTCGCAGTAGACGGCGGTGCCATCGCCGTCGTGGGCGTACAGCTCGCCGTAGCGGTCGGCCGGGCCGTCGACCGCGTCGAGCAGCCGCTGCGCCTGGCGGCACGCGGCGTCGAGGTCGACGGCGGTGAAGAAGGTGACGAACTGCGGGGTGTCGGGCTCGGGGTCGGTAACGACGTCGAGGCGGTACTCGTCGGTGGTGCCGAGCACAAGCAGCTCGAACGGGCGGTGGGGCATGGCGCTCACCGGGCCCAGATCGCCAGGGCGGCGGTGACGGCGGCGCCGGCGTACCCGGCGAGCAACAGCGGCACCGCCCTACTGATGGCCCGGTACTTGGCGCAGACGGTGCGCGAGAGCCACCACAGCTCGCGGGCGCGGCTCAGTGGGGTCATCTGCGCGGCCTGCTCGGCGTCGCCGCCGGCGAGGCGGGCGAGCACGTCCTGGGCGTCGTCGGCGTCGGCGTAGACGGGAAAGCCGAACTCACCGCCGAGACGCGGGCGGGAGGCCATCAGCAGCAGCACCACGGCGGTCAGCACCACGGCGGCGGTGCCGGCGCCGGCAACCAGGGCAGCGGTGGGCAGGTGGCCGCCGGCGCCGGCACCGCCGAGCACCGCGAGGCCGGCGCCGAGCAGCACCCCGGCCATCTGCAGGTAGCCCGACGCCTTGGGGTCGACCCGGTACAGCTCGGCACGCACGGCGGCGATCTCGGCGTCCAGGGCGGCGGTAACGGTGCCCCGGCCGCAGGCGGAGGCGTGCGCGCCAGCGCGGGCGAGAATCTCCAGCTCGCTGAAGTCCGCGTCGGTGGTGCCGCAGCCGGTGCAGCGGGAGGTGCTGTTGGCGAGGCTGGTGGAGATCTCCACCAGCACGGCGTGCGCGCCGGCGGTCGGGATGCAGAAGTGGCGACGCGGGCCGTGTGGGCTGCGCGGCTCGTAGGTGCTGGCGTACGCAACGCCGAGGTACGTCGGCTCTCCGGGATCAGGCACGATAAGGGTGCTCCTCTGGCTCGATGCGGGCTGGGTGGGGTGGCGGGCGGCCCCGGGCTTGGTAGGCAGGGGGGCCGCCCGCGCGGCGTTATCGGCTGGTCGGGTTGTAGGTGGGGGAGTCGGGGCGCGGGTACGCCTCGGGCCGGCAGAAGGCGTCGTAGCCGCACCAGTCCCAGACCGCGAGGCCGGGGCGCAGCGAGACGGTGCGCTCGTCGGCGACGATCCGCTCGGCGTCGTCGGTCCAGTCGACGCCGGTGGCGATCGCGGCGACGGCGGCCTGGTCGACGTGGCGGGCGCACAGCCGCTGGGCGATGGCCTGGCCGCTGGGCAGGTGGGTCAGGCTGTAGCGGCCGTCGAGGCGCTGTCCGTCGTCGTCGACGGTGACGTTGACGGCCAGGCCGGGCGCGATCGGCCAGCCGGTCACGACCCGCGCGACGATGCGGGGGACCTCGGGGTCGTTGTCGCTCAGGTACAGCCGCACCGGGGTGGTGGTCGGCGCGGCGGTGGTCGTGGTGGTCATGAATCCTCCTCAGCGAGTGCTATCGACGGGCGGGCGGAAAAGGGTGCGCGGCGGTTCTCCTTCGGTGGGTTCGAACGGACAGTGGTCAGCGGCGGGCGGCGAGCATGGCGACCAGCCACGCGCCGGCGGTGCCGGCGGTCGCGGTGAGCGCCTGGGTCCATCCGCCGGGGGCGGCGATGCCCATCAGCACGGCGGCTGCGGCGGCGGCGTGCAGCACGTACAGGGCGGTGCGGGAGCGGCGGCGGGCGAGCACGCCCTGGCCCACGGCGGCGAGGGATCCGGCGGCCCAGCCCGTCCACAGCGCCCAGCCCCAGATGCCGTGGGCGCCGGCCCAGGCGGTGGTGGCCGGCAGCAGCAGCGCGTGCACGGCGACGACGGCGGCCAGGGCGAGCAGGAGCCAGGCGGTGTAGCTGGCGGTGTGCATCAGGCGGCGGCGGTCGGCGAGGACGGTGCCGACGGTCGTGACGCGGTTGGCGGGCGGCCAGCGGTCGCAGCAGCGGCGGGGCCAGAGGCCGGAGTCGTGCTGATGGCGGTGGACCGGCTCGTTGCCGGGAGCTGCGGGCTGGCGCATGACGTCTCCTGGTGGTGGATGGCAAGGGGGCGGACCGGGGTAATCGCGCGGGCGTGCCTGGCCACGACAGCGGCGTACTGGTGCTGGGCGGCGTGCATGTCCGCCTCGGCGGCGGCAGCCTCGCGGGCGTCGTGGGCACGCTCCGCGGCGGTCAGCGCCAGCGCCGCCGCCGCCGCGGTGAGCAGCACCCCGCCGATCAGGGGCGGGCCGCCGGCGTCGGCGGCGAGGTGCCCGGCGGTGGCCACGCCGCCGAGCAGACCGCTCGCGCCGGCGACGGCCGGCCAGCGGCGGCGGCCGGTGTGGGCGCGGCGGCGGCGGCGGCCGGCGGCTCGGATGGCGTCCTCGGCGGCGCGCATCCGCACCGGGTCGAGCTGCCATGCGATCAGCTCGACCGACAGCACGTCGATGCGCTGCTGGTGGGTCAGCGCGTAGAGGGTGTCCGGCGGCTGCGCGTCGCGCTGGCGCGTCAGGCGGCGGATCTCGGACTCCAGTTCGGCGACCCGGGACATGAGGTGTCTCCTATACGGACGGTGACCTAACAGGCGGGCTCATAACAGGCGTGGGGGAGGGGGGTCGGCCCCTGCATAGGGGCCCCTCGCTGGGGGGAGGGGCCCCACGGTTATGAGGAGTTATGCGTTACTGGCCGTGACGGTGGTGGTGGCGGCCTCGGGCGGCAGGTACTGCCCCGTCACCGGCCGCCCGTCCGGGTTCTGCGGGCGCACGACCCGCCCCTGCTGGCCCAGCTGCGTCAGCGCGTTGGACACCAACTGCGGGGTGGCGGTGTCGTCGCCGCCCTCCACCAGCACGGCGAGAATGTCCTTCGGCGTGGCCGGCGTGCTCTTGGTGCGCCAGATCAGGCGCACCGCCGCCTCGACCCGGTCGGCGCGGGTGCGGTACCCCGCGAGGGGCGTCGGCTCCACCGGCTCGGCGGCCGGGGCCTCGCTGGCGGCCGGCGCGGGGGCGGCCGGCGCGAGGGGCTTGCCGCCGAGCTTGCTGAAGATCGAGGCGACGGCCGAGGACATGGCCTGGGCGGCGTCACGCTCCGGGGTGCTGGCCTGCGTCTTCTTGCTGCGGGCGCGGGCGCTGCGCAGGTCGGTCAGGTAGTCGTCGGTGACGAGCTGGTGCCGGCCGGCGTAGATCGGGCCGGCGGCCTGCGCCGATCCGGCGTCCAGCTCACGCTGGTGGAAGCGGCGATTCCACGAAATCTCGTCGACCTTCGGGCCGTCGTGCAGGACCGGCTTGCTGGGGTCGCAGGTCTGGACGTACTCGATCTTCGCGCGGACCGGGTCGCCGTCGCCGAGGCGGGCGTAGCACTCGCCGCGGTGCCGCAGCGGGGGCAGCTTGTAGTTGCCGGTGACCCGGCCGGCCTCCTGCTCGTCGCCGGACATCAGCACGATCTCCCGGCCGATGTTCGCCGACGCGTCGCCACCGGCGTCGCCAAACGCGTGGTGCACCCCGCGCTGCGTGGCCACGACCAGGTAGATCCCGGCAGAGGCAACCGCCTTGGTGCACTCGGCGTACATGTCGCCGGCGGTGACCTCCGCCCCGTCGTAGCGCACCTTGTTCTTGGTGTTCAGCGCGAAGCTGCCCTCGTCGATGTAGACGATGATCTTCTTGAAGTTGTGGCGGGCGGAGAAGGGCTGGTCCTGGCGCCAGCGGGCGATCTCCATCACGGCGATGAGCATCTGCAGCACGCCCTCGGCGTCGGCACGGACCCAGTCCAGCGGCGGGCGTACATCGGTGCCGAGGTAGGGCTCCAGCCACTGTCCGACCAGGTCGTAGAGCTTGCGAGTGCCGGCCACCCAGATCAGGGCGTCCTCGCAGCGGGTCACGTCGGCCCACTCGCGGTGGATGAAGGCGCTCTTGCCGCCGGTCGACGCGCCGAGAATCCAGGCGTGCCGGGCGACGTCGACGCCGATCGGCATGCCGTCCATGCCCCACAGCGCGTACGAGGGATCGGCGAGGCGCCGCCAGATCGGCCGGCCGGCGGCGTCGATCAGCTCGTCGACGCGTTCGCGGTAGGGGCGGATCCGCTTCATGACGTCCTCGGTGTTGGCCTGGATCGTGTAGACGCCGACGCGGCCCGGGTCTTCGCTGATGGACACCCAGTCGGGGGCGATGTCGCGGCGGGTGATGTCGCGCAGGGCCAGGGCGATGCGGCGGGCGTCGTGGTCGTCGAGTCGCGGGGCCTGCTCGACGCGGACCTTGCCGTTGACCACGCGGCGCAGCTCGATGGGCGCCCACGCTTCGAGCTTCGCGCCGAACGGCGCATCGGCCGGGCCGACCATCTGCGGGTTGGACACGCGCAGCCACTCCAGCCCGGCGCGGCGCACCGCCAGGCGCAGCAGCCACGCCAGGTGCGGCTCACCCTCACGCGGGCCCGACAGGTCCTCGCTGGTCAGGGCAAGGTTGGCGTGCGCGGTGGCGGTCAGCGCCGTCTGCGCCGGGGCGGCCGGCGGCGGCGCGTACCGCAGCAGGTACTCGTGCGCCCGCGCCATCACCCACGTGATGCCGCCCAACGCCGGCAGGACCAGGGCCCACACCGGCCACATCTCCGGCACCGACACCGCCAGGGTCGACCAGGCGGCGTAGACGGTCACCGCCGCCACCAGCCAGCCCACCACCCGGGACTTCGACGCCGAGCTGAGCTGGGCGAACATCGGGCTGATCCGCACCAGCAGGCGGGCACCGAACGCGGCTGCCGCCGCCACCAGCGCCGTGGCCAGCCCCGCGATCCACACCGGCGAGCCGGTGACCAGCCACACCGCCACCCACACCGCCGACAAGAACGGCGCGACCACGGCCCAGAACGTCTTCCACTCGATGCCTACCGCTGCTCGCCGCTTCGTCACGACGCTGCTCCTTCGCTTGCTGTCTTGCCTGGTCCTGCGGGTTCCGGAGGGGGTGGGGGCCGCACCAGGTGCGGCGCGGCCCCCGCGGTGAATCGGTCAGAAACCGATGGCGCGGGCCTGCGCCTCGTACTCCTCGGCCTGCTCCTCGTAGTAGCGGGCCGCGAGGATCTCCCGCGCCGCCTCCGCCTCCGCGTCACGCGCCGCCACGGCGTGCTCGTGGGCGACGTTGGCGTCGCGGATGGTGCGGGCGGCCATCTTGTGGTTCTCGGCCGACTCCTGGTTGGCGCGGGCGTCACGGCGGTACTGGTCAGCGGCGTCGCGGCAGGCCCGCCCCCGCTCCTGCAGCGTCTGCGCCTTCTCGATCAGCCCGGCGTAGCGGTTGGCGACGCGCATCGCGTCCTGGTCGATGTCTCCGCTGGTCGTGGTGCTCATTTCTGGTCCTCCAAGGTGGTTGGTTACAGGGGTCTGGTGGTGCGCGGTGCTGTGCAGCGGCATCGGTGCAGGCCGGTCCATCCACTCGCTGCCAGCGGTAGGACCGGGGTCAAAGAACGGATCGGTACGCGGTGCCGTGCGGTGAGCCGACGTCGTCGGGCCGCTCGACGAGCTGCTCGAACGGCCGCCCGGCACGGTGATGTCGTCCAGGTCGACGTCGATCACCGTCTCCGGCCGATGTCCACCCGGCGCCGGCCGCGCCTGGGCCGTCGCCGCCGCCGGCTCGGCTTTGTCGGCCGGCTTGTCGCTCTCCGCCGCCTTGTCGTCCGTGGTCTTGCTCTTGTTCTTCGTCGCTCGGGCCAGCCCGAGCAGGCCCAGCAGCGCCGCCCCGCCCGCCGTCTTGGCCTTGCGTCCCGCGTCGCTGCGCGGCTTCGTGCCGCCGTCGCTGGTCGGCTTCGCGCCGCCGTTGGGGGCCTTTCCGCTGGTCGGAGGCTTGCCGCCGCCGCCAGGGGTCTTGGTGTCGCCGGGGGTCTTGGTGCGGCCGAACGGCCACCGTCCCGTCTTGGCGCCGGGCTTCTTCGCGCCGTCGCTGGTCGGCTTTCCACCGCCGCCGGGGGTCGTCCCGCCCTTGGGGGCCTTCGGGGTCTTCCCGGCACCAGGGGTCTTGCCGCCTCCGCCCGGGGTCTTGTCACGGCCGAACGGCCACCAGCTCCCGGACTTGGCGCCCGCCGGCTTCCCACCGCCGCCGGGGGCCGTCCCGCCCTTGGGGGCCTTCCCGCCCGGGGCCTTCCCGCCCTGGGCTTTACCGCCCCCACCAGGGGTTTTGCCGCCCCCACCAGGGGTCTTGCTGCGGCTGAACGGCCACCAGCTGTCTCCCTTGCCACGGCCGTTGGGCGACTTGCCGGGCCGGTCGCCCCGTCCGGCGCCGTCCCTGCCCGAGCGGTCCTTGCCGGTCTTGCTCCGGCGGGTGTACTTGCGCCAGGCCAGCCAGCCGGCGCCGGCCAGCACCGCGACCACGATCAGCCCAGCACCCAGCAGCAGCGCCATCAGCGGCGACACCATCCACATCGCCACCACCACGGCGACGACGATCGACACCACCACCAGCGCCACCACCAGGCCCACCGACGCCGGCGACGTCTCCGTCAGCTCCTGCGGCTTGACCTTGTCGTCCTTGCCCTGTTCCACCTGCGGCTGCTGCTCGGCCAGCACCGACAGGTCCGGAGCCGGCATCGCCGTCTCGGTCGCCTCACCCTCGATCGTCGGGGCCACGGCCGTCGTCTCCGTCTGCATCGCGTTACCTCCCATCAAGCGTTTTGGCTGCTCACGCCCCACGGTTATGAGCTGTTATGAGGCGCTGCACGGGCCGACCCGACCCGAAGACCGGGTCGGCCCCCGGTCACGCGACGCGACCGCTGGTGAGTTCGAGGACCTGGTCGACGATTTCCGCCGGCACGGCGTTGAGGACCCGGCTGATCGTGCGCTCGGAAATGCCGGTGATTTCCTTCAGCGCGCTCTGGGTGGCGTTCCGGTTTTCCGCCCGGGCGGCCAGGATCAGCGCCACCGTTTCCGGTCGGACCTTGTCCACCTCGGGCAGGTTGGCCGGCAACTGAGCCGGAACCGACGCCAGAGATTTCCGGGGCACCGACCGCCCGATTTCCGGCTGCCGTGCCGAGCCCGTTTCCGCCTTCTCCTGCGCCCTGGCGAGGGCCCGGCGGGTGCGTTCCAGCTCGTTGACCAGACCCTCGCGGGCCTCGGTGATCGCCTGGCTCTCCTGCTCGGCGCGAGCCCGCGCGACCGCCTGGCTCTCGGCGAAGCGGTGCGCCTGGTCGAGCTGCGCCCGCAACTCCCGCACGGTCTCGTCCAGCTCGGCGGCTCGGTCCTGGGCGGCCTGGCCGGTGTAGCGGGCCTCGGCCAGGGCGTGCTGGTAGTCGCGTTCGGCCTGCTCAGCGGCCTCGGTGAGCACCCGGACCTGCTCGGCGGTGGCCTGCTCGGTCAGGGCCCGAGCGGTAGCTGCGCGGTCCGCGGTGTCGCGGGCCTCGGCCAGCCGGCCCTCCGCCACCCGCGCCGCTTCGATCGCGGCGGCTGCCCGCTGCTCGGCCACCCGCACCGCCTCACGAGCCTCGGCGGCGGCCTGCTCGTGCTCGGCGATTTCCGCCTGCGTCGCCGCCTGGATTTCCGCCCGCGTTTCCGCCTCCGAGCGCGCCCGCGTCTCCGCATCGGCCGCCCGAGTTTCCGCCTTGGCCCGGGCGGCGGTTTCCGCCTCAGCCCGCGCCGTTTCCGCCCGCGCCTTCGCCTCGGCCTCCGCCTGCGCCGCTCGCGCGGCGGCCGTTTCCGCCCGCGCCGCCCGGACCTCTTCCGCCCGTCGCGCCGCCTCCTGCTCGGCCTCGATCTCCTTTCCGGTGCGGCCGGTCAGGATCTTGACGCGGACGACCACGATCGGCGCGATGCACGCGACCGCCACCACCAGACCCCACGGCACCTCCTCGCCGGCCTCGGTGTCGATGAAGACCGGCAGGAGGTGCACCGCGACCTGGCAGAAGATCATCAGCAGCATGCCAACGACCATGTCCTTCCACCGGCGACGGTGGAACGCGGTGATCACGTACACGTCGAGCATCACCGGGAACATCCACGCGATGGACGCGTGGAAGTGGGCCAGCACCGCCAAGTCGAACTCACCCTTGGCCGTGAGAATCACCGCGGCGGCCATGGCGATCCACGGCCCTACCGTCGCCGCGTCGCGCAGCTTCTCTTTCATCGAGCTGCCCCCATCGGCGGCTCGGCGCAGTCCAGGCACTCCCCGAGGGAGCGCGGGATGTAGTAGGGCTGCATGACCAGGCAGGTCGGGCAGGTGCGGCGGGCGGCCAGCGCCTTGCCGATCGCGGCGAGCTGCGCCGTCGTGGCCGTGCGCTTCACCGCCGCCTGGTCGACCTTGTAGAGGTAGGCCACGCGCTCGCCGCCCACCCCGCGCCACATCACCTGCGCCGCGATCGGCTGGCCGCCTGGGCGCAGGCCCTGCGCCCGCAGCTGACGCGCCGTGGCGTAGCCGGCCGGCGCACCCCGCCACCAGTAGGTGGGGATGCCGTACCGGGTGCCCTCCGGGTCGTAGAACACGGCACGGATCCGGCTCACCGCGACACCTCCCACTCGTAGGAGGCCGTCACGGCCAGGCTCTCGGCCAGCGTGAGCAGCGTCGACGTGGCCGCCGAGATGGTCAGCCACCCCAGGTCGTCGACGTCGGCTGGCGCCTGGTCGAACATCGCCGACCGGGCCACCTTCAGCCCCGCGACGATGTCGCTCAGCGGCAGCCCCTCCGCCGCGAACTGGCCGAACCATGCGTCGAGGATCTGCACCGCCGTCGCGTAGGCCGCGCACACGCCCTTGGCCCAGGCGTGCCCGGCCGGGTCGCTGTGCTCGGTCCGGTCCGCCTCCCGCAGGGCCGTCTCGCCCCGCGCGGCCCAATCGGCGCGCACCTGCTCCGGCGAGAGCACCTCACGGCCGTTGAGGATCAGACGGCCGGTGTACGACACCACCGTGCCGCGCCGGTCACTGATCACGCTCGACCGGCCAGTCGCGCGGATGCTGACACCCGCCAGCGTCGGGATACGCAGCATCGGCATCAGCTCTCACCACCGGCCGCGCGGCGGGCCCGGACCTGCGCGAGTAGCTCCTTGCCCAAGGGGTTGAGGTCGGCCTCGTCGACGTCCACGGCCAGGCCATGACGGCGCTCGTCGAGCCACCGCCCCAGCCGGCCGCCTCCGACCACCGCGCCGACCAAGCCGACCGCGACGGCCGGGGAGTAGAGCAGGACCTGCGGCACCTGCTCGGCGTGCTCGGCCAGCAGCCGGCCCGCGAGCACCGCGATCGGGGCTCCCGCGACCGCCGCGCCGGCGGCGACCTTCGGCGTCCGCGCCGGCGTCGGCCGGTCCGCGAGCCGGCGGGACTCACGCTCGTCGTTGATCGCCTGGCGCAGCTCGCCGGCGAACCAGCCCGGCAGCGCCGCGACCGACGCCGCCCGGTGCTCCAACTCGACGTCCGACGCCTTGCGCAGGCTGGTCCGGTAGCTGGCCAGCGCGGCGGCCAGGTCCAGCGCCTTGGTCGGGGCCGTCATGCCACACCCCCCAGCACGCGGGCGGTCTCGGTCATCTCCCGCAGCCGCACTACCGGCCGCGTCTCCACCACCGGCAGGTCGAGCCCCCGGTCGTACTCGGCGACCTGGTCGCCGCCTGCGGCCTTGGCCTGATAGAGCGCGAGGTCCGCCGCGCGCAGCACCCGCGACGGCTCGTCACCGACCATCGCCGACACCGCGCCGACACTGGCCCGCACCACCAGCTCCCGCCCACCGGGCAGCACCACCGGCGTGGCCAGGGCCCGCACCACCTCGCCGCCGAGCAGCCCCGCGATCGGCGCCGGCGACGGGCAGACCAGCACAATCTCGTCCCCCCCGAGTCGCGCGACCACCGCACCGTCGACCCCGTCGATCGCGGCCGACAGCCGGGCCGCGACCTCGACCAGCACCGCGTCACCCGCGTCGTGCCCGAACGTGTCGTTGACCTGCTTGAACCCATCCAGGTCCACGATCGCCACGTCGTAGGGCTCACCGGCCAGATCGGCCAGCGCCGCCGCCAGCCCGGCACGGTTCGCCAGCCCGGTCAGCGGGTCGGTGCTCGCCATCCGGCGGGCCTCAGCCAGCCGGGCCCGATTCGCCCGCACCGTCCGCACAGCCCACACGTGCCCAGCCACCGACAGCACCGCAGCGGCCGGGAGCAGCATCGTCCGCGCCTTCACTGGGTCACCTCCGACCCGGTAGCCGCCGCGTACGCCTCGCAGATCTCGCGCGAGATCCGACCCCGCTCCTTGACCTTGTAGCCGTTGGCCACGGCCCACTGGCGCATTGCCACCCGCTGGGCGGCGCCCTCGCGGCGGTTACGCGACGGCGAGTCCGCGGAATCGCGGCGGCCGGTCGCCCGCAGCTCCTGGCGCACCTCGGCGAGCTGGCTCGCCAGCTTCTCCGCAGCCTCGGCCAGCTCGCGGCGTCGCTTCTCGGCGGCCTCGCGCTCCTGGCGCGTCGCCTCCTCCGCCTCGACCCGCCCGGTCAACTCCTGCACCAGGCGGTTGATCCGCTCGGCCAGCTGGCGGGTCCGCGCGGCACTGCTGCCTGCGGCGATGCGCAGCACGTCCTCCACGCCCCGAGGGGTCGCCGGCGTGGTCGAGGTGGTCTTCGTGGCGGTCAGGGCCGGCGCGGTGGGGCTCTTGAGAACTCGGATGCCCATCGGCATCCGCTGAGCGGAAGCGGACTGTCCCTGAGCAGCCCGCACAGCAGCGGCCCGATCGGTGCTGTTCAGCGGCGTCATCGTGGTCATGCCGGCATCACCGCCGTCGCCGGCAGCAACCCGCGCAGCGCCCGCAGCGCCTTGTGCTGCATCGCCTTGACCGCCGCCGGGGTCTTGCCCAGCGCCTGGGCAGTTTCCTCGATCGACATCTCCCGCAGGTAGCGCAGGACGATGCACCGCCGCTGGTCCGGGTTGAGCTGCTCAATCCCCGCGAGGACCGTCTCCCGGGTCAGGCTCGCCATCGCGGCGGCCTCCGGGTTCGGGGCCTGGTCGACCGAAGCCGCGTCGCGCAGCTCCGCCACCGGCCGCTCGCGTCGCTGGTGCGACGCCTGGTAGTTGGTCACCAGGTTCCGGGCGATCGTGGCCACCCAGGCGCCGAAGTCGCCGCCCGGCCGCCGAAAGCTGGCCAGGTTACGCAGCGCCCGAAGGAACGTCTCCGAGGTCAGGTCCTCGGCGACCTGCCGGTCCGAGACCCGCCGGTAGATCGACCGAAACACCTGGTCGACGTACCGGTCGTAGACCAGACCGAACGCCTCCACGTCACCGGCCTGCGCCCGTGCCACCAGCACAGACACGTCACCGGCCATCGATCGAGGTAGGGTCTGCTCCGGATTGCTCCGGGCAGCACGTACCCTCATTGCTGGCATCTGAGCCTCCTTGGGTGTGATGCCGCAGCCTCGGCGGGGCCCAATCCCGCCGGGGCCTTTTCTTTGGTCACCGCAGTGGCCCAAAGAAAGGTCCGAGGTCTGTATGCAGACCTATCAACGTGCGGACAACGGTAAGTCGCCCATCGGTCACAGGTCAAGCTTTTCTGTATGCAGACCTTCAGACGGTCTAGTCTGTGTCTATGAGTACGGGCCCCACAGACGCTCGACCGCTACAAGTCCGCGTCGCTGACGACATTCGGCTGAAGATCGAGACGGGCGTCCACCGCCCGGGAGACCGATTGCCCACGCTTGACGAGCTGGCGGCAGACAACCTCGTCAGCCTTGCTGTGGCACGCAAGGCGATCGACCTGCTGAAGCAGCAAGGGCTGGTCATCACGGTTCAGGGCAAGGGCACCTTCGTCCGGGAGCGGCCGTCTGCCCGTCGGCACGGCATCGACAGGTACGCCAAGAGCCGTTGGAGGTCAGGGCAGGCGATCCTGACTGCCGAGGCAACAGCCCAAGGACATACCGCTGGTCAAATGCTGCGTGAACTAGCTGAGACGCCAGCACCCGCGGCGGTCGCCGAACGTTTCAAGATCCCGGCGGGCACCCCGGTCTGGGTGAGGCGGCGTACCACCCTCGTTGACGACAGGCCCAATCAGCTCGCCGACTCGTACTTCGAGCTAGGCGTGGTCAAGGGCACGCAGATCCAGGACGAAGACACCGGCCCTGGCGGCAGCTTCGCGCGGCTGGAGGACGCGGGCTACGAGCTGGACGAGATCACAGAGGAGTGGTCGGTCCGCATGCCCACCGGCCCAGAAAGCGTTGCGCTGCGCCTGCCGGCGGGAACTCCGGTCGTCGACCTGACCCGCACCACGTACGACGTCACCGGCCGCCCCCTCGAAGTCATGCTCGCCGTCATCGCGGGCGATATGGTCCAGATGTCGTACCGGTTCAAGATCCCCGACTAAGGCGGCACGTGCACATCACCTACACCGCCGCCACCACAGCGGCGCCGAACAGCACCAACGAAGACCACCTCGCCGTCGGCGACGGGTGGGCCTTGGTCTTGGACGGCGCGGGCCGATACCCCGGAGAGACAGGCGGCTGCATCCACCCGGTCACCTGGGTCGTCACCCGACTCGGCATCCACCTCAGCAGTTGCCTAAGCCAGCAGCCTGAGCAGCCACTCACCACGATCGTCCGGTCTGCCGTAGAGGCCACCATGGCCGATCACGGCTCAACCTGCGACCTCAGCGACCCGCTCTCACCGGGAGCAACGGGGGCGATCGTCCGGGTCCGCGAAGACCGGATCGACTGGCTGGTCGTCGGAGACTGCGCAGTGGTCATCGACCAAGGGCAGGACAAATACACGACCGTCATCGACGACCGGGTTGACCACCTACCTAATGCGCCGATCGTCGAGGGCCAAGTGCGTACCTACTCACCGGACTATGTCGCCACCGTCCGAAACAAGCCGGGCGGCTTCTGGGTGCTGGGGTCGTCGCCCGCTGCGGCTGAGCATGCCCTGGTCGGCACGCTGCCCCAACACGCTGCAACCCGAGTCCTTCTTTGCTCTGACGGCATCTCCCGTCTCACAGAGCGCTACGGATGGAGTTGGCAGACCGTCATGGCACTGCACGAGTCCGATGGTCCCGAGTCGCTCATCCGTGCGGTGCGAGAGTGCGAGCACAGCGACCCGAATCCGCAGCGCTGGCGGGGCAAGCGTCATGACGATGCGACCGTGGTCGTCATGCGGGTAACAGGCGCGTGACCATGGACTTGGCTGAGTTCGGCAGCTTGAGTGGGCACCACTCGGGCAACTTCTTCCAGCACCATCTGCCGGCTCGGCAGATCGATTCCGGCTGATCATTAGGTTCTTTGGGAACCACTTCGAGCCTGCAAGATCGGCACCTTTCTTCGGGCCCCTCGGCCGAAGGCACGACCTCAACGGTCAGCAGCCGGTCGTTCCGTAGATCTTGTGCAGGATCTTGCGGACGTAGCGGGCGACATCAGCGGGGTGCGTAGCGGCTACGTGCTCGCGGTTGAGCGACTCGTGCACGTCGTTCCAGAACCGATTCTCGCCGTAGCCTGCGGGCAGGCGCAGGAACCAGCGGTATCCGGACGGCCGGGCCGGGATTCCGGCGTCTCGCAGGTAGGCGTCGATATCGGCGTCGAGGTCCGCCTGTTCGGCCGCGCTCCGAGGCCGGACCTGGTAATGGGTCCCGGTCGGGCTGCTCGTCGTGATGGTGGTGACGTGTTGGTCCGGCCGGTCGGGACAGCGGACTAGCCTGGTCAACCCGGCAACCCAGCCGACCAGGGCGCCCCAACCGCTCTGGGGCAGTTCGAGCCAATTGCTTGCTGGCACGATCGGCACCTCGGGCGACAGTTCGACGTCGTCCCAGCTCTCTGCGCTCGCCTCCGCGTGGCCGCTCATGGTCACCTCCCGCCGCTACGGCTGGCGCTGGTCGAGCTCGGCCAGCCCTGCCCATTGTCGCCGGCTGCGAGGATGGCAAGGGCGAACAGGCTGGCACCCAAACCAAGTGCCGATCATGTCGGTCGGCAATTCGCAGTTCCTCGCCTTCGCGACCTCACTGGCGCCCAAAGGACCTGCCCAAGTGGTGCCGGTTCGAGGTGCCGGAATCAGACTTGGCCGGCTAGATACCGATGGCCGCCCGGGCGCGGGGCCGACTCTGGTCCGGCCGGTCCGCGCCCGGGGATCGTGGCGTCCAGGTGCTCACCGGTCTGGTGCTGGCCTCAACTCTCGATGCCGGCGAGGGAAAACAGGTCGAGCTGCTCGCCGGGGTCGGCTGGCCGGCACGCTGCCCACACGGCCTGTCCGGCGCGGGAGCAGGCGTCGACGACGTCGGTCCAGCCGGCGCCCCGGAATCCGCCTGGGTGGTCGCGCCAGTCGATGACGGCCTGCTCGCAGCGGCTGATCAGGTCGTCGGTGACCCGGCCGGTGTCAAGGACGGCGCCCAGGTCGGTCCAGTTCAACCGCAGCGGCCGGTAGAGGTCTCCGTCGGTGATCTCGATCCGTGTCCGGTCAAGCCGGAGCATCCGGCCAGCGGGCAGCGTCTGCCCAGCGCCCTCCGGGGCGAGTCGCCGGGCGTCTCGGGTACGCCAGTAGGTCAGGGGATCGATGGCGTGACCGCACGCGGTGATCCCCACGGCCCAGGCCAGCAGCGGGCGATGGGTGGCCGGGGTGGCGGTGGCGAGAATGGTGCGGGCGTCGGCTCGGTGGCTGGTGGTCATGGTGGTCTCCCCGTCGTGTCGCTGGTCGGGCGGCGTCCCCGCGCCCGGGCCGGCGGCGGCCCGGGCGCGGGGATGGTCAGCCGAGGTCCTGGTCGACGTCGACGACGTCGGGCAGGCGGGTCCAGCCGGTGGGGGTCCAGATCTGCCAGTGCTGGCCGGGGCCGGCGGGGGAGTCGCGGTGCAGGGCGCGGGCTACCGCGCGGTGCCAGGCGGGGTCGGTGGTCAGCGGTGCGCTGGCGCTGGCGTAGGTGATCGGGTGTGGGGCCCCGGCGGGCTGGCTGTCGCCGTCGAGGATGTGCTGCATGAGCCGGACCGGGGTGCGGGAGGCGGCCAGCCGCTCGGCGACGTCCGCCGCGGTGAGGTGCTCGCGGACCAGCTCGGCCAGCACGTCCGCGACGGCGGCGGGGGGCTCGCCGGTGAACAGCCGGCACTGCTGGGCGTACTCGTCGAGTTCCCTGCCTCCGAGGGAGTTCGTCCGGTAGGTGGCACTGCGGTGCGGGTGGGTGGTGATCCAGCCGACGAAGCGGGCACCGAGGTACAGCCGGTACTGCTCCGCGCGGCCGGGGCCGGGCTGGGTGGGACCGTCGACCCGGAGCTGGGTGTGCGGCACGGTCAGTCCGGTGTGCGGCAGGGTCACCGGCTCGCTGGTCGCCGCAATCACCGTGGCGTTGATCCAGGCCACGCGGACCGGGTTGGAGCGCGTGCAGGTGCGGCAGTCAATCGGCGCGGTGACGGCGGCACCGACCGTGACGGTGTCGCCTCGGGTGCCGGCCCCGCACGAGCCGGGGACGTAGCGGGGCTCGCCGGCCGGGCCCGTGACGCTGCTCAGGTTGCCGAGGTGGACGACGCGGCCTCGGCCGACGCGGACCGGTGCGAGCTGGGCGGGCCGGGTGCGGATGGTGCTGGTCATGGTCTCGATCCCTCCGATGTGCTGACTGGGTTTGTGGGAGCCGGGCCGGCCCCTCGGTGGGCCGGCCCGGCCGGATGTCAGCAGTCGCTGGGGTCGGGGTCGTTGCCGTCGACCTGGTCGGCCGCGCCGTACAGCGAGGCCGCAATCTCGACGGGGTGAGCGAAGAGGCCGTGGCGGTAGACCACCTGGCTGTGGATCGCCTGGGCCTTCGGCCCCCACTGGCCGACCAGGTGGTCGGCCAGCGCCTCCCGGGACTCGTCGGCGAGGGCCTGCGCCTGGTCGCGGCCGGCCAGGTCGACGGCGGCGGCGAAGATGGCGCCGGCGATGTCGTAGCCGACCCCGGCCGGGTGGTCGAGCACTCGACGGTTGGCCGCCCGCAGGATGACCGCCGGGCCGAACTTGCCGGTCTCGAACGGGCACAGCTGGTAACACGGGTTGGCGAAGTGCGCGCCGCAGCCAACGCACTCGTTGTCGTGGTCGATCTCCCGGAGGATCGTCGTACGCTGGGTCATGGAACTCCCTTTCGCAGAGGGCTGTTCTTCCTGGTCCGGCCGGGTGTTGCCTCACCTGGCCGGACCGTTCCTTGCCTCTCTATCGTACAGGAAAAGGTACAGGAAAAGCTGCTCCAGGGGGTCTTTTTCTGTACCTTTTTGCCGTACGCTGTGGGGCATGAGCAGCGAATCGGAGATGCGCCGGCCCGAGGTGTCGGCGGGAATGGCGGCGGCCCGGGACCGGGGTGTACGGCTGGGTCGGCCGCCGGCGCCGGTGCCGCCCTCGGCCACCCGGGCGGCGGAACTGCGCGGTGAGGGGCTGTCGCTGGCCGCCATCGCCGCGCGGCTGAACGCCGAGAAGGTCCCGACCCCGTCCGGTAAGGGCGAGTGGGCCAAGAGCAGCGTCAAGTACGTACTCGACCGGCACGACGCGGCGTAGGCCGTGGTGGGCGGGGTTGCGGGCTTGCCCGCGCACGGTGCTGGGGGTGGGGTGGGATCTCCTCGTGTCGGCCGATCTCCGATCGACCGGGCCGGCTCCGGGACGGCCAGGCTCGGCGTAGCCGACCGCGAAGCGGCTTGGCCTGGCCGTCCCGGAGCCGGTCTGGTAGCCCTCTGGGCGGCCGGCGCGAGGGGATCCCACCCCTGGGTGACCACTCACCCACCTGGCGCCGGCGGTCGCCCCCGGGCATCTCCGAGAGAGGCTCCGCCGGAGGCGTCGTTCTACCGCCGGTCTACCGGCGGGCACTGACCCGCACCGACGCGCGGGCGCTGCCCTGGTGCGCCCACCGGCGGCGCGGCAACGGGGGTGCGGCGTATGCGCCGGCCGGCTACCTTGATGTGCTCAAACGATCATGCGGGGGAATCGTGAGCGAGCCGCACAGCCAGGCCACGCCAGAGCGGGACGTCGACGCGGCGTTGACCGGGTTGCAGGACCAGATTGACGCGATCGTGCGGGTGCTGGGCGATCACCAGCGGGTGTTCGAGGCACTGCGTGCGGCGGGGCTGCTGCCCGATGGTGGTGGCGAGGGCCAGGACCGGTGATGGCTGCGCCTCGTGACACGACGGTCGAGCGGATCGTCGCGTCGGTCGACCGGGCTGATGACCTGTCGCATCGGGCACAGTCCCTGGCAGCGCACGTAGCCGGCCCTGCCCCGGCGCCGCCCGTGGACCAGTCTGTCCGGCAGCGGCTGCTCGCTGCCCAGGCCGTCGCCGCCGAGGTCTACCGCCAGCAGCTCGACGACGCGCCAGGGCCATCGCGGTGGCTGACCGCACAGGGCGTGCCAACTGACGGGCGCTGGACGGTGGGATACGCCCCGGACCGGCCGGCGACGGTCGTCAACGAGCTGCGGCGACGCGGGTTTACCGACGCCGAGATCGTGGCCAGCGGCCTGGCCGCGACCAGCCGCGGCGGGCAGTTGGTCGACCGGTTCCGCAACCGGGTGATGGTCGGGGTGCGCGACCACCGTGCCGCCAGGGCACCGGTCGTCGGCTGGGTCGGCTACGCCCCGCCCGGCGCGGCGACCGACGCGCCACCGGCGCTGCACAGCCCCACCACGGCGGTCTACCGGCCGGCTGACTGCCTCATCGGGCTGGCAGAGCAGCCCGAACGGGCCGGCCGGGCCGTCGTGGCCCGCACCGCGTTGGAGGCCATCGCTCTGGCCGAACGCGCCGACGAACTGGGTGAGGACGCACCGCTGGTGGTGGCGCCCGCCGGGCCCGCGCTGACCGGATCGCAGGTCGCCGCGCTCACCGCGTACGCCGACACGGCGGCCGGCGTCACCGTCGTGCTCGAAAACGAGCACGACCGGCAGGCCGAACGGGCCTACCAACTGCTCGCCCCTGCCGTGGCCCGGCACCCGAGCAGGCCAGGTCCGCTCGGGTTCGCCTACCCCGGTGCCAGCGCCGTGGTGGAGTCCCACCCGCTGGTAGAGGCTGCGGTCACCAGCCGGGTTGCCCGGGCCGTGCGGGGCTTCGTCACGCGGGCGGGGCGGGCGGTCGCCGCTGACTCCATCCGGGCCATGCTCGACGGGCAGCCCGCCGAACTCGTCGACCGGTGGGCCTCGTACGCCGCTGAACGGCTGGGTGTGCCAGTCATGCCCACGCCACCAGCACCTGCGACCACGACCCCGGACACCGCCGTTGACGCGCCGGCACCGGTGATGCTCAGCGGCGCCGCCACCACGAACGGCCCTCCGTCCGCTCCTGGTGACCAGCAGCCCACATCAGCACCGGAGCAGCAGCGAGCAGAGACGGAGACGCGGGATGAACCGGTACGGGGCTCAGGCCCAGAGGCACTGGCAGACGTACCTGCCCCAGCGGTACGCGACCATCGAGGACCCGAACAGCTTCTTCTCGACTTTGGGGGAGCAGGCAGCGACGGCGATCGAGCAGCGGGCACGGGAGCTGGCCGGTCCGGACCAGCCGAACGAGGGCTACCTCGGCAAGCTGGGCCGGCTGAACTCGGCGCAGCAGATGGCGGAGGAGGAGATCCTGCCCGAGCTGATCCTGATCGACCCGGCGACGGACGGCCCGTCGAGCGAGACGCCGAGCGAGACGCCGAGCGCGTCGACGACGCCGGCGAGCCCGACGTGGACGCCGCTGGTGGAGGACCGAACGACCCGTGGTGGCAGCGGGTCGCGGAGGAAGAGGACGACCAGAACGACGACCCGGTGACGCCGACCCGGTAGCCGGTCCGGTCGACGACGGCGGCGCGGCCGGGCCCGGCGACACCAGGCCGGCCGCCGCCGTCGACCAGGCACCCGCCGCCACGGCGTTTGATGACACGGAATCGTTCCGGCCGCGCGGGCAGCAGGACCTGGCGCCCGCCGGCGAGATGGCCAAGCTCCGCGCGAACCTGGCCGCTCTGCGGACCCTGCGGGAGGTGCAGGCCGCCGGGCGGCCGGCGACCACCCAGGAGCAGACCGTGCTGGCCCGCTGGTCCGGGTGGGGCGCAGTGGCGGGGGTGTTCGAGGCCCGCACCAACCACCCCAACTACGCCCGCTTCGCCGAGCAGCGAGCCGAGTTGCAGGAGCTGCTGTCGCCGGCGGAGTACGCCGCGGCGGAACGCACCGTCCTCAACGCGCACTACACCGACGTCGCCTACGTGCAGGCGATCTGGGACGCGGTGCGAGAGCTGGGCTTCGACGGCGGCGCGGTGCTGGAGCCGGGCTGCGGGTCCGGCAACTTCATCGGTCTGGCCCCGCCGCAGGCGCGGATGGTCGGCGTGGAGCTGGACCCGGTGACCGCCGGTATCGCCGCCGCCCTGTACCCGCACGCGGAGATCCGCACCGAGAGCTTCGCCGACACCCGCGCACCGTCCGGCGCGTTCGACCTGGCGGTGGGCAACGTGCCGTTCGCGCGGCTGCCCCTGGTCGACCGGCGACACAACCCGGGCCGGCACTCGCTGCACAACCACTTCATCATCAAAAGCCTGCACTTAACCCGGCCCGGTGGGCTGGTCGCGGTGCTGACCTCCCGTTTCACGATGGACGCCCGGCACCCGGCGGCCCGGCGGGAAATGGCCGCGCTGGCCGACCTGGTCGCCGCGGTGCGTCTGCCCTCGGGCGCACACCAGGCCACCGCCGGAACGCAGGCCATCACCGACCTGCTGATCCTGCGACGCCGAGAGCCGGACCGTGAGCCTGCTCCGATGACCTGGGAGCAGACCCGCCCCCTGGACCTCGACACGGACGCCGAACAGCCCGAGCACGTCAACGGCTACTTCCTCGACCGGCCGGAGCGGGTTCTCGGGGAGATGGTGCTGGGGCGGGGCATGAACCGCGACGGCGAGCTGATCGTGCGCGCGGGCGGCAACACGGCCGAGGACCTGGCGCGGGTACTGCGCGACGTCGTCGACGAGGCCCGCCGCGACGGGCTGGCCATGACGCCCCGCGACGACGCCGACCGGCCTGCCGAACCGCTGGCGGTGCTCGCACCGACCGACCGCGCCGAGGGCCATATCGAGGCCCTGGACGACGGCACCTTCACCACGGTTGCTGATGGTCAGGTCGTACCCCACCAGGTGCCTGCCACGCAGGCCGACGAGCTGCGGGCGCTGCTCGGGCTGCGTGACACCGTGACCGCCCTGCTGTCCGCCGAGGCGGCCACCCTCGACGACGGTGACGAGCACGGAGGCCCGGCCGCCGAGGGCACGCCAGCGGCGCTGCGCGCGCAGCTCAACGACCGCTACGACGCCTACGTGGCCGCCTACGGGCCGCTCAACCGGTACACCCGGCGTCCGACCGGCCGCACGGACCCGGAAACCGGCGAGCCGAAGATGGCCCGGATCAACCCGCCAATGGGCAAGTTCCGGCAGACCGACCCGCACGCCGCCACCGTGTTCGCCCTCGAACACTTCGACGAAGCGACCCAGCGCGCCACCAAGGCCGACATCTTCGCCCGGCGCGTCATCCTGCCCCGCGCACCGCAGCTCGGCGCCGACACCCCGCAGGACGCCCTGGCGATCTGCGTCGACACCCACGGCGAGGTGCGGCTGCCGGAGGTGGCCCGGCTGCTGGGTGTCAGCGAGCCGGAGGCCCGCGCCGCGCTCGGCGAGCTGGTCTACGACGAACCCGACACGGGGCGGCTGGTGGAGGCCCCGGAGTACCTGTCGGGCAACGTGCGCGTCAAGCTGCGCGCCGCCCAGGCCGCCGCCGAGGAAGACCCGCGTTTCGAGGCCAACGTGCGGGCGCTGCACCGTGTCGTGCCCCGCGACCTCGGGCCGGGCGAGATCGACGCGGCGTTCGGCGCTCCGTTCCTGCCCGCCGCCGTCGTCGAGCAGTTCCTCCGGGAGACGCTGCGTGACCCGGGGCTGCGGGTGGAGCACGTCGGCGGATCCGACTGGCGAGTCCGCGGCTCGCGCGCCGGCGTGCTGGCCCGCTCGAGCTGGGGCACGGCGGGTATGGCCGCGCCGGACCTGGCGCAGCGGCTGCTGACCAAGACCCCGATCCGGGTCTTCGTGGAGGTGGAAGAGGGCAAGCGGGCCCTCGACGTGGAGGCCACCGCGGCGGCGCAGGCCAAGGCGATCGAGCTGGAGGAACGCTTCGGCGCCTGGGTGTGGGAAGACCCGGACCGGGCCGCCGAGGTCGCCACCACCTACAACGAGATGTTCAACGCCACCGTGCCGCGCTCCTACGTCGGAGTGACCCGGTCACTGCCGGGCATCGCGGTGGGCTTCGTGCCCCGCCCGCACCAGGTAGAGGCGGTGGCCCGCATCGTCGCCGAACCTGCCGTCGGCCTGTTCCACGCCGTCGGCGCCGGCAAGACCGCCGTGATGGCCATCTCCGCGATGGAACAGCGCCGCCTCGGCCTGGTCAACAAACCGGCCATCGTGGTGCCCAACCACATGCTGGAGCAGTTCACCCGCGAGTTCCTCCAGATCTACCCCCGAGCCCGGCTGCTGGCCGCCGGCCGCGACGACATGAGCACCCAGCGGCGCCGCCGCTTCGTCGCCCGCTGCGCCACCGGCGACTGGGACGCCATCATCATGGCCGCGAGCTTCTTCGAGCGGCTGTCGCTGTCCCCGGACGAGCAGCGCGCCTTCCTCGACGAAGAGCTGGCCGAACTCCGCGAGAAGATCGTCCGCGCCGGTGAGCAGGCCATCGCCAACGGCGAGAGCCCCAAGCGCAACAGCACCGTCAAGCGGCTCCAGAACACCCTCGCGCGCAAAGAGGAACGGATCAAGGAGAAGCTGGACAAGGCCCGAGACCCGGGTGTCACGTTCGAGCAGACCGGCATCGACTTCATCTACCGCGACGAGCTGCACGAACTGAAGAACGACACCATCACCAGCGCCATCCCCGACGCCGGACACGACGGCTCCGACCGGGCGGTCGACTTCCGCATGAAGCTGAGCTACCTGCGCCGCAAACAGGGCCTGCGGGTGGTGTGCGGCGCCACCGCCACCCCGATCGCCAACAGCGTGCGGGAGCTGTACGTGGTGACCCGCCAACTCCGCCCGGACCTGCTGGCGGCCACCGGCACCACCGACTTCGACACCTGGGCGGCCACCTTCGCCAAGGTCGTCACCGCGATCGAGGTGTCGCCGACCGGGCAGGGCTTCCAGATGCGCGCCCGGCTGGCCAAGTACACCAACGTGCCCGAGCTGTCGCTGATGATGCGCACCTACGGCGACGTCCGCACGCCCGAGGACCTGGCCCTGCCCACGCCGCTGCTGACCCAACGGGACGACGGCGAACGCGCCCCGCACATCGTGACCCTCGACCCGTCACCCGAGCTGGAAGAGTTCATCTCCAGCCTCGACGAGCGCGTCGACGACATCCGCAACCGCCGCGTCGAGCCGGAGCAGGACAACATGCTCAAGGTCTCCGGGGAGGCCCGCGCCGCCTCCCTGGACATGCGCCTGATCGACGGCGAGCAGAACAGCCCCGGCAAGATCGACGCCGCCGCCGACCGGATCGCGGCGATCTGGCGCGACACCCGCGACACCGTCTACCTGCTCAACCCCGACGCCGCCACGCCGGTGCCGCACCCCACCCCGGGCGCCCTACAGATCGTGTTCTGCGACCAGTCCACACCCAACCCGGAGAAGTGGAACGTCTACGACGCCCTCAGCGACCTGCTCGTCGAGCGGGGGATGCCCCGGGAGAAGATCCGCTACATCCACGAGGCCGACACCGATGCCAAGAAGGCCAGCCTGTTCAACGCCTGCCGATCCGGCGACGTCGCCGTGCTCATCGGCTCCACCGCCAAGATGGGTGTCGGCACCAACGTCCAGGCCCGCGCGGTCGCGCTGCACCACCTCGACTGCCCGTGGCGGCCCGCCGACGTGACCCAGCGCGAGGGCCGCATCCTGCGTCAGGGCAACCAGAACGCCGAGGTCAGCATCTACCGCTACGTCGTCGCTGGCAGCTTCGACGCCTTCTCCTGGCAGACCGTGGCCCGCAAGGGCACCTTCATCGACCAGCTCATGCGCGGCACCTCTACCCGCGAGATTGAGGACGTCAGCGACGAGACGTTGCAGGCGCACCAGATCAAGGCCATGGCCACCGGCAACCCGCTGCTGATGGACCGCGAGCAGGTCGCTCAGGACCTCACCCGCCTGGACCGCGCCGACCGCGCCCACCACAACACCCAGGCGGCGCTGCGCCGACAGATCGGCGACCTCAAGGCGTGGATCGTCAAGGACACCCGCCGCGTCGACGTCCTCGACGACGCGATCATCCGCCGCCAGGACACCCGCGGCGACAAGTTCGCTGCCACCGTCGCCGGGCACCGGTTCACCAAACGTGCCGAGGCCGGCCGGGCCCTGCAACACGCCCTGACCGCCCATGCGCAGGGCCTCGCCTCCACCGACCAGCGCGAAGCCGACGGCGTGGCAGAGCTCGGCGGCTTCCGCGTCGACGCGGTGTTCTGGACCGGCCGCGACGGCACGCTCGTCGCGCTGAAATTCCACGGGATCCCCGACTCCTCCACCACCATCAGCCTCACCGCCGCCGTCGAGGGTGACCCGACCGGCCTTGTGCGCCGCCTGGAGAACCAGCTCACCGACCTCGACAGCGCCCGAGCCACCGTGCAGGCGCGCATCGCTCAGCAACAAGAAGAGATCGACCGAGCCACCGAGCAACTCGACCAGCCCTTCCCCCGCCGCGCCGAACTGCTGGACACCCGCCGCCGGCTACGCGCCATCAACGCCGTCATCGACCTGATGGCCGCCCCACCACCACCCACGCCGACCGCACCGCCCGCGGTGCCGGTCATCGTCACCGACTGGATGCCGGCCGACCTGCGCGAGGGCCTGACCCCCGACGAACAGAGCTGGCTCGACCGCCGGGTACAGATCGTCGCCGGCGACAGAGCCGTCCAGCAGGCCGCCCGCACTACCGATCTGCCCACCTTCGCCGCTACGTTCGACACCGCGCTCAGCCACGCGCTGGCCGACCCCGGCAACACGGAGATGGCCGTCGCGGTGATGCTCAAGTGCGACGATCCGGCCTGGCGCCGGGCCCTCTACACGGCTGCCGGGCAGGCCGTTCACCAGGCAGTCCGTGACGCACCGCCTCCACCGTCACCGTCAGCGGCGCCGACCGTGACGCCCACGGCCGCAGCCGAGCAGCACCAGCCAGCCGACCCACTGACACCTGCCGAGATCGTCGCCGCCACCACCCCGGAAGACCGGGCGCTGCTGGATGCCTGTAGCAAGCAGGCGTTCCGCGTCGACGACGTCCAAGCGGCCATCCACGCCCACGACCAGGTCGCGTTCGCCACCGCGTACGCCTCCGCGATGACCACGGCGATCAGTGAGGTCGACAACCCCGACGCCGTGGTGCGGCTTGCCGAGCTGCATGGCGATGAGGCGTTCCGCACTGGCCTGACCAACCTGGTCTGGGAAAAGCTCACGCCGCCCCTTCGAGCCGAGCGCCAAGCTGTGCCCACTGCAACGGTCGACTCAGCCTCGGTCGCCGCCAAGGCGTTTCTCCCCGCACCCCGCGCAGCGTCGACAAACGTCTCGGCCACCGCGCCCATCTCGCCCGCCCCGGTCACCGCCCACCGCGGCGCCGACCACGACCACGCCCGCTGAGGGATTCACCGCCCGACGATGGTGTGGAACAGCATCAGCGCACCCCCAGCAGCACCGCCGCCCCAGAGCACAGCCGATGGGACAGAATGGTCGGTCAGGTACGACAGGCTGCCGGCGAGCACGCCGACGACGAGCGCGAGGAGCAGCACGACGGCGGCGCGGACAGTCAGCAGCGGACCGGGGGGCGACGGTGTCACGGAAACCTCCGATTCAGGTGGTGAAGGACGCCCGGCTGTAGGTCCACATCGGGGGGACACCCCACGCTCTGAGGGCATGTGAGCTGCGGAAAAGGTTCACAGAAAAAGTTTGAGAAAGTCCGTGGGGTGACCCCCGCGGGCGCACCTACAAGGGGTCGTCTTCATCGTCGGTCGCGACTGGGCGGGAGCCTGCGAGTGCACAGGCGCGGGCGGCGATGGAGCCGACCCCATGCGTCACCGGGGTCGGCACAAGCGAGACGACCGAAAGGGCGATGTGGTGGTTGGCGGCGGCGGCGCGGCGGGCGAGGTGCCCGCGGGCGAGGCGCGCGCGGCTGCGCTACAACCTTCCGACCGGGCCGATTTCAACCTAGGGCAGCCCGTTCCGTTGCCGGACGTGCTCGCCAACATGAACAAGCTCTTCGCCGACGACACCCGGCGGTTGCAGGAGAACTTGCAGCGCCGGGAGGCCGACCGGCTCCTCCTGGCAGACCTCGCCGCCGGGGACTTCACCGGCCCCCGGTACCGGCGCTTCGAGGACGAGCTCGCCGCCTACGGCATGGCAGTGCTCCGCGGCTGGATGCACTCCGGCTACGTCTTCACCCTGACCGCAACGCGAGGGTTCTCACTCAACCCCAGCGAGGCCGAGCTGGAGGAACTGTTCCGCGACTCCGACGCCCGGGAGGAGCTGGCCATCATGACCGTCGCACTGGCACTGCCCCGGTTCCGCAAGAACGCCCTCGTGGGCGGCGGCTGGCGGTTCGAGGGCGGCGCCAGCCTCGCCACCTACTTCATGGGTGCCTGCCTGTACGAATTCCCCAACCAGATGCGTACGCGCCGGGCACAGCGCAGGCGGTGGCACCTGCAGGACCGTGGCGACCCGAGGCTCATCACGCCCGTGGAGAGCAACGTCGACGACCCGGCGGTCATCACCGTCGGAAATCAGCGGGTCCGCGACGACCTCACCAGAGCCGACGCCCGGACCCGCGCGGTTGTGGCACTCACCCTGGACGGCTACAGCCAGGAGGAGATGGTCGAGCTGCTGGGCGAGACCTCCGTCCGAGCGATCGAGGGCGTGCTGCACCGGTGGCGCAAGAAGGAGAAGACAGCGCATCAGGGAGGTGGGTCCCGTGACTGAGCACGACGGCGACCTGGACCGCTTCGAGCAGCTCTTGCAGCGTTCTTCTCTCGGCACCCCCGGCGCCCGCCGGCTTCGCCAGCGGACCCCTGCTGCCCATGTCGAGGCGGTGCGTCGGATCTACCAACTGCGCAACCGGATGGTGCACCCCTCTTCGCCGAAGGACGGCACAGCAGCGGCGATCGAGTTGATCGAGTACCTGACCGACCTCGGTTATCACGGGCAGGCGGACCATCTGCTGCACGACGCCTTTCCAGCCGGTGAGGGTGCCGCGATGGCCAACTTCGCGGCGAGCATGACAACGCTGGCCGCACTGCGCGAACCTCGGAAGCGCCGGCGCTCACAGGGTGACAGCCCTCAGCAGGAGCAACTCTTCGACATTCCCGACGAAGATCGAGATGGGATGGCCACACTCACTCTCGCGGCGTCCAATGACCGGTTCCCCAACGACGATCCCCGCTGGCAGCATGAGCTGCTAATGCTGTACCTGGCACTGCATCGGCAGGTCGACGCTGCGCCAATCACAACCAAAGATTCGCCCTACCACCCTGGACCCGACGAGCAGCCCAGACTTGTGCTGCTCCTTCCCGTCTCTCCCTCCACCGTCAAGACGGTTCTCGTCGGCCTGCGCAAGTGGGTAAGCAGAGAACCTGGCCGCCATCTCGACGTCAGCTTCACCTCGGCGGAATGGTCCTTCCGCACCGTCCTTCACCACAGAACCTATGAGTCGCCGGTCACCGCAGACCTTCCGTCCCACCTCGGAGGCGAGTAGAGGGCCGGGCACTCTGGCGCCTGCACCGGCAGCGCCACTCAAGGGCACCGCTCAGCGGAGACCCTGGCGTGGATGACCTCCTGGCGCTCCCGGGTGCCGTGGTCGCTGCCCGCGTTCAGTCACGGTGACGTCCCGACCTGCGCGCACCGGCGCGAGCCCCTGCCGGGTCGTCAGTCGGTGGGCGCGGTTGAACAGCCAGGATTGGTCCGACGCGGGTGGTCGACACCCCGCCGACGACGAAGGTGAGCATGTCCGCCCGGTACCCGAGCGACATCGCCTGGCGGGTGATCGACGACGCGGAGGCGCGGGGCGTGAAGCCCGGGGTGATCCTGCGGAAGATCGTGGAGGCGCACTACGCCACGCTCGATGCCGCCAGCGACGAGCCGATCACGGTGCGACCAGCCGACATCTCTATCGTTGGGTGGGTGGGTGGCGTCCTGGGAGACGCCACCCACCGAACTCGCATCAGCGGCGCACGGCGTACTCGGCGACCAGATATGACCGATAGGTGATTACTGCGGGGATTGTTACGTTCAACATGCCCGCCCTCTCGGTCAACACCTCCTCGTAGCCGAGCAACACGCCGGACCCAGGGTCGACGATCACGGTGTACTGGGCGGGTAGGCCGTGAGCGTCGGAGGTGATCGAGAACGCCTCCCCGGACCGGCCGGCGCGGTCGGTGACAGTGCCGGTCACCGTGATACCCGGCAGGTCGGCGAGAAGCCTGAGTGCCGCCGCGCGTTGCGCCGGGTTCAGCAGCCGCACGCCGGCGAGCTCGGCGACAGCCTCCAGGTACTGCACCGGGGCCTCCGGCGCGGACGCGCCCGCGGTGAGCCACTCGCGGAGCGCGTTGGCGTCCGTGGGAACCTCGCCCCGCCAGCGGCTGTGAAATTCGCCGGCCGCGTAGTCGCGTGTCTCCTCCGACGAGTCGGTCCGGCCGCCGCGCCTCTTCCACTCCCGGCGCTCCGCGTCGGAGCGGAACGTCGGGGGCAGTGCCTTCCTGAGCATCCGGCCGGCGTCGTCGTCGGTCCGCCAGGAGCGCCACTGCTCCGGTACGACAGCGGACGTCGTTCGCCCGCCAGTGATCGAGGAGTTCAGGAACCAGTTCGCCGACTCCAGGTACTCGACCGTGCCGGCCGGCCGCTGCGGTGCCGGCTGCCCCGCCGCCACCTCCGCCAGGCGCCGCAGCCGGGCTCGGGCCGTTTCCGCACTCGCCGGCGGACCGTAGGTGAGGGTCGCGGGGGTGGCCGCGTACGCCGGCTGCGGCTCCCGGGCCGTCTCGAGCGCTACCCCACCAGCAGCCACCGCCAGGACCACTGCGCCGGCCGCCAGCACGAGACGACGTCGCGGCACCGCCCGTCTGGCCGGGCGGCCGGTGCGGTCGGAGGCGAGAATGCGCGCCAGGTCGCGCGCGCGACGCTCCTCGTCGTCGGGCCGGCTGTCCCGTGCGGGATCCAAGCCGCCCAACAGTTGACGCACTTCATCGACAGCGTTCATCTCATCGCCCCCAATTCGACATCGACGGCGCCGTCCGCGGCGGCTGCCCCGCCTCGACACCGACCACATTCAGCTGCGCCCGAAGCCGGCGGCGGGCGCGCATCAGCCGCATCGCGAACGTCGCCCGCGAGCACCCGAGAACGACCGCCGCCTCGGCGGCGGTCAGGCGCTCCCAGGCGACCAGCCGAAGGACTTCCCGATCGGCCGCCGGGACCTGATCAAACGCGACCGCGGCGTCACGCTGGCTGATCACCTCGTCCGCGTGATCCATCACCACCGACTGATTCGGCTCCGCCGCTACGCGCAGCGTCAACTCCCGCCACCGTCGACGGCCCCTGGCCTCGTTGGCCAGCACCAGTCGCGCCACCCCGTACAACCATGGCAGGGCGGACTCCGCAGGAACATCACGCAGGCGGCGCCACGCGACGAGGAAGACCTCGGCAACCACATCACCTACGTCAGACTCGACGACCCGACGAGCCACATACCGCCACACGTCACCGTGGTGACGCTCGTACAACTCGGTGAAACGGTCTTCGCTGCCGTCCATGGCACCTCCTACTGTGCTTATGTCCGGCATCAGCCGCGACATCACGACCAGCAACTAGAAATCACCCAAGAGCATCAAATGCTCCGACTGATGACCTGGGTGACCGCCGGCCGCCACCCGCCGCCTCGTCTCACATCGTCAACAAATCATCGTTTCTTGAAGATCATCCGATCGGCCTCGAAACCGCCTGATCTGCCTTCAAAAACTCCTTCAAAAACCAGCGCGTTCAACAACAGCCCAAGGACCGTTTTCTGAGAAATCACGGTCATGACGGGTGCGCTGAAACCCACCGAACTCCTCGCCGCCGAACCGGCGGTACTCACCAACATCCGCATCGGCTACGCCCGCGTCTCCACCGGCGGACAGAAGCTCGAACGCCAGCTCGACGCGCTCACCGCCGCCGGCTGCCGGCGCATCTTCGCCGAGAAGCAGTCCGGCCGCGACACCGACCGACCCGAGCTCGTCGCATGCCTGGACTTCATGCACCCCGGCGACACCCTGGTCGTGCCGTCCCTGGACCGGCTCTCCCGCTCGCTTCAAGACCTCATCGCCACCGTCGGGGATCTGCGCGGGCGTCCGCGGGTGGCGGGCGGCCAGTGCCAGGACCGCCACCAGGACGACGCCGAGCGACACCAGCACATTGGGAAGGGTGACCAGCAGGACGGCAGCGACCCACCCGTGCTGGTCATCGAGGCCAAGCATGTGTCATTCTCCGATCGGTATGGGCTCCCCGTCCGCCGTCCAACTTCCTACGGTCGATGACGGACAGGAGGCCCCTCTCCGGCCTGCCGAGCAGCAGCGCCAGGTGCAACAGTGACGGCTCCCGCGCGGGTTGTCTCGTTGCCGATCTTGGACACCGTGTGCCCGCTGACCGCACCAGAACTGCGCAACGTTCCGTAGCGGTCCTGGTGCGGTCAGCGGGTAGAGGCGAACGGGCACGCAGATTTTCGTGATCACCCGGTGCCCGGTCGGCCGGCCACCTGGGACTGCCCCGGTCGGAAGCCGCCCCGCACGGCGTATGCGTTTGTATACTTTCCCCATGTCGGTAGACCCGTACCGGTTCTCGTACACCAGCTACGAGGCGCTCGACCGCGCTGGCGTCGGCTGGCAGGCGGCCCTGCACGTGCTCACCGCGGCCCGGCCGCGGATCGTGCGCCACATCGGCGCGGTGATGCACGTCGTCGGCGCGGTGCCGGACGGGCGGCTGCTGGCGGTGGCGCTCATCGAGGAGACCGACGACGAGTACATGGTGGTCGGGGCGCGGTGGCTCGATGAAGACGAGGCGCAGCCGCTGCGCAAGTTGATGGAAAGGGGCGGGCGATGAGCCGAGCAGAGGACATCAGGGCGGCACAGGAGTCGCTGGAAAGCCAGGACTGGTCCGACGCGGTGGTCGACGACACCCCGCCGACGACGAAGGTGAGCATGTCCGCCCGGTACCCGAGCGACATCGCTCGCCGGGTGATGGAGGACGCGGAGGCGCGGGGCGTGAAGCCGGGGGCGATCCTGCGGGAGATCGTGGAGGCGCACTACGCCACGCTCGACGCCGCCGGCGACGAGCCGATCACCGTACGGCCCGCCGACGTCGTCCGCGCGCTAGCCCAGGTTGCCCGGCGGGAGCGTCCCGCCGCCGCGTAGGGCGATGTCGGCCGCTGACCGTACGGTCTCACGATGCAGCAGGCAGATGCCTCCTCCACGTCCGCCAGTGCGCCTACCTCTGGATGCCGCTCAGTGAGGCGCTGGCTCCGTCCGCCGGCGCCGCCGCATCGACTGATGGGCTGCCGCCGGCCGCACAGGCAGAGGTAAAAATTTCGACGCGGCGTCATGGAACAGAATCACGGCTGGTTGTCGTGAGGGGGGCATGACAAGCAGCACCGTAACGACGAACGAGACCATGACCGACGACTTCGACCAGCACGACGATCCACTTGGCATCTTGCTCGACCCGACGGACGAGCGTGCGGAGCCGGACATGTACCCACGGATCGGAAACATCTCGGCCGGCTTCATGTACCGCGCGGTCATGCGGGCGCAGAACCCGGCACCGCCGGAGTACGTGACCGTTCCGCTCTCCGTCGGCTTGACGGGAGACCCACGGCCCGGTGTCGCGGTAACTCAGTGGAACCTTCTGTGGGAGTCCGCGCAGTTCCGCCGGCGGTATTTCGGCGAGGAGGACCTCCCGGCGCCCCTGTACAAGGTGGCCGACCGTGGCGACCTGAACGTCGTCTTCGTCCCGCGCACCCGCTCGCGGTACTACGAGTACGCTCCGCTGTTCCACCTGCTCCCACGAGCCGCTCTTGCCCGGCATGGCCTTCCGTTGCTGAGCCACGGAATCTGGCCGTTCTCGGCTCAGCTAGCTGATACCGACGCGTACCTCCCGACCAACTTCGAGGAGCGACTGTCGCGAGCCTGGGCCGGCACCGTTTGGCGTCACCTCATGCCGCAGTACCAGTCTCCGATCAGCGGATTTACCCAGAACGACCCGATCCGGGTGCTCGCCCAAAACCTTGACTTCTGGATCCCGCCGGTCACCGCGGCGATCCAGGATGTCCTCCGTGGGTTCCCAGAGGTGCCCAACGGGATCACATCCCAGCCCGTGCGGTTAGAGGACGGCTCTCTACTGGAGGGGGTCGTGACGGCGAACCCGCGAAAAGGCGGGACCATTTGGCAGGGTGAGCAGGAGGCTGCGGAAGTGGTACGCCAGACGGTCGAGGCTGCTGATGCTCACGGCCGGCTGCGCGGCATTCTCGATGCTGTGCGCTCGCATCGCTGTGAAGACGACTTTTCCTCTCGGTGGACAGGTGCCCGCGAGGACTTCGAGCGGAAGCTGCACAACAAGCGCTCGAAGGTCAAGGTCCGGTTCGTTGAGCTGACCGACACCATCCCGGTGCACGGGCCGGAGACGGAGGTCGTGGGTCAGATGCTCTGCGGCGACTTTCTAGCGCTGCTCGACGAGCGCGATCGCACGGTAGTCGTGCTGCTCAATAGCGGCGTAACCAAGCTGACCGAGGTCGCGGCCCTGATGGGGTACCGCAACCACAGCGCCGTCTCGAAGCGCCTGGACAAGATCCGGCAGCAGGCCGCTCGCTTCTTCAACTGACTTCACGGCCGCCCAGCAAGCTCGACCGTCGAAAGGCTCTGTGTTGACCAGCGTGACCGTCCGCGGCCTCTGGCTCGCGATCGCCGCTCTAACCGCCGGCCTCGTCGGCACCGCCGCTGGCCTGCTCGCTTGGGCTGGCGGCCTCAACCCACCCACCGCCGTACTGACCGGCGGTGGTGGCTTCGCCAGCACTGTTCTGCTCATCCTCACTGCCGTCCAGTTCACTACCGGCGAGCCGCAGTGAGGCAGGGAACCAACCCTCGATCTGGTCCCCGAAGACCTAGCTCGACGACTTGCTCCACCGCGCTTCTACCGGCCCGGCACCTCAGCGGTAGCACCGGGCGAGGGGTACCGCGCCGGCGCCTGCGTGGCCTCGGTCGGCCGGCTCGCCGTCGCGGCTTCGGTGACAGCGGCTTCGGTCGACTGGGGGAACGCCTGGGCCGCGAGCCGAGCCCCCCGCACATCACGTTCACCCGACCCGGTCGAAGTCTGGTCGGCATCTGGGCGCCCGTCGCGAGTGCCTTCCTCGGTGGCGCGGCCGGCCTCTCGCCACTCACCGTCGAGGGTGACGGCGCGGCGGTCCTCGCCGCCGTGGGCGTCGGCTCGCGCCGCGGCGGCGCTCTGGTCCGTGGCGTAGTCGTCGACCACCCGGAACGCGTACGCGGCGGGGGTGCGGGCCCGGTCGACGAAGCAGGGCACCTGCCGCAGCCACACATCGTGCCCAGCGCGCTGCAACTGGTCGAGCTTGTACGCCAGCGCCGGCCACGCCGCCGACTCGATGACCCGCTCCGCTAGGTCGGCGTCCACACGTAAGCCGGAAACACCAGCTGCCGAACGCAAACGGCCGGCATCGACCAGGCGTCATCCGTAGTTGTGAGGAAGCCGCCGACGGCGTAGAAGACGTGCATCAGCCGAGGGTGCCGCCGGACGCCACCGTGGTCTGCTGGTAGCCCACCGTCCATCCAGGTCCGCGCCGGTCGGCCCTGGGAATTGGGTCCGCCATGGGCCCTTGAGGGTGGAATGACTAAGGTCATCCTGATGCGGGCCCGGGCCCGGCCATCTCGTATCCTTTGGGAGGCTCGATGAGCGGCGGGCTCTACCGCAGCGCGAACGCCGGGTGGGGAGACGACCGCCGATCGGACGGCGCAACCTACATCTCGGCCGAACCGTTAAACCAGCCCGCCATAGAGTCGATCGCCCCCCCGCAGGAACAGGCTGCCGAAACCAGCGCCGCGACCAATAGCGCGGTGATGGCGATTGGCAGTCTGGTCAGCCGGGGTACGGGTTTCCTGCGTACCCTGGCGTTGACCGCCGCGCTAGGCGGCGCGCTGGTCGGTGACGCGTACACCACCGCGCAGATCCTCCCCGGCATGGTGTACGAGTTCCTGCTTGGCGGCATCCTCACCAGTGTCCTGATCCCGGTGCTGGTCCGGCGGCGAAAGTCCGATGCCGACGGTGGTCAGGCGTACGCGCAACGGCTGCTCACCCTGGCGGTGCTCGCGCTTGCCGTTGCCGTGCTGCTGGCGCTGATCGGTGCGCGGTGGCTCACCTGGCTCTACTCCAGCGACCAGTCCAGTGACGCCTACAAGGCGCTGGTCACCAGGCTGTCGTACCTGATGCTACCGATGATCTTCTTCACCGGCCTTAGTGCGCTGATCAGCGCGGTGCTAAACACTCGGGGGCATTTCGCCGCCCCGATGTGGGCACCGATCCTCAACAACATCGTGGTGATCGGCACCTCGCTGGCATACATCGTAATATTCGGAGCGGAGATTCTCGAGCCGAAGGAAATGACCGTTGGCCGAATTCTGCTGATCGGCGGCGGCACCCTGCTCGGCGTGGCCATCCAGGCCGCCGGCCTGCTGCCGGCGCTGCGCAAGGTCGGCTTCCGCTGGAGGTTCCGCTTCGACTTCCGGAAGCTGGGCCTGCGCGAGCTGGGCCGGATCGGCGCGTGGATGTTCTGCTACGTGGCGGTCAGCCAGATTGGCCTAATCGTCCTGTTCAACCTGCTCAACCGGGCCGGTAAGGAGAACGCGGCCGGTCCGCTGATCTACAACAACGTCTTCCTGCTGCTGATGATGGCGCACGGCATCATCGCCGTTTCGATCATCACGGCGCTGATGCCCCGGATGAGCGCCGCCGCCGCCGACGGCCGGTACGCCGACCTCGCCGCCGACCTGTCCCGGGGCACCCGAACGGTCAGCGCCGTGCTCGCCCCGATCGCCGTCTGCTACGCCGTGTTGGCCAACCCGCTCGCGGTAACCCTGTTCCGGTACGGCGCGTTCAGCGAGGAGAACGCCACCGCCACCTCGCTGGTGCTCCTGGTCGCCGCGATCGCGCTAGTGCCGTTCGCGGTGAGCCAGCTCTTCACGTTCGCCTTCTACGCGCTGCCGGACACCCGCACTCCAGCGCTGGTGAACATCCCGGTGGTGGTGCTGCGGATCGGCGTGCAAGTCTGGCTGTTCGCGGCGTTCTCGGCGAGCTTCGCCGCCGCCGGCATGATGATCGGCAATGCGGTGTCGTACCTGGCCGCCGCAATCGTCTCGGCCTGGCTGCTGCGTCCCAAGGTCGGACGGATCGGTTTCGGTACAATCACCCGCACCCTGGCCAAGGTGGCGATCGCCGCGCTCGGGGCCACGCTGGTCGGCATGCTCGTAGTTAGCCGCCTGCCCGGCGACGACACGCCGAGCCGGCTGGAGGCGATCGTCCAGTTGGTAATCGGCGGGGCGGCAATCGGCGTGATCTACCTCGGGCTGGCCGCGGTGTTACGGATCCGGGAGATCACCGAGGTCCTCGACATGGTTCGCCGCCGCCTCGGCCAGGCTAGTAAATAGGTTAGTGCCTCTCCCTATGACTCTGCAGCCACAACTGCGCCACTTAAATTAACCAATCCATCCCTTTGATCCGGCGATAAACCCTAACGCCGCGAGCGAAGGCGCTCCCGCTTCCTGCTTCATACCATGAATGATTCTACGAACAGTCCTATCGCTCATATGCTCCATGAGGGCTATATCCCGATAGCTCTTTCCATGGATTAGGGCGCGCAGTAAACGAATTGACAGTTCATCCGGCGCGTAGTCTGCCGCCAGGCGCACTCTGCACCCCCGTGCGTAATCGAATACAGTTAACCCAGTCTGGGCGATAAGTTAGCAGCGTATCATCCAGCCTCGATACACGCAATGATCTCTTAAGGCCGATAAAGGGGTGGCCGCAGGCGGCCACCTTCACCTTGATGCATTGACGCGCTACAAGATCCATACATAGATTTTCCCTGTTCGCCGAGGAATGCCACAGTCCCTCGGGTGAGGTGAAGGGAAAGTAAATGAGAATGCCGTTCGCCCGTCGCGCCGTCGCCGCATTGGCGCTCTCGACGGCACTGGTGGCTCCTGCCGCCCCCGCCAGCGCTACTCCTGCCAGCGCCGACCCACCCCCGGCCGCTCAGGATATATCAACACAGGCCCTGGTTTCGTGCACGATTGATTACCCCTTCGAAAATGAATGCCAAACCGTTGCCATCTACGCCAATCCGTCAGACCACAGCTTGTACTATTACGTAGGGCCCACCGGCACAACGTGTACGACCAACCCTGTTTATTATCGCTTTTATGATATCGACACCGGCGTTACCATCAGGTCAGGCTACATGTCTTTCTGGGACAACGAAAGAGTTTACGGGTTGTACGGACGCTACCGCCTGTACCTTTCGGGCCTCTGCGGCGCTAAAGGCCGTCTTGAGCAATAGGGCTGCCCTGGTGGCGTCGCGTTCCAGGACACCCCGCTGTTGCAGAGCAATTCTCGACCGGCAACCACGACAGGTGTTCAGGGCAAAACGCCACTAGATAGCTGGTGTTAAACGGCGGTTGACCGGTTCCGGTCGGCCGCCGTTATCTCGTGGAGTGTCGGTTCGGTGTGCGCCTGCTCCTGACCGCTTTGACATGGCTTCTACCGGCCCGACACCTCAGCGGAAACACCCGGTGAGGAGAACCGCGCCGGCCCCTGCTCAGCCTCGGCCCGCCGGCCCGCCGACAGGGCATCGGTGACAGCGGAGGCGGTCGACTGCGGGAATGCCTGGGCCGACGGCCAGGACGTAGCCGATCCCGCGCAGCTCGAGGTCATCGCGTAGGCCGGGGTCGGCGCCGTAGACCTCGTCGCCGGTCACCCATCCTG
>NZ_JBEYTP010000046.1:0-50418 GCF_040643125.1 Micromonospora sp. NPDC047465
ACGTGGAAGGACGGTGTCGAGGCGCTCTGGATCCTCGGCCGCGAGCGCACCCGCCGCCGTCCCCTCGGGGCCCCGACCCGCTGACCCGCCGCCGAGACGGGGCTTGACCCCTGATCTTGAAGACGGTCTCGGCGGCTGGGCCAGCGTGACCGGTGCCGGTCGGGTGTTTCTCTTAGGTGATCGGGGATTGCTGTCCGAGCCGGGAGTGGCGTCGGACGGTGTTGTAGCGGTACGGCCGGCGGAGCGCCGCCTGGTCGACAACGGCGAGCGCACCGGCAACGTCGACCCGGTGGCCCGGTGGCCCCGGTGGGCCGACGTGCCCGAGTCAATGACCGCGGGCGATCCACTCGTCCAGGTGCGGGGCTTCGGCGGCGATCGTGGTGCCGTCACCGTGACCGGTGTGGACCCGGGTGTCGCCGGGCATGGTGAGCAGCCGTTCCCGGATCGAGGAGATGATCGTCGGGAAGTCCGAGAACGAGCGGCCGGTGGCGCCGGGGCCGCCGGAGAACAGGGTGTCGCCGGTGAACAGGACCCCTGCTTCGGGCAGGTGCAGGCAGATCGACCCGGGCGAGTGCCCCGGGGTGTGGATCACCCGCAGTTCCGTGCCCGCCACGGCGATCCGCTGCTCGTCGGTCGCCGGCCAGAACTTCTCGTCCGGGTGGCTCTGCCGCCACAGCTCCTCGTCGCCGGGGTGCAGCAGGACCGGCGCGTAGCACTCCTTGCCGAGACGCGGCGCGGCGGTGACGTGGTCGTTGTGCCCGTGTGTGCACACGACGGCGACGACGGCACGGGAGCCCACGGCCTCGATGATCGGCTCGGCGTCGTGAGCGGCGTCGACGATGACGACCTCGTCGTCGTCGCCGACGAGCCAGACGTTGTTGTCCACCTCCCACGTGCCGCCGTCGAGCTGGAACACCCCGGAGGTGACGACGCGGTCGATCCGCAGCGTGCCGCTCACAGCATCACGACCGAGCGCAGCACCTCGCCGGCGTGCATGGTGTGGAACGCCTTCTCGACGTCGTCGATCGCGATGCGTTCGGTGACGAACTTGTCCAGCGGCAGCCTGCCTTGCAGGTACAGGTCGATCAGCATGGGGAAGTCCCGCTCAGGCAGACAGTCGCCGTACCAGGAGGACTTCAGCGCGCCGCCGCGGGAGAAGAAGTCGAGCAGCGGCATCTCCAGGCGCATGTCCGGGGTGGGCACGCCGACGAGCACGACGGTGCCGGCGAGGTCGCGGGCGTAGAACGCCTGCTTCCAGGTCTCCGGGCGCCCGACCGCGTCGATCACGACGTCGGCACCGAACCCGCCGGTCAGCTCCGTGATCGCCGCGACGGCGTCGGTGGCTGAGGCGTCGACGGTGTGGGTGGCTCCGAGTTCTCGGGCCCACTCGAGCTTGCGTGCGTCGCGGTCCACGGCGATGATCGTCGAGGCGCCGGCCAGACGAGCGCCGGCGACGGCGGCGTCGCCGACTCCCCCGCAGCCGATGACGGCCACGGAATCCCCGCGTCCCACCGCACCGGTGTTGATCGCCGCGCCGATGCCGGCCATGACCCCGCAGCCGAGCAGGCCCGCGACGGACGGGTCGACGGACGGGTCGACTTTCGTGCATTGGCCGGCGTGCACGAGCGTCTTGTCCGCAAATGCGCCGATGCCCAAGGCGGGGGTGAGCTGCGTGCCGTCGGTCAGGGTCATCTTCTGGGTCGCGTTGAACGTGCTGAAGCAGTACTGCGGGCGACCCCGCTTGCAGGCCCGACACTGACCGCAGACCGCTCGCCAGTTCAGGACGACGAAGTCGCCGGGTCGCACCGACTCGACGCCTTCGCCGACGCTCTCGACGGTGCCCGCGGCCTCGTGGCCCAACAAGAACGGGAACTCGTCGTTGATCCCGCCGTCGCGGTAGGTCAGATCCGTGTGACACACACCGCAGGCGGCCACCGCGACCACGACCTCGCCGGGACCGGGGTCGGGGATGACGATGTCCGTCAGCTCGACCGGCGCACCCTTGGAACGGGCGATGACACCGCGCACCTGCTGTGGCATGGGGATGGTTCCTCTTTCGATCGGTGGTTCATGCGACAGCGACATTAGCTGCGCTTTCCCTGTACGCGCCCTGGCCGGCGGACGAGAGAAACCTGGTCTTCCGGCTAGGGTGTTCGAATGGGAACGGAACTTGCCGGGCTGCGTGAGGTGATCGAGGGGCCGCTGCACGAGATCGCCGGGCGGTTCTCCCGGTACCTGGCCGACCGCTGGCCGCATACCGCACTGATCATCTTCACCCGCGAGTGCACCGGCCGCCCTCGCAAGGTGGCCGGGGCGATCGAGACGATCAACAAGGTCACTCTCGCGGAGTTGGAGGACCTCAAGGCGCGCACCGAACCCGGCCGTCCGCTCCGCACCACGGCGACGATAGCCGGAGAGGCCCGCGCGGTGTGGGTGGTGCGGGATCCGGTGGACACGCTGCTCGTCCTCGTCGCCCGCAGCGCGGCCAGGCACTTTCCTCAGTCCGAGGTCCTGGCGGAGGTCTTCGGTATCGTCGCGACGTCGATCCGGCAGCAGGTTGCCCAGGCCAGTCCGGACTACCTCGCTGAATCGCGCGCGGCGTCGACCGAGCGGGCACGCACGATCGCGGAGATGGCCGCGGCCCACGAGACCGCGCTCGTCACCATTCTCACGACGCTGCGTTCCACCGGCCTCGACGATCGCCGCGCCCGTCTCGCCGCCACCGACTCGGCGTCCGCCGCGCTCGTCGCGTTGCGCACCGCTCAGGAGTCCGACCTGGCCTCGTCCGAGGAACCAGCGCCGGCCGTGTTCGCCAAGTTGCGCAAGGAGATCCGCCAGGTGCTGCGCCACCACGACGCGCAGCTGGATTTCGTGCCACCGCCCAAGGACGTACGCCCGGTGCCCGGCGAGATTGCCCGCGCGGCGCACGCCATGACCCGTACGGTCGTGCTGGCCTTCACCGCCCAGCCGGGACTCGCCCGGTTGCGTATCGCCTGGGACTGCGACGGCACGTCGCTGCGGGTCGATGTGCGCGACCAGGGCGGCGGCCGCCTCGACACCCACGCCTTGCGCCGCGAGCTCGACGGCCGGGCCCGTACGCTGGGCGCCACCGTCGAGTTCGACGCCGTGCCCGACTGGGGCAGCCGCGCCACCATCAGCCTTCCACTCGCTCCAGCTCCCGACCGTTCCGGCGGACGCAAACTGAGCAGCCTGAACCGGCGGGAACTCGAGGTACTTCGCCTTGTCACCCAGGGGAAGCGCAACAAGGCCATCGGCATCGAACTCGGCATCACCGAAAGCACCGTGAAGTTCCACGTCGCCGGTCTGCTGAAGAAGTTGGAAGTCAGCTCCCGCGGTGAGGCGACGGCGCTGGCGCTCGACGCGGGCATCTAGTACCAACGCCGTTCGGTCAGGCCGGTGGGTGGCTTGTCAGGGCGCGTCGGATTTCCATGACGCGTACGACGATGGTGGTGGCGGGCCGGTCCGTTGGAGGAAGACGCCCGCTCGGCCGCCCCCTACTCGGCTGGAGGCTGGGCGGCTCGGCGTTTGGCGTTCCGCCACATGAGGCGGCCGAGGACCATGAGCCAGAGGGATTCCAGCGGTAGGACCATCACGAAGAGAAACAGGTCGGTGCCGCCGGCCGGCGCCAACCCGATCCCGGCGAAGGCCAGCAGGCCATTGGTGAGCACCAGCGCGCCGGCGATCGCCCCGGCGACCGCGAACCAACGGGGATAGCGGGCATCGAGGGCGACCGCCAGCCCGGCCAAGAGCATGGTCAACCCGTAGAACACGACGATTTCGCTGTGGAAGGTGCCGTTGAGGAACCAGATTCCGGTTTCGGCCATGCGTAGCAGCGCCTCTTGTTCCGGGCCGGTAGCGGTTGCCCACTCGTCGGCCAGGACCTTGAGCGCGTAGCCGTCCACGCCGTAGTCAAAGACGACGAAGAGGCTCCCCACGATCGCGCTGGGTATCAGGAACCGGCCGACCGCGCGGGCGGCGCCCGGCATCAGGGTGTTCGCGAGTGCGACGAAAGCACCGAGCCAGATGAGCCCAGCCACGATCGTGCCCAGATGGATGAGCAGCCAGGTCTGGTGATCGGCGATGAACCGCAGGGCCACGGCCTCGCCTACGAGACTCTCCTCGCGCGTGGGGAGATCACCGTGCGGGGCCAACGACGCGCCGAGCACAAGTGGCCCGGCGATCGCGCACACCGCGCCGATCCGGAGCAGAATCCGTTGCTCGGAGTTCACCGACCCCGCCGTCGAGAGCGTCATACCTGTCTCCTACGGGTGGGTGCGTCGGTCTTCGTGGCCTGGGGCATGCGCGGTGGCGTGCCGGCCGTCGCGCAGCCGCCGTACGAGCACTGCCAGCCCGCCCGCGATGAGGCCCCACATCATGTTTGTGACGAACAGCGGGATGACCGCGAACGGCATGGCGAGCGGGCCCTGAAGCTCTCCGGTGAGAATCGGCGAGAGCACTGCGCTGAGCAGGATCGCCGCGGCCGCGTAGGTGAGCCCGGCGGCCACGAGGGTCAGCAGCGGCTCGCGTACCCGGCTCAGGCCCACGATCAGCACCCAGGCCGAGGTGATGGCGATGGTGAGGATGAGCGGTGTTGCCGGCTTCCCCAACACATCGCTCAGGCCGACGATGGAGAAGAGGGGCCGGACGAGCGCCAGCGCGGCAAGGCCAATCACCAGCGGCCAGTTGAGGCGTCGAAGAACTGAGGCAGGTTCCATGTCTTCACGCTAGGGTCGCCTGCTCGGCCGGCCTGTCGGTCGAGTCTCGTCACTTTCCGGTGGGCGCTACACCGTGGGGCGACATGGGACGTCGTTCCTCGACGTACACGTCGCCCGGCAGACGGATGCGATCATGTCGTTCATGTCCATGACCCGTGGCGCGGGCGACAATGAGGTGCCACCGTGGGTCCTCACCGCTCTGGTCGCCGCCGGCCAGGCCATCGCGGTCGCGCTCATCATCGCGATCGGCTCGCACGACGGTGGGCGACACGACGTCGGGGCGTACGTGTTCGCGGCCGGCTTCGGTGCGCTGCTGCTGCTCCGCAGCCGGCTGCCGGTCGCCGTGCTGATCACCGCGGTTCTGCTCGTGTTCGCCTACTACGCCGGCGGGTACCCACCGATCGGCATGGCGCTGCCGCTGGTCGGGGCCTTCTACAGCGCCGCCGAGCGGGGGCACGCAGCCGTGGCCTCCGTTGTCGGAGCGGTCCTGCTCGCGGTGTCGTTGTACTTCCGCACCACCGACGGCGAGTCCAGCGCCGTCCTGGCCTACGACCTGATCACGAACGTGGCCCTCATCGGCTGCGCGATCGCCCTCGCCCTCGCTGTCCGCAGCACACGCGCCCTGCGCAACCAGCAACGCCGCGTGGTCGCCCTGGAACGTCACCAACAGCAGGAACGGGCAGCCCGCCACCTTGAGGCAGAACGCCTGCGTATCGCACGGGACGTCCATGATTCGATCGGCCACGCGCTGTCCCTGGTCTCCGTCCAGGCACGCGTCGCGCAGCAGTCGCTCGGCACGGACGACGCAGCCGTCGCGCGGGCCCTCGACAACGTCGTCGACGCCACCCGGTCATCCCTGGCGGATCTGCGCCGCACCCTGGCGATCCTCCAGTCCGATCGCGAGGACGCGGGCCGGGCCCTGCTCACCCTGACCGGCATCGAACGCACGGCGCAGGCGGCCCGCGACGCCGGACTCGACGTGACGGTCTCGATCGACGTCGACGAGGCCGCCATTCCCGCGCCGACGGCAAGCACAGCCTTCCGGATCGTGCAGGAGTCGGTTACCAACGTGCTCCGCCACGCGAGCGCCAACCGTGCCACGATCACCGTCCGGAGCAGCGAAGACGAGCTGCGCGTACGCGTCACCGACGACGGTCACGGCGCGCGGACGGAACCCGGTCTCCGGTCCACCCGGGGCGACGGGGGGCGGGGAATCGACGGCATGCGGGAGCGGGCGGCACTGCTCGGCGGCACCCTCACGGCCGGGCCCACCCCCACAGGATTCAGTGTCGAGGCGGTACTGCCGATCGGAGGAGCACGGTGATCAGGGTGGTCATTGCCGAAGACGAGGTACTGCTGCGCGGCGGCCTGAAGGCACTGGCCGAACATGACGGTGACATCCAGATCGTCGCCGAGGTGGATCAGGGCGGGGCTGCCGTCGCCCGCGTACGCGAGCTGCGACCGGACGTGGTTCTCATGGACATCCGCATGCCCGGCCTCGACGGCATCGCAGCGACCCAGATCATCACCGAGTCCCCCGCTCTCGCTGATGTCGCCGTGCTGGTCCTGACCACCTTCGCTGAGGAGCAGACCGTGCTGGAGGCGCTGCGGGCGGGCGCGGCCGGCTACGTACTCAAGGACATCGCCCCGGAGGAGTTGCGCGAGGCGATCCGGGCGGTCGCTGCGGGGCGGCCGGTCCTGTCCCCCGATGTCACCACGACCGTCATGCGGGCCGCCGTCAGGTCCCGGTCCGGGCCCGACCCGGACCTCATCGACCGGCTCGCACCACGGGAACTCGAGGTCCTCGCCGAGATCGGCCTCGGACTGAACAACGCCGAGATCGCCGAGCGGCTCTTCATCAGCCCGGCGACCGCTCGGACCTATGTGAGTCGGCTGCTCCACAAGCTGGACGCCCGTGACCGTGCCCAACTGGTCGTGATCGCGCACCGCGCCGGCCTCGTCGACACCCCTCGATGAGAAGTGCTGAGCAGAAGATACGTGCGAGTCGGGGTCGCCCCGCCGCGGATCCGGTGTCGAACTCCGCCAGCCAGCCCTCGGCGTTAACGCCGTGCAGCGGCCGCCGCACGACATCCGATCGTCTCCACAAGTCATCGAAATCATCCGGCAGCCGTCTGAATGCTCGTGGACCGCGCCGTCCCGCGGACGGGTGCGGCTCAGTGCCCGGGCTGGAAGCGGGACAGCAGTTGGCCGGGGTCGCGCAGGACGTCACCGACCGCGAACCCGCCGATGGACGTTCCGTCGAGCAGCTGCGCCCGCGCGTCATCGGCCCGCAGCTCGGCGGCGCGGATCGTCTGCGTCACCAGTTCGCCGAGCGTGAGGTTGTCGACGGTCCGTTTCGCCCGCGTGTCGATCCAGATCTCCAGCAGCTCCTTCGCCCCGGACACCCGGACGGTGACCTCCCCGCCCGGGGAGGTGGCCTCGTACTCGGCGTGCGGCGCCCGTTCGGCGAACTCGGCGGCCCGGGTCATCGCCGCCACCATGTCGCCGCAGATGCGGCGCAACGAGTCGACGTCCATCACCGGATCCGCTCGACGGCGAGTCGCATCTGGTCGAGCGCCGCGCTCAGGTCCATGGGCGGCGGGACGTCCGCGTCGCCGGAGATCCCGGCCAGGCGCTGGGTCAGCCGCTCGCCCATGTTGGTACGGGCTGCGGCGATTGCCTCCTGGCAGGCTGCGCCGAGCTCCGTGGCGTCGAGCGCGGCCATCGCCTGCGGGCTGATGTAGACGTGTTCGACGCGATAGTCGCCGGTGACGCGGGCGGCGACCAGCTCCAGGCTGTCGCAACCCTCGGCCGACTCGTCGGTCAGCGCCGCGATCTCGGCGGCGAAGCCGTCAACCGCCTCGGTGACGCGCCGCATCGACTCCCCGGCGTAGCCCTGCCGCTGAGCCTCCCGCGCCGAGCCGCCGATCTCCCCTATCCAATCCGTCACTGCTGCTTCTCCCACTCCTGCGGCTTCGAGATCGCGATCCGAACCGGTTCGGGCAGGGTGAGGCTGCCCGCGTCGATCTGCCCGTCCTTCTCGCCGAGCTTGTTGGCCAGCGCGTCGTACGCGTCGCTCACGGTCTTGGAAGTCGACCAGAGCACCGCGACGAACGAAACGAACAGGCCGATCAGGCCGGCGACGAAGGCGGCCCAGGCCGCGAAAATCGCCATCTTCACCGCGGGCGAGGCCGGGCCGGAGGCGTTCGCCGCCATGGCCGCGACCGCCGCGCTGGCGGCGGCGACGAGGTAGGAGGCGATGACGCCCGCCACGCCGGCGCCCATCTGGAAGCAGGCGGAGTCCATCAACGCGCAGGTCTCGGAGAGTCTCTTCAGGATCGGCTGCAACTCGCCGGTCACGAACCCGTTGAACTCGTTGGCCGCGCTGTCCTGCCAGCGGCTCTTCGCCTCGGCAATCCTGCTCTCCAGGTCGCCGTGCATGCGATCGTAGGCGTTCTTGAGCTCGCCCCACGAGCCCGAACTGCGGAACCACGCCTCGGGATCGACCACGTTGGGCAGGACCAACGCGTGTCCGACGGTGAACGTCGCCGCCGACGCGGCGATCGCGTCCGGAAGGAAGGACGCGGCCAACACCCCGTTGACCCCGAACAGCACGGACTGCCAGGCCTTGCTGTCGTCAGCGTCGTCGTCCAGCAGTTGTTTGCCCTCGTGCACGGGCAGGTCCCTCCCCTGTTCAAGTCCTCGTGGTCCGAATCTCAAGCCCCGCTGAGCTCTTAACCGTCGCGGTAGCTGAATCCGCTGCCCTGCTGCTCTTCCATCTCCTCGTAGTGGGCAGCGACCCGGGTCAGCGCGACGCCGATGGTGTCGAAGATCTTTCCCATGGCGACGGTGACGTCCTCGACGCCGGAGCGCACCTGCTCGTAGTCCGTCGGCGCGCCCACCGCGTACGCGGGGAACACCTCGGAGGGGAGGGCCAGCCCGAGAAGCACCTGCTTGGTGTCCCGGTCCAGTTGGTCGGAGTGCCTGGTGAACGCCTCACCCAGCCCCCGCAGGGATGTGATGTGTATCGACGGCATGCTGCGCTTCCTTGATCATCGCCTGCCGGGGCAGCTTGGCAGTGATCTTCATCTGGCCCGGACGGGTGCCAGGATAGGGACGCGTGGCCGTCGCGAGCGCTGGCTCGGCCTGTCCGAATGTGGCCATGGCCGCAGCCGGACAGCTCATCAGGCCTGGCGTCGCGCGGCGAGAAACACACCACCTCGTGGGCGCCTTGCAGCGCGTCGGACCGCGCCAGATCGCCACTCATGTTCCACAACTGGTCGAGCGCCGCCTGGGCGCGGGCAGCATCCCGGTTGGCCAACGCCCGTCCCGCTGCTATCAGCTGCTCCGACAGCCGACTCATCGCGGGTGCTATCACGGTGCCGAGACCTACGCCGGCGATGAGTTCGACGACCGACGGAGGCGTTGCCCCACCGCCGCGGCCCACCGTGGCGACAGCGGCGACCGGCGCGAAGACAGGATTACGCATACTTGTCCCGATCTGGCACGCCACGATCCATGCCAGGCCAGCAGCCAGCCCCGCCTGCACGGCGATCACCGACTAGTACTCCAACGTCACTTGACCTTCCGGCTGCCGTGGTGACCGAGTCTGCGCTGGTAGTGGGATCGTCGGGCTCGGGCTTGGGATGTTCGTCGCCAGGTTGACCAGTGCAGGGTGCGCTCTGGTGGGAGTGGTAGGGCGAGGACGAAGGCGTTGAGGAGTCGGCGGATCTCGGCGACGGTCAGCGCGATGATTTCCGGGTCGGTGTCGGGCTGCCGGGCGGCGAGGATGGTCAGGACGGCCAGGGCCAGCATGGCCAGGGTGACGTGCCGGTGCCAGCCGGTCCAGCCGCGGACCTGGTAGTGGTCCAGGCCGACCTGGCCCTTGCCGGTCTGGAACAGCTCCTCGATGCTCCAGCGTGAGCCGGCAACGGTCACGAGGGTGTGCAGCGGCACCGGGCGGGGTGACCAGCACAGGTAGAAGGCGAACTCGCCGGTGGTCCGGTTGCGGCGGATGAGCAGCCACCCATGCTCACTGTGGCTGGTGGCGGTGGTGATCCAGGCCCACAGGTAGTCGCGGGGGCCTTTCGCACCCGGCCCGCAACTGTGCAGCTGCCACTCGCCGGTGGGGATCCGCTCGGCGAGGTCGTCAACGCGGATCAGGGTGCGGCCGTTGTTGACGTGCACGCGTCGGTCGCAGCCGACGGCCAGGACGTAGCCGATCCCGTGCTGTTCCAGGTCGGCGCGCAGGCCGGGGTCGGCGCCGTAGACCTCGTCGCCGGTTACCCAGCCGACTGGGACACCTGCGTCCACTGCGGCGGTGATCATCTGCCGGGCCAGGGCCGGTTTCGTGGCGAACTCGACCTGGTCGGGGACACCGGCGGCGGCCAGGCGGTCGGGGCGACCGCATCAGGTCGTCTCGGGCAGGTAGAGCCGGCGGTCGATCAGCGCCCGGCCCGCGGGTGACACGTAGGCCAGGAACACCCCGACCTGGCTATTCTCGACACGACCGGCGGTGCCGCTGTACTGCCGTTGGACCCCGATCGAGCACACGCCCTTCCGACTACCGCCTGGCGCGGATGCGGCCGGCATCTACATGCCACGGTCAACGCGCGGTCATGGTGCGAGCCCGGCAGCGACCGTGAACCCGACCCGGGCCGCCGTGCTACACCGGCACCTCAAACCCCGTTTGCCCTGGACGGCCGACACCACAAGGCGTACCGGTTCGCGTCGGCGCCTACGCACAGCGGCCACCACTCGCGTGCAAGTGCGGCGAAGAGGTCGCCGCTGCGGAAGAAGTTGCCAACGATCGGGAAATGAGGTGGCATCGGTGCTGCACTGCCGGACCTCTATGCTCTGCCTGCCTCCCGACCGCGAGGCCCTTTCCGCTCCTGTGAGGTGACTCGGCTATGCAGACACGACGTTTTGCCGCCACCATGCTCGCCGTGGCCACCAGCGTGGGCCTCGGTGTCACCGGCTGCGGGCCGGCCACCTCGAAGAACGACAGTAGCGGCCCGCTGCCCACCTGCAGCCCCACCAATCCGAACGCGGCGGGACGGCAGGCCGAGGGAAAAGCGGAACTGACCTCCGCCGCCGGGTGGGTCACCGAGCAGACCGTTCGCGTCGCCACCGAGGATACGGAAACTACCGGCGGGGCAGTGACCCATGCGCAGGAGCGCAGCGGGTCGGTGCACTTCAAATTCCGCAAGACTGACCGGACGATCCTCATCACGGTGTTCGGGGACGACGTCTACTTCAACATGCACAACGTCCCGGGGATCAGCTTCGGAACGAGCTACACGCTGTCCAGGTCTCAGGTGCCGGTGGGCAGCCGCCTTGACTTCGCGCCGGAAGACCCCGGCAACGTCAGCCGGCTCGTCAACGCGGTAGTGGATGTATGCCGTGACGGCGCAGGCAAGGCCGGAGGGAAGAGTGGCTTCGCCGGTGAGCTCGACCTGATGGCCACCCCACACGCCGATGAGGCCCTCTGCCGGAAGTACGGCCGCAAGGTCCATGCCGTCCCGTTCACTGCGGCCACGGACGACCAGGGCCGACTGGTCGAGTTCGCCATCCAGATGAACGCCCTCGGACCCGACCTGGGCACCGCGCGCACGACCTGGCACAAGGTCGACGGACAAACCAGCCCACTAAAGCCAAGAAACATCGAACCGGCTGGCGACGTACTCGCCCTACTCAAGGCGCTAGAAAGCTAGCGCCGCAAAGACACATATTTAACACCAACCACGGCGAGTCTCATCGGATAAAGAATTCGCCGTCGTACGCATGCTCATTTCAGCATCGAGCAGCGGCGGCCTCCGCCGATTGTTGATCACGTCGGCGGCCTGCGGCGTTGTGAGCCGCTCGGCGCGACATCGCGACCTTCGTGAGACTTAGGAGCGAGAGGACATGGACCAAGGCACCCGCGACGAGTTGCTCGGCCGCCTGACTGAGGCAGTCGGGTCGGTCACCGTTGCCCACCCGACGCGGGTTGCCATTGACGGACCCCCCGCCGCAGGCAAGACCACCCTCGCCGACGAGCTGGCCGACGTCTTGCGCAAACAAGGCCGCGACGTCATCCGCGCGACAATCGACGACTTTCTTTTCCCCCGGGCACAGCGCTACCCGCGCGGCGAGTACTCGGCCGAAGGCTGCTACTTCGACACCCACGACTACAGCGCGCTGAACCGGGTTCTGCTCGATCCGCTCGGCCCAGGCGGAGATCGACGCTTTCAACACGCGGTCTACGACCGCACTGCGGACACTGCCCTGTCCCAACCGGTCAGGACCGCCCCCGCCGACGCCGTGCTGGTCTTCGACGGCGTCTTCCTCATGCGCCCGGAACTGATCGATCGGTGGGAACTGCGCATCTTCGTGTCGACCGCGCTCGACAAGACCGTAGATCGTGCCGTGATCCGAGAACGCCGGGTGTCATCTCCGGCCGAAGTCGAACGGCGCTGGCGCGAGCGCTACATCCCCTCCCAACAGCTCTACTTCGCTACGGTCCGCCCGACCGATCACGTCGACATCATCGTGCACAACGACGAGCCCCAACAGCCGGCCTGGGAGATACAAACACACTGACCGCACTCGACTCGACAGATCCGGATGCCGACGCAAGTCCGTCGCAGCTACGGTGCGTGACGCGCCCCTACGGCGGCCGGCCTGCCCGCGGGAACTCACATCGGACGAGTACGCACTCCTGCCAGTCAAGGCCACTGAAGGCCACCACAGCATGGAGGCTGCCATCCTGCGAATCGAACAAGGGCAGGTGATGGCAAGGTTCAGCCCTTCAGCCAACTCAAAGTGGTCATCCGCCTACTCGGCAGTGACCCTCTTGCCAGGGGTTCCAGAAACGATTCTCCCATCGGACTGCCGGGGAGTCGTCGCTGTCGGCTCTTTACCGCGTCCTGTTGATGCGGCAAGTGTCTGACGGGCTATCGTGCTTGCGGGTTCGTAGGCACACCCTGCCCGGAAGGAATGTGGGACGTGGCCAAGCAGATCATTCATAAGCTGGTCGATGACCTGGACGGCGGGGACGCTGACGAGACCGTCAAGTTCGCGCTCGACGGCGTTCAGTACGAGATCGACCTGTCGAGCTCGAACGCCGAGAGATTGCGGGACGTTTTCGCTCCGTACGTCGCCCACGGTACGAAGGTGGGCCGGGGCGGCGTGGTCGTGGGCGGCCGGGCCGCCCAGCGTCGGGGCGGCACGACCGTCGACCGTGAGCAGAACAAGGCGATCCGGGCCTGGGCCAAGAAGGTTGGCAAGGAGATCTCCGACCGGGGCCGGATCCCGCAGGAGATCGTCGACGAGTACCACTCGAAGGCAGGCCGCTGACTCGATCAAGCAATCGCGGCCAGGGCCTGTGTTGAGTCGGCGATAAGTACGGGTGAGGAAAATCGAGTCGCCATTCCCAGGGCCTGGGTGGATGGGGCGGCGCCGCAGCGGTGATCTGGTCGGTCGCATGACGCGGAACTGCAGCGAAGCTCACCGCCGTGGGCGAGTTTCTTGGAAGAGAAGTTCTATCGAGGAAGCCGCGCGCGACAGCCGTTGGGTGGGCAGGACGCGCTGCCACCGAACGGTGCCCATGCGCGCTTGCGAAGGAGGGAGTGGCGCCGCAGCGGAGGAGGCATCGCCGGGTCGGCCTTGTCAGTCGGTCGCCTTGTCGGTCTCGGGCCAGATCCGAACTGCCCGCGCGGCGGCGTCGAGTATCAGCTGGCCGTCGATTTCCACCCGTGACTCGGGGACGCCGTATCCCGGCCACTCGCAGACAAAAGGTGACCGGCCCAATCGGCGGGAGCGGCCAGACCCAGTAGCGCGCTACCCGTCGCCGGTCGTCCGCCTCGGCGCTGCCCGAGATCAGTAACGGGCCAGCTGGCTTGGCCTCCGGCGGCGGTAACGCGTGCCGGTCGATGTTAGTGATGCTGTTTCCATCCGCGAATTGCACTCCCACCCGGAGGAATTCGGCCGGCAGAGGTCGGCCGGTCCCGCGCCACGTGCTGTGAATGCCGTGGTGCGGAAGGTCGGGCCGGCGGGCCGGCTTCCGGAGCACCGCGGTCACGGTGAACTCGAAGCCAGTGGGGTAGGCAAGTAGGCCATTGATCGCAATTGCGACGCTGCCGGTGTGGGCCAGCACGTGGTGCTCGGCCACAACGCCGGGGAACACGGCCTCGGGTTTCATCCAGGCGGGACGGGGCGGGGTAGACGGTTCCGGCTCGGGGACCAGCGCGGCGACCTGACGGTCAAAGAAACCCATACGGCCACCTTCGCACAGTCCCGTCCGTCGCGACCCCACACCGCAACCAGCGGCCAACCACCCATCATTAGGTTGACCAACCTCCCTGGGCAGTACACCTAGGCCGTGACCCGCCGTCGGCTGCGCCCGCTCGGTACACCGCGCGCCCCAGTAGCCACGATTAGTGGACCGCTACTTGCCGCAGGTTGGGCAGCGGTCGTGAACAGAGATTGTCGGAATGCTAGCCGTCGCGCTGGAACGTGCGCGGATCGCGAGTGCCGCAGCCAGGGTCATCCCGCCCAGGATGAATGTGGCGGCGGTGGTCCCGGTGATGACGCGGTAGTCGGCGTATCCGGCGCCCACGACCGGGGCGACGTTCTCGGTCAGTGGGTACAGAGCGAGTAGTCCGATTGGGGTGAGCAGGACAAGAAGAGCCCACAGCCCTCGGGCGTCACCGCGCAGAGACAGTACGGCGGCGGCGAGCATGGCGGTCAGCAAGAGGACCGCGCCGGTTTCCGGGAGGATTGCGGCCCCATAGCTGAACCGGTAGAACCAACTGCTTCGCCCGGACAGGGCTCCGACTGCGATGAGGGCCGCCGCCGGTGCGATTGCCAGGGGTATGAGGCGATGGTGCTGCGCCGTGTGGGATGGAATTGCCAGTGCCAGCAGGCCCAGCGTTGCCTGGGGAAGCAGAACGAACATGTACGGGCGGGGCAGGTCGGCCAGAGCGGCGACCGGCACCACGGCGACGGTGAGAAACAGTGCCAGCCCGATGGCACCGCGAGCCCACCGGGCCGGGGCGAGGATATGAACGACGGCGGCCAGCAGCCAACTGGCCCATACGACGATGCCGGTGGTAGCGAATGGCCCGAATGCCGGCGAGCCCCACGCACCCGAAGTGGTGACCACTTCGGCGGCGGCCCAGAAGCCAGCGAGAGCGGTCGCGGTGATGTAGCTGAGGAAAGCGGCGAGACGTACGCCGGGTATGAGGTCGGCAGCGCCGGCGGCGCGGAGGCGCTCACGGCCACCCCCGGCCAGCACGTCCGCCACGTCGAGGATTGACGGCCAGCGGCGGTCGGTTCCGGCCAGGTCGAGATACGTGCCCACGATTTCGGCGCTCCGTGCCTGGCGGTAGCCGGCGGGGTAGGCCCGCAACAGTCGCCGGTAGCGGCGTTCCAAGTCCCTCATGCCAGTCCTCCCACGGCGCGCGGGGCGATGGGCCGGGCGGCGGGCGGCGGGTTGCCCAGGCGGGCGGTCGCTGCCTCCACGTTGCGTCGCAGGCGTTCGGTCTCACCAGCGAGGGTGGCACTACCGGTGCTGGAGAGGCGGTAGTAGCGGCGCAAGCGGCCGTCAACGACCTCCTCCCGGTCGGCCTCAATGAGGCCCGCATCCACCAACCGGTCGAGCGCGCCGTACAAGGTGCCAGGCCGCATGGACAGCCGGCCCTCGGACAGGGCAGCCACCTCCCTGATGATCCCGTAGCCGTGCAGTGCCGGACCGGCGAGAGCGGTGAGTATCCAGAAGGTCGGTTCCCGCAGCGGTGTGTCCACTCCCGGAATATATCGACTGCGAAGGTATAGAAGGGGCAAACCGCCAATCAGGGCCTAATCCAGCTGGTCTAGGTCGCCATGCCAACCACGTGCCGGTAACGCTCCAAACGATCGCGTCCCGGTGAATGCCGCGGCCACTACATCGGTGCTCGCGTTGATCCGGTGATCATCTGCCCCGGGCTCCGATGGACCGGACCGGACGCCATGGAACCCACCGGACAGGGCAGGACGTAGGGGATGCTCGTCGGACGAGCAGCCACCGAGCAGCCACGCGTCCACAAGGGACAGACAAGCGAAGGGCCTGACCCGCGTGTCCGCAGGTCAGGCCCTTCCAAACTTGTGCGCCCGAAGGGACTCGAACCCCTAACCTTCTGATCCGCAGTCAGGTGATCTTGCGGGGAGTGGCAAGCATGCGATTGCGTCCGGTCGCTGTCCGAGCCAGTCCGGCAGTATCCCCCGCAGACCCTGCCACATATCGGTCATCTTGGATTTCTTGACTCCGCGCCCGGACAGGTGAAATCCAGCTCAGTCCCGACATGTCCGTGCCAGTTCGTCGACGTTCGACCAGCCACGGAGCAGCCAGGAGCTATATCCCCGCATGCTTCGGCATCCCCAGCGCGTCACCGTCCGCCCCGCCGTCGATTGTTGGGCCGGACCGCGAGCAGGGGGAACCTCATCAGAAGCAGGCCCGCGACACGTGGCGGCGCGGCTGGCGGGAGCACTTCGGTCTTGCCAGCTCCGGCACCTGGATATTCATCGAATGGTTGGGTCCATTTCTAAATCGTCATGATCCGGAGCGTCCGTCCACCCACCGTCCACAACTGTCATATCCCTGCCTTACCGGAGCCCTGGATCAGGCCCGGTCAACCCTTGACAAGTAATGCTGGAGCCGTGCATGGCGGAATTGGTAGACAGCTCCAATCTGACGCAGCACACCGCGGTCTCGCGCGTCTGAGAGGAAGGCGAATGTACGCCACGGCAGTCGGCCTTGCAGGGGCAGCCAGAACCGAATCAAAACCAGCCATTGTCCCCACGCACTCGTGAGCGCCCACATGAGCCCGGTCGCGAGCCCGACCATAATACCATAGATAGGTCCGGATATGAATGAAGCGAAGACGGATACAGCGCAGCCCAGAGAGATTCCGGTTATGATTGTGTGTCTCCGATCGCCAGACAGCGCGCTTGCGGGACTGGCCTCCGTGTCGATGTCGATCCAGCTGTGCGATGCGACCGTGACTGCCATGGACAGCCCGAGAGCCAACCCGAATGCGATCACGAATGAAAACCCAATCGGGGGTCCGACTAGCCATCTGAGAGTGATGCCGGACGTCAGACCTACTATGAGCCCAAGCCAGAGCATCCTCACAATGTGCGAGAGGCGATGGCGGAAGTCGAAATGAGTGCGGGCGGGGTCTGGTCCTTCCGCGGGCCGACAAGTAATATTGGCCAGCACTTGTGCCACCAAGCCCCCAGTCAGGATTCCTACGAATGTAGCTGGCTCGAAGTGAAGCGCCAGCGACAGCCCGACCCCGCCGAAAACCGCTACGGGAAAGAACGCGACAAGGAAGGCCCAAAAGCGGTGAACTTTGGGTATGCCGTTCCGTAGCCGCCACCAGGCAATGTCGCGGCTATCGGACTGTTCGAGGTGCATGACGAGGTGAGCCAGCCAATGGTGGGCGCGCTCGGGGGGCCATCTATGGCCATTCTTGCCAGTGTGTTCGTATACGGCGGGCAGGTAAGCAGCGATCAGGTGTCGTTCGATGGTCTCGCGGTCAGGAAACTGGGCTACGTCTAACAGATCAAGCGGATTGTGCTCAGGTGTATCCCCATAGACAGTGCGGGCTAGGGAGATCATGAGTGGCGTGGACAACGCCTGTCGTAACGCGCTGTTCGCGCCGTGCAGCGGCTGTTCGCGAAGCCTAGCTAAGACTGGATCCCACACTCCACAGCGGCCCCCATCATGGAGGAACTCTCGGCGGGTGCTGCGGGAGAGGTAATCCTCTATATCGTGAAGATCGAGTTCGGCCAGCTTGATACCGGCCGCCCCACTGAGAACGCGACCTCTAGTGATGGCCGCGGTGTACTCGTCGGGCCGGCTAGTGAGGACCAGGGGCATACCTGGGGTAGCGTTAAGTCGCTTCAGAGCACGGTTGTGCAAACCCTTGGAGATCTCATCGAATCCGTCCAGGATCGGCAGAATCATGCGGGCGTTGAGCAATTCAGCGGCCAAGTTTGGGAGCCCCGCCCGTGCTGGAGCCAAACCTGGATAGTCACGTGCAAGTTGCGCGGTCAACCAACTGAACAAATCCGTGGTAACCGGGTTCCAGGCGGCGACGCTAACGATGACCGGCACTCGGTCGCCGGGTTGGCGCACCTTCAGTAGCTCCAACGCCAACCGCGCGGCTAGGACCGTCTTCCCCGAACCGTCGGCACCCAGAATGACCAGCCGTCTGGACGGAATGCTCAGGTATACCTGTGCGATCTCACTAAGTCGCCCATCGAGCTTGATCGGCCGAGGTCGTGCGCCTGCGGGAGACCGGCCGATGTTCTTCCTGTGGTCAAAGAAAGTGTCGACGGTCTTCCAGCGCAGGGATAGGGCTACCGGATCGTGGATTCGACGACGTTCTTCCTCCCCTTCCCACTGACGCTGCACCGCCTCGGCGAGTTGTTCGGCGACGTCGGCTGTCGAAGGCACGCTCAACGTTGCCGAACGGGATACCTGCCGGTGCTGCACCCAGACACCGATGCTGGACACCAGCAGGCTCGCAATGGCGACCCAGAGGGCAGCCACGCTGCTCATCTGGTCACGTGTAGGCAAGTCTGCGTTAAAGTAGCCGCCGACAACTGGCCCCATCAAGTACCAAGCCAGCGCCACCATGCCGACACCAGCGAGCACCCAGGGCCACCGTCGCGCCGCCCCCTTCCGGTGTGGACCTTCTGTCGATCTCATCGCTGCCTACGGAGTGTGCGCCAGATAGGGCGCGTCCCTGACAAGGCGCACACGGGTGCCGACATGTGGTGTCGCATACCAGCAACGCTCTCCTTGACCGCGACGGAGCTCACGACGAACTATGCCGAGCACGACAGCCAGAGCAAGTCTACGAACAGGTTAGTCGAGACATCTCGTCATCCAAAGGCCCGGGCCGCAGGGCTCCGGCAAGGTAGGGGTATGACCGTCGTGCACGGTTGAGTGTGGACGCTCCGATCAGGGCGGTATGGAGAGGGGCATGACCCTTTGACGATCACCAGGTGTCGAGGCTGGGAAGATCAATAAGAACCGCGCCCGTTGGGATCATGACCGCTGATTGATGCGTTGGCCACGCACACGGACGGTCTAGGTGACTGGTGTTAAACGATGACTGCAATCGGCGCGACGGTCATCGCCGCACATCCATCCATAGTAGTTTGCTGGGATGACGTTGGGCAGAGCGTCGCAGCAGTTGGACCTCCTCGATCCGGTCAGCCGGTTCTGCGCTGGGCCGCTTCGGCTTCTGACGTCGACGGATGGCGGCTCTACGAACCTAGTGGGGGGAGTCCGCCGGTCCGGTAGCTGTCGTGTGTGGACCCGGGCGCGTAGGCGCTGGTTGTTGGGGCCGCGGAAGCCGTAGGCGTCGCGGGGACGGTTTTGATCACTCGGTTGGTGCCTTCCAGCCAGAGCCCCAATTGGGCGGGCACGAACCTCACTGAGGTCATCAGCGTCGAGGCGCCGCTTGACGTACCTGTGGAACTATTCGGATGGGATCGTCCGGGTGGCTTGGATGGCCCGGCGCAGCCGACCGTCAGCAGCCAACTCTCCGAACATGTAGATCTCCGTGGTGATGGTGCCGCCCTTACGCAGCTCCGCGATGAGCCGGTACCGGGCGGCGACATGGTCGCCGTCCACCAGCGCCTGCTCCACCTCGACACGGAGACCAGCTGCCCGGTTGCGGGCCGGACAGATGTGATCCAGCAGCCGCTTCCGGTCCAGCAGCACGCCGTCGTTGACCAGCTCATAGTCCGGCGTGTGGTAGCGGTCAAGCACAGTCGCCGGATCCTCGTCGCCCAGCCCCGCTTCCTGCGGATAGTGGATTAGATAGCTGGTCAGATCGGTACGGGGCGTCATTTGATCTCCCTGAAACGACCTATCTTTGACAGGGTGTCCACGATAACGGCGTGCGGTAGATTAGACAACATGTCAGAGATAACGGGTGGTCGGCGCCGCCGGCGGCGTTCGGACGCCGAGCGCAGCGCCGCCGCTGTACTCGACGCCGCCGTCCAGGTGCTCGGTGGGCATCCGGACGCGAAGGTGGAACAGGTAGCCGCCGCAGCTGGCGTCACCCGCCAAACCGTTTACGCCCACTACCCGTCCCGGCCGCTGCTGGTGGCCGCGGTCATCGACCACATCACCGCCGAAGCCGTCGCCGCCCTCGACGCCGCCGACGTTGACAGCGGCACCGTCACCGAGGCGCTGCTGCGCTGGCTGGACGTCACCTGGCGGCTGTTCGACCGGTACCCGCTGCTCCTGCACCCGTCGGTGACCGCCGTTAACCAGGCGGACTCCGAACGTCAGCATGCCGCAGTCAACGAGCGCCTGGAGCGGCTGATCAGGCGCGGCCAGGCCACCGGCGAGTTCGACGGCACCCTCAGCCCGGCCTGGTTGGTCTCCGCGACCATCGCGCTCGGACATGCGGCCGGCGGCGAAGTCGCCGCCGGGCGCATGACCACCGCGCAGACCGCGGCAGCGCTACGCCACAGCATCCTGCGCCTCTACGGTGCCCGCGAGCCCTGATCAGCGACGGTCTCCTGCCACTCCCGGGTCCACTCGATGTTCACCGGTGCACCCAGCCCGCCAGCACACGAACCTCCATGCCGCGGTCGAGGGGCCGCGGACCGCCGCTCACGCCAAGGCCCGGCCGCGACGGTTACCGAAGCCCGCGACAGATAGCTGCAGAACTGGCTGACACCGTTAACTTCGCAGAGCCATCATGGCGGCCGCGGATGCCCCGTAGTAGATCCAGTGAGACGTTGCCGCTCCACTGGCCGCGGCCTCCGCAGCGAGGCACCCCTGCGCAACGGCGGCGAGGACAGCGAGGAACGCTGCGGCCACCGTACGCAGACGAGGGGTGCACAGCGAGCGGCGGGCCTGAACCCGCGACTTCGCCCCCAGCGCAACCCATCAACACCACTCGTCCATCATGGCTCAACACATCAAGGCCAGGACCCCGCCAGGGCCGACCGGGACCGAGCGCACTGAGATCGACAAGCTTGCTCTGCGGAGAATTCTCCGAGTCGTCCAGGCCCAGGCCCAAGACGGCGGTGCTGTCGCGGGTGACCGTGATGACGGCCTCCCAGTAGTTGCGGGCGCGAACGTAGAACGAAAAGCAGCCTGCCGCGTCTCCGTTCCGGGCGAGGTCCGCGAGCGCTCCTGCTTCCCCACTCCTAGGACCGCGCCAGAGTGGTGTACCGGTGACAACTGCGACTGAAAGTAACAACACAGCACTATCCCCCAGGTCGTAGCACTGCACCCGCACCCTGATGCTGCACCCGACGGCGGGCCGAACCACCGGACGCGACCCGCAGAAGAAACATCCGCGCCACCCAGGCCAGCACCATCGGCAGTCAACGAATGGCCCGGTGATCGTCAACGCCGGTGCCCGTCGGACCGAACCGGACGCCCCGGGATCCACAGGGATCGCGCGGGACGGAGGGGATGCTCGTCGGACGAGCAGCCATCGAGCAGCCAAACGTCCACAGGGCCAGACAAGCGAAAGGCCTGACCCGCGTTTCCGCAGGTCAGGCCTTTCCGATCTTGTGCGCCCGAAGGGACTCGAACCCCTAACCTTCTGATCCGTAGTCAGATGCTCTATCCATTGAGCTACGGGCGCTTGGTGCTCGGCCAGTCTACACAACCGGCTTTCGCGCGGAGACTCCGGGATTCGAACCCGGGAGGGGCTTTAAGACCCCAACCGCATTAGCAGTGCGGCGCCATAGACCAGACTAGGCGAAGTCTCCCTGGTGGCCCCTGCAGACCACCGCGCCCGAGGATACATGCCCGCAGCGATCAGGAGCAAAGCGACTTCCCCGTACGACCGGCCGCCCGGTGTGCCGGAGCGCGTGGGGCCCGGCCGGGTCTCGGCTTTCCCGGCTGTGCGCGAGCCTGATCGGGACTAGGCTTCATCGATATGCAGGAGCAGCCGCCGCGGGAGCCGACCCGACGAGAGCCTGCTGAGGGGGCGCGGCGGCGCTCCCCGAAGCCGACCTTCACGCCGCCGCCCGCGCCACCGGAGCCGGCACCGCCCGCGCCATCGCCGCCGGCCCGGCGACCGGAGGATGCCGAGGAGCGCCCCCGGCGGGTGAAGCCGGCCCCGGCGGTGCTCTTCCAGCCACCTGCGGACGACCCGCCGCTGCCTCGCCAGGCCGATCGTTCGGGCGGTCCGGCGCCCCGGGGGCGCGCCGACCGGGCCGGGGCGGTCGGGCGGAGTGACGTCCCGCACACGAGCGGCGCGGATCCCGTGACCACCGGAGCCCGTCAGGGGGCACCGACCGACGTCCCTGCCGGGACGGCGGGGACGAACGGTCCGGGCGAGGGCGAGGGCGAGTCAGCGGGGCCGGTGGCGGCGCAGGCGCGGAGCGCGCCGGGCGAGGGGCCGCCCGCGCCGGCCGCCGCGGAGCGAACGCGCCGCGCCACCCCCGCCAGCAAGACCCCTGCGAGGAAGGCCGCCGCCGGGACCCCGGTCGAGGAAGTCGCCGCAGCGCGGGCCATCAGCCCAGTGCGGGAGGCCGCCGCGGGCACCGCCACCCCGGCCAGGAAGACCGGGGCCAAGAAGACCACCGCCAAGAAGACCCCTGCGAGGAAGACGGCCGCCATGAAGGCCCCGCCGGCCGAGCAGCCGCGAGAGGCCGTCGACCTGCCGCCGGCCGCGACGGCAGACACGTCCGCCGCGACGAAGGTCACACCCGCTCGGAAGGCGACGACCGCGAGGAAGGCCACACCTGCGCGTACCGCAGCCACCGGCACGAACGCGCGGGAGGTGAGCAGCACAGGCGTGGGCACGAACGCGGAGGAGACGAGCACCGCGAACGTGGGCGCGAGCACCGCCGTTCGCAGCGCCGCGACCCCCGACATCGCCGAGGCCGGGACCGGGAGCGCCGACACGCCGACCGCCGCCCCCGGCGCCCTGGTCGAGAGCGCGAGGGCCGGTGTGCCGAGCACCACAGCCGACGCCGGGCCGCCGAGCACCCCGTCGGACCGTACGCCGGAACCGGCCCTGCGGGGGATCACCTCGCGGGTGCTCGGCCATCCCGGGTTCGCTCCGGAACTGCTGGCCCTGGCCGCCGTCGAGGTGCTCGGCCCGCGTGCCCGTGACTGGGCGCAGGGGCTGCGTGACGCGTACCCCGATGCGGGTGCCGACGGGCTGGCCCGGCTCGCGACCCGGCGGTTCGTGCGACAGGCCGGGGCGGGTGGGGCGACGGCCGCGCTGGCGGGGCTGTTCGCGCCGCTGGCCGAGCTGGCGGCGGTGCTGTGGACCCAGGCCAACCTGGTGCTGCACCTGGCCGCGGCGTACGGCCGGGACCCGGCCCATCCGGACCGGGCGGTGGAGCTGCTGGTGCTGACTCGCGTGCACCCGGATGCCGGGAGCGCGAAGGCGGCGCTGGCGGCGGCCCGGGCGGCGGACGGGCCCGGTGAGGCGCCGTGGCCGCGGGCGGCGGAGGCGGCGTGGCGGCTGGCCGCGCCGCTCGCCGCCCAGGCCGGTGGCTGGCTGGCGCTGCGGGCGGCGTCCCGGCTGCTGCCGGGCGCGGCGGTGCTCGCGGCAGCGGCCGGCGACGCGGCGGGGGCCGAGCGGCTCGCCGCCCGCGCGATCAGCACCTACCGGCGGACAGCGGCCGGCTGAGCCCGCGCGATCAGCGCCCACCGGCGAACGGCGGCTGGCTGAGCCGATGACGGCCGGTCGGGTGCCGGCGGAAGGGCGGAAGCTGGCGGGCAGGCGGCGGCGCGGACCGGCTCACAGCCAGCGGACGGGGCTCACAGCCAGTCGAACCACTCCCTCGGCAGCAGGGAGTAGCCGACGAAGGCGAACACGTCGAGCAGGGTGTGCGCGACGACCAGCGGCATGACCCGGCGGGTGCGCAGGTAGAACAGGCTGAACACGACGCCCATCACCACGTTGCCCACGAAGGCGCCGAAGCCCTGGTAGAGGTGGTACGAGCCGCGCAGCAGAGCGCTCGTCGCGATGATGGCACCGAGTCGCCACCGGAGCTGACGCAGCCGGGTGACCAGGTAGCCGACCACGATCACCTCCTCCAGCACCGAGTTCTGCACGGCGGCCAGGACCAGCACCGGCACCGTCCACCAGAGTTCGGGCAGCGCGGCCGGCACCAGCGTGGCGTTGACGCCGAGCTGGGCCGCCACCCAGAACAGCGCCAGGCCGGGCAGGCCGATCAGCGCGGCCAGCCCGGCGCCCCGGGCCAGGTCCTGGCCGGGCCGCCGGGCGTCCAGGCCGAGCGTCCGCGCCGGGTCACCGGGGTCCCGCGCCAGCAGGTGTACGGCGAGCAGCACCGGCAGCAGCGCGAAGCAGATCCCGAGCAACTGGTACGTGAGGTCCAGCCACGGCCGGGGCGACACCGAGGTGTTGAGCGCGGCGGTCTGCTTCGACAGCGGCCCGTCGGCGGTCAGCTTCGCGACGATCGACACCGTCGCGTAGACGGCGGACTGGCCGAGGGACAGGCCGAGCACCAGCAGCGTCTCGGTGCCGAGCATCCGGTGGGTCGCCGGGCGGTCCAGCTCAACGGTCACCGCACCACTGTGCCCGACGACGACGCTCGGCGGCAGCGCCGAACCAACCTCACGAGCCGGTCGCACACTCTGTGCGACCGGTCGACACGCTCCGTGGACATTCTATGGGCGCCCGATCCGCCGTCAGGAGAAGGAGCGCGCCTGTGGACGACTTCGCACGGCTGCTGAAGGAGAGCTGGACCCTGGTCGAGGAGCACCGGGAGCGGCTGGGCGGTCACTTCTACGCCCGGCTCTTCCTCCTCGACCCCGAGCTGCGGAAGCTCTTCCCGGTGCAGATGACCGGGCAGGGCGACCGGATCCTGGAAGCGATCGTCACCGCCAGCCAGACGGTCGGCGACCCGGAGAGCTTCGACGAGTACCTGCGCTCGCTGGGCCGGGACCACCGGAAGTACCACGTCGAGGCGGCGCACTACGAGACCATGGGCGTCGCGCTGCTGGACGCGCTGCGCAGCACCGCCGGCGACGGCTGGAACCTGGAGTACGACCAGGCGTGGCGGGACGCGTACGCGGCGATCTCGGAGAAGATGCTCGCCGGAGCGGCAGCCGACGACAACCCGCCGTTCTGGCACGCGGAGGTGCTGACGCACGAGCGGTACGGCACGGACACGGCGGTGCTCACCTGCCGGGCGTTGCAGCACCCGCTGCGCTGGAGGGCCGGCCAGTACGTGAGCGTCGAGGTGCCCCGTCACCAGCCCCGGGTGTGGCGCACCTACTCGATCGCCAACGCGCCGAACGACGACAACGTGCTGGAGTTCCACGTCCGTACGCCGGCGGGCGCCGGCTGGGTCTCGGGGGCGCTGGTCCGCCGGGTGAAGCCGGGTGACCTGCTCCGGGTGGCGGCGCCGATGGGGTCGATGACGCTGGACCGCTCCTCCGAGCGGGACGTCCTCTGCGTGGCCGGCGGCGTCGGGCTCGCCCCGGTGAAGGCGCTCGTGGAGGAGCTGGCCAGCTACAACCGGACCCGGTGGGTGCACGTCTTCTACGGCGCCCGCACGGAGGCGGACCTGTACGGCCTCGCCGCGCTCCGGGAGTTGGTGGCGGCGCACCCGTGGCTGTCGGTGACCCCGGCGTGCAGCGACGACCCGGACTTCGACGGCGAGTTGGGCGACATCTCCGACGTGGCCAGCCGGTACGGGCCGTGGACGGCGCACGACTGCTACGTCTCGGGTTCCGCCCGGATGGTCCGGGCCACCCTGCGCGTCCTCGCCGAGGACGACGTCCCGCCGGAGAACACCCGCTACGACACTTTCGGCGGCCTCTAGAAGCGTTCCTCCCCCCAAACCGGGGCGCGTGCCCCTGCCCCCTGGGGCACGCGCCCCGGTCCCCGACGGGCGGACCGGCACCGCCCCGCCCGACCACGTCCGCCCGGCCGTCCTTCCCACCCGGGCGGACGTGGTCGCGCACCCGGGGAGCCGACCGGCACGCCAGCACGGCACGAGAGCACGGCGGCGGGAGGACACCGGGTTGTCGTTCGCGGTGCGGGAGGCGGAGGACCTCACCCTGCCGGCCACGACGCGTGGACGGGCGTCAGTAGCGCCAGGGGTGGCCGGTCTCGCGGTACTCCTCGACGGGCACCAGCGGCACGCCCGGCGCCATCCGGTCCACGTAGAGCCGCCCCTCCAGGTGGTCGATCTCGTGCGCGACGAGCCGGGCCATGCCGAACTCGAACGAGGTGATGATCCGGCTGCCGTCGTACTGGGCGTGCTCCACGTCGATCCGCAGTGGCCGGGGCACCAGGCCACGGTGGTCGAAGAAGGAGAGGCAGCCCTCGTACTGCTCGTCGGTGTCCGGGGAGGTGTCGACCACCCGGGGGTTGAGCAGCACGACCGGCTCGGCCGACCGGTCGGGTGGTCGGACCACCGCCGCGGCCCGGCCTAGGTCGAGCTGCGGGGCGGCGATGCCCACGCCCTTGCTGAACGGGTGCAGCTCGTCGAGCCGGACCAGGGCCGCGCAGAGGCGGTCGACCACGTCCCGGGCCGCCTGCTCCTCGCCGGGCAGGTCGAACGGGCGCGCCGGCTGGCGGAGCAGGTCGCTGCCGCGCTGCACGATGCCGATGCCGCGCATCCGGTCGCTGGGCCGGACCCGCCCGGCCTCCTCCGGCTCGGCGTCGGGCCGGCCGCGGAACCGCCACTGCAACCGGTAGCGCGCGTTGAGCGGCGGATCGTCGGTCGCCCAGTCGAAGATCACCCGGTCGGCGTCGTCGCGGCGGGTCACCGGCGTGCGCAGCGGGCCCTCCTCCGCCGAGAGCGAGGTCTCCGCGCCCCAGACCTGCGGGTCGAGGGCCGCCGGGAGGTCCAGGCGTACGGCCATCTGCCGGGTGGGCAGCCGGACGGCCCGCTGGAACCAGGGGCCCCACTTGTCGTGCCCGACGCAGTACGCGTACTCGATGGTGGCCCGGTCGCCGGGGTAGAGCGGGAAGCGTCGGTCGGCGTTCTCGAAGAGCAGCCAGATCTCCTTGAAGGCGTCCCGGTCGTGCTTGGCCCGCCAGTGCATCGCCTCCTGCTCGCCCGCGTCCTCCCGGACGGCCCGCAGCCGCAGCTCGGCGAAGGTGAGCGGATGCTCCCGGTGGTGCCGGTTGGACCGCCCCGGGTCGTTCGGGTAGCGGTCGACGGCGACCCGCACCAGGTAGCGGGTGACTGGCTCGGTGCCGGCGTTGTAGAGCTCCCGCCGGATGACGCAGCGGTACTCGTCGCCGAGGTGGGTGAGCGTGGCGAGTTCCCGCTCGACGATGAGCCCGGTGCCGGGCGGCATCCACTGCCCGGGGACGGGCGGCTCCCGCAGGGCCCGTTCGGCGCGGGCGTGGCGCAGCTCGTCGTACTCCCTGAAGCGCTGCCAGATCGCGCCGCTGGCCTCCAGCACGGCCTCGGCGCGGCGCGCGAAGTCCTCGGTGGGGCGGTGCCGCCGCCCCTCGACGTGGCTGACGTACGACGGGTCGAACCCCATCAGGGTGGCGAGCTGCTTCTTGGACAGCCCCCGCCCCGTACGGTGCCGGGCGAGCTCGGCAGCGAAGGAGTCGGCAGCCCGATCGAGCGGTGAGGTCGTCATCAGCTTCCTCGTGGCCGGGAGTATCAGTTTCACGTTCTGTGGCCACGCACACACGGGAAGTGCCGTCTTGCCGACACGAGCCTTGACATCGAGCGATGTTCTTCGATACTGTGCGCCGGCGTTTCCCGCCCCGGCCCCCGGGTAGTACGCCGCACGCGGCGGAGTGATCCGCACCTCCCGATCCGGCGTAGGTGAGGCTTCCCTTAGCCCGCGAGCTGTGGTTAGGCTAGCCTTAGCTCGGCGACGGGCGCTTCGAACGGGGGGATGAGTCGGATGACAGCGGTGATGCCTGGGCGTCAGGTCGCCGCCGCGCCGCTGGCCCCGGTCACCGCCGCCCTGCGGGCCATGTTCGGCACCGACGACGTTCCCGGCCTCGCGCCCGGCCTGCTGGTCGCCGACGAGTTCGGCTGGGGCCGGGCCAGCACCCTGGTCGACGGCACCCGGCTGCCGGAGTTCCTGCACTCGGCCACCCGGCGCTGGGGTGGCACCCCGCACGCCTGCGCCGCGCTGGCCTGGAAGTCCTACAGCTACTGGACGGCGCTGCCCGTGGTGCTCGGCTGGGCCTCCGCCCGCCGGGTGCCCCTGCTCGACCCGGCCGACGTGCTGATCCACTTCGAGGACCACCGCCCGCTGCTCACCCTTGGCCTGCGCCGCTCGACCACGGTCGCGGTGCTGCCGGGCGACCCGCTGGCGCTCTCCGGGCTGCCCGAGGTGCGGGTCGTCGCCGACGAGGCCGAGCTGCTCCGGGTGCTCCGCGCCTCGCTGCTCGACGCCCACCTGGCTCCGATGATCGCCGCGATCCAGGCCGAGGTCCGGATCGGCGCGCGCACCCTGCTCGGGTCGGTGGCCTCCGGCATCGCCCACGGCATCCTCCGGGCCGCCGACGGCCTGCCCGGCTCCTCGGTCGAGACGATCGAGACCCTGCTCGGCGCGCTGGACCTCGCCGACCTGGTGGAACTCGTCCCCGGCCCGACGGGCGAGCCGACCGTGCAGCGCCGCACCTGCTGCCTCGCCTTCACCCTCCCCAAGCCCAAGATCTGCCAAGGCTGCTGCGTCCGCCCGTAGCGCCCGACCTCCCGGTCCCGCCTCAATCGGTGAGCGTACGGACGTCCCAGAGCCAGACCCCTCCGGTGTACGTGGGGCGGATGCCGGTCAGCTCGGTCATCCCCCGGCGCAGCGCGTCGGCGTGCCGGTGCGGGCCGAGGACCACCGCCCCCGCCCGCCAGTACCGCAGGTCCCCGACCGCGTCGACCCGCGCCTGCGGGGTGATCGGCGGCACCGCGCCGGTGCGCCGGATCTCGGCGAAGAACTCGCTGGTCGGCCGGGGCGGGGCGGAGAACAGCGCGACCCGGTCCCGCCCGGGACGGGTGTCCGGGCCGAGGAAGTAGCCGCGGGCGATGGGCATGTCCAGCCCGGTCCGCGCCGACCAGCGCAGCGGGTCGGCGTAGTGGGTGTCGGGCAGGGGCAGCGCCACGATGCTCCGCCCGCCGGCCGCGTACGGCCGCCAGGCGCCGGAGGTGACGAAGGCGGGGACGGGGTCGAGCCGGGTGGTGGGCAGCGGGGTGGGCAGGATCGGCAGCAGCGCCATGGCGAGCACCGTGGCGGCGGCGAAGCGGATCTGCGGTCGGGCCCGCGGGTGCCGGGCGGCCAGGACGCGCACGTGCTCCGCCCCGTAGGCGAGCAGCACCCCGACGATCGGGGTGATCGCCAGCGCCCACCGGGTCGGCACCACCGAGTGCAGGATCGGCAGGCCCTCCAGCGCCGCCCACGGGCCGGGCACCCCGGTCCCCCTCCCGTTGAGCTGAATCTCCCGCCCCAGGGAGAGCAGGCCGAAGAGCAGCGTGAGGGCGGCCAGCCCGCGCACCACGACGTGCCGGCGCAGCCACCAGAGCAGGGCGACGACCAGCACGACCAGCGGCCAGCCGAAGAAGGCGTTCTCCTCGGTCGGGTTCTTCGCCAGCCCCTGCGCCGTGCGCGCGTCACCGGCGAGGGACTCCCGGGAGTACGCCACGAACGAGGCGAGGTCCGTGGAGTAGCCGCGGATCAGCCACGGCAGTCCGTGGTAGGCCCCGGGCCCGAAGAACTGGACGTACAGCGGGTACGCCAGCAGGGCGAGCGCCACCACGGCGGCGGTGCCCAGGCCGGCGAGGAAGGGCCGGGCCCGGCGGCGCAGTTCGGGCCGGCCGAGGGCGAGCGCCCCGACGACCACGCCCAGCCCGATCGCGGTCATCAGCAGAACTTCGAGGTTGATGAAGGCCTGCCAGACGATCGCGAGCGCGAGCAGCAAACCGTTGCGCAGCCAGCGCCCGGGCTCGGCGAGCCGCAGCGTGCGCCAGATGATCAGGGGCACGACGAACTGCGAGACGATGTTGGGGTGCGCGTTCGCGTGCGAGACCATCGCCGGGGCGTACGCGCAGAACGCCGCGCCGAGCCAGGCCGGCCCCCGGGAGCCGACGACCACCCGGGAGAGCAGGAGGTACCAGGCCGTCGCCGTGGCGATCATGCCCAATGTGAGGAACAGCAGAAACGACGCCCGCGTGCCGAGCAGCAGCGTGAGAGGCGTCATTGGGATAGATACGGATAATACGGACGTATTTGCCATCAGATTGACGCTGTCCGGCACGTTCATCCGGTCGGAGGTGAACGGATAAACGAAATCGGTCACCACCCGCGCGCCGTGCGCCATCATCCACTCGAACTGGGACTGGTCCGTACGGTTGTCCCGGATGCCGTGGGCCGGGCGCAGCCACAGCCGCGCGGTCACCCAGAGGCCGAGCAGGACGAAGCTCGCCGCGGCGGCGAGGTCCGTCCACCACCCCTTCCAGGGGCGTACGCCCCGGTCGGACCCGCTTTCCGGCGCTCCGCGTCCCGGCACGCCGGCGGGGAGGTCCGATTCAGGAGTAGTCATAACGATTCGTAGAGTAGTCAGGCTATGGCACCGCCGTGACATGTTTCGGGGTACTGGCGTACCATGTGCCGGGTTCGCCGACCGCCGATCACGTGCCCACCCCCCGACCGCAATTCGGCCACCCAGGTGCCCCGATTCTTCTGCCGTCAGCGCGGATGATTCACTCTGTCGGTCCAGGCGCGGGTCGAGTCATATCGTGAGGAATCGACGCATGGCAGAAATCACTGGGGATCAGCGCGTGCAGTCCGAGGTCCTGGAAGGCCTCGCGACCGCGGTCAACCACCGTCGCTGGTTTGTCGAGCTGGCGGTGCCGCACCTCGGTGACAACCCGATCGAGATCGGCAGCGGGCTCGGCGACTACGCCCTGGAGTGGGCGGAGCAGCTGCCCCGGTTCACCGCCACCGAGGCCGACCCGGACCGGCTCGTCTCCCTGAAGGAGCGGCTGGCCGACCAGCCGAACATCGAGGTCCGCCAGATGCTGCTGCCGCACTCGGAGCGGGGCGACTACAGCGCGGCCGTGTCGTACAACGTGCTGGAGCACATCGAGGACCACGTGGGCGCGCTGCGCAGCATGCGCGACCTGGTCCGGCCGGGCGGCAACGTCATCATCATCGTGCCGGCGTTCCAGTTCGCGATGAGCCCGGCGGACATCGCCACCGGCCACGTGCGCCGCTACACCAAGAAGACCCTGGCCGACGCGATGACCGCCGCCGGCCTGACGGTGGAGAAGATCCACTACGCGAACGCGCTCGGGCTGATCGGCTACTTCATGGCGACCAAGGTCTTCCGGCTGATGCCGAAGGAGGGCCCGATGGTCAAGGTCTACGACACCCTCGTGCTCCCCGCCACCAAGGCGGCGGAGCAGCGCGTCCGCCCCCCGTTCGGCCAGTCCGTCTTCGCCGTCGCCCGCGTCCCCGCCTGACCCTCCTCCCTCTGCCCGCCCTGCCCCGCGATCTTGCACCTGCCGCCCCGACGGGGCGAAAGCCGCGAGACAAGGCCGAAGTGCAAGATCGCGGGGCAGGGAGAGGGAGGGGAGGGGGTTACTGCTTGACCTGGTAGGTGGGCCGGATGACGGCGCGGGCCAGGGTGTGGAAGGCCAGGTTGAAGCCGACCGCGGCGGGGGTGGCGTCGGGGGTGACGTCGAGGCGCTCCACGTCGAGGGCGTGCACGGCGAAGACGTAGCGGTGCGGGCGGTCACCGGCCGGCGGCGCGGCGCCGCCGTAGCCCTGGTCGCCGTAGTCGTTGCGGACCGTGAAGGCGCCACCGAGATCCTCCGCGCCCGCTCCTCTGGGCAACTCGGTGACGCTCGCCGGCAGGTTGACCAGCACCCAGTGCCAGAACCCGCTCCCCGTCGGGGCGTCCGGGTCGAGGCAGGTCACGACGAAGCCCCTGGTCTCGGCCGGGAAGCCGGACCAGGCGAGTTGCGGCGAGACGTTCCCGCCCCCGACGCTGCCGTGGGCGTACGTGGCGTCCATCGGCTCGCCGTTCTGCACGTCGTCGCTGGTCAGGGTGAACGACGACACGGTCGGCAGCAGCTCGTACGGGTCCGGGGCGATCGGTCGTTCCAGGGTCATCTGGACAGGTCCTTCCGGTGAGCGCGGTTGTCCTCCGCACCCTTCATACCCCGCCGACGCCCGCGATCGAACCCGAGGCGCCCGGCGTCCCGTACGAGGCGGCTCCGGCCCGAGCCGACACGTCACGTGCACGGTGGGCAAGAATGCCTCCCCATGGGCCTTGATCTCTACGTCGGACCGCTGACCCGCTACCACCTGAACGACTGGCTGACCATCGCACAGCAGATCGGCGCACGGGACGGATACGACGTGCGGATCGTCCGGGCGCACGAGGACGAGGACCCCGAGACCGACCCGGACATGGTCCAGAACGCCGTACGGGAGTGGCAACAGTGGCTCGGGGAGGCGCTCGGCGGCCCCGTGGACTGGCCGGAGAGCGCGACCCAGCCGTACTGGACCGACAAGCCCGACTGGGACGGTTTCGGCGCCGTCCTGCTGTTCGCCGCGTACGACGAGCGCCCGGACCTGCGTCCGAGCCCCTGGGACAAGGAAGACCGCCCGCGCGAGTTCGCCGACGCTCCCGCGTACCAGGCGGCCTCGGCCCAGCCCGAGCGCTACCTCACCCTGTTGTCCGGAGTGGAGTGGTGGTTGCCGCTCGCTGAGGATCCGCTCGTGATCGAGGCGTCCCGACCGACGGGTCAGCCGACCCGGATGGGTTCGATCGACCGGCTGGCCGCCGAGCTGCGCCTGCTGGACGAACGCGCCGGTGTCCTCGCCGGGCACGACCCGGCCGAGCTTCGGCGGGGGCTGCCCTCCGATGACCCGACGCTGGCGGAGGTCGCACGTTTCGGCCTCGCGGTGATGCTCGATCTCGCCGAGACCGCGATCGAGCACCGGCAGCCCCTTCTTCTGGACTACTGACTCACCACCCGAACGGGCACCACGACGCCCCTTGGCCGGATTCGCTCCGGCCAGGGGGCGTCGTGCTGTTCCGGGTCGGATGGTGTGCACCGGCGCCGGCCGGGACGTGGCTCGAAACATGACGAGGCGACGGATAGGTCCGCCCGCCCCCTGACCAGCATTTGTACTGGTCAGGGGGGCGTTTTTGCTGTTCATCGGCGGAGGGTGTGGGATTCGAACCCACGAAGGACATCGCTGCCCTTACCGGTTTTCAAGACCACGCGGCTCATGAGCCTGACCTGCCACTAAGCGGTTACACCCGCACATGCCGACACGGATACGGCACAACGGCCCCTCAAGACCCAGCGACGCGGCCCCACGCGCCCATGATCCGGTAGGTAGTCTCCGCTCATGATCGCGCCGCCCCTCGCCTTGCGCTCATGGCGACTCCGCGCCGCTGTAGCCGTCGCGGTCGCCCTCGCAGCCTGCCTCGCCGTGCCCGTCGGATGGGCCGCCGTTAAGACCGTCGAAGCGGACCGGGGAGAGGCAACACCGGTTGCCGCCGCACACGCCTACCTCCTGGCCGTGTTCAACGGCTCGGGCGACGAGCTGGGTATCCGGCGCTGCCTGTGCGACGACCGCGAGGCGGAACTCATGGCGGAAGCACGCGCGTGGCGTGCCGAGGTCGCCGCAATGAATTCCGAAATCAAGGTGGAGTCTGCCGATTGGAAGACGGTAGGTAGCGATGGCACCGTTTCTGCGACGATTGCCTTTCGCTTCACGCTGACCGATCAAGCTACCGGCAGCGTCACCTTTGTCCGGGGCAGTGAGCATGAATGGAGTTTTCGCGTAAAGCAAGAGCGGGGCGTCGGCGGCGGATGGAAAGTTTGCCGCGTCGACGCCCCGCCGCTTTGTGGCTCCCACCTACGTTGCTAGCATTCGGGCGAGAATCTCCGCCCGCTCGATAATGAGTAATCTTCGCGCCTGCATTGGCGCTGGGTCCGTGTGATACCCCTGAGCCGTAACCTGTTGCGGATGCTTTCGGTAGAGAACGCTTGGCCGGCCGATAAAGTAGCCGTCACTAATGACACTTGCGGCCATCAAAAGCGCCGTGTCTTCAGCAGTGGTTAGTGCCATCCAGCCCCCCAAAGCAATCACCAGCTCCCGGCGCATGCACATGGTCATCGGATGAACGGGGAGACGCCAATCGTTCTGACGCCAGAAGTCGAGTATGAAGCCTTTAGGTAGAATGCCCTCATCTGGGTCAGCATGTTCCCAACTGACAACTTCCCCGTTGGGTAGCAGGTCAAGCGCGCTAGAAGTGGTCCACCCGATTTCCGGATTTTCGGAAAGGGTCGCGATGTCTCGGGCAAGCGCGCCGCTATCCGCGAATAGGTCGTCAGAGTCGAAGGTTTTGATGAGCGACCCTCGGGCGCGAGTCAAGGTGTTCGTACGTGCTACCGCTGGCCCGCCGGCTCGGGCCATGCCAAGGCTAATTCGGGGATCGTCCATCGAAAGAGCTGCGCCGACCTCGCCCGTCTCGCCGTCTTCCTGGACCAGCCACTCCCACTCCCACCCATCCGGCAGTACTTGCTGAGCAAGCGATTCGTAGGCATGAGGCAAATACTTCGCGTTCGGCGCATGTGCCGCCGTAACGACAGAGACAATGTTCGACATTAGTTCCACGCCTTCAACTTGGTGTTATAGCTCAGCTTGATCCGACTACCGGGCCAGATAGCATCAGCTACCTCTACAACCCGGCCGGTCGTGTCGATAGAGATTTTTCGTAGAACGAGGACAGCCGACCCGCTTGGAATATCGAGAACAAGCGCCTCATCAGGCGTAGGCGTTCGCGCGACTACCTCGTCAACAATCTCGCCTACCTCGATACCGACCGTAGAAAGCTGGTGCTGGGTTCCACCCGGCCACGGTTCGTTTTCCGCGTTCAGCAGGTCCGGGTTTCGTGCAATGTGGTCATACACAAGGTAGGAGGCTCCCGTTCCCATTGGTGCCCGTTCTGAGCGCTTCCGGGTGTGGTAAACCCTCCGAAGCAGGCGGGTGCCCTCGGGCACGTTAAATACTGCGGCAATCTCGGCGGTTGCTGGTATCTGCGTGTACTCGGCGTAGAAGTCGAGATCATCGCGGTTGAGGCCGGTATCGCGCTCCGTCGCACCCGCCGCGCGCCGTTCATCCGCTGGAAGCCGGACCCGATCCTTTTCCCACTGGTACCGCTCAGTGGTTCTCACCATCGGCGGCCGTTGCTGTCGTACGTAGTTGCCAGCCCCCTGGCGCTTATCGATCAGCCCCTCTTGAAGCAGCAGCTCCAACGCTCGCCGCATGGTGTTGACCGTCACCCCATAGTCGCGGGCCAGGTCAGTCTCTGCCGGTAGGCGCGTGTCCGGCGCGAAGCGACCCGCACGGATCTTGCTGCGCAGGTCAGCCGCCACCCGGTCGTACTTGCTCGACATGCCGGTTCCCCTCTCACGGTCGCGCCACAAGTCTAAGTCCTTCAAAGGTCTTGACACAGTCGGAACGTGACGGAAGACTCCCCTCCAAGTCCTTTAAGGGACTTGAGTGACATAGCCGAGCGGGAGCCGGGGAAGGTGGCGCACTGCGCTGCACGCCCACGGGCCGGTCGTGTGGTCGTTCATTGAGAACTTCACAGCAGAAGCGCCGCGTAGATCCGTCTGCGGCATCCCCGCCTTGAGCCACACGGTGGTCGACCCCGGTAGGTCCCGGGCGAGCGGGGCGAGCGGGCCGGGTCTTGGCGCGCGGTTTGGGCTTCTGCCTCTTGTTCCTGTTCGTCCCGGGGTGCAGCCGGTCTGGTCGCACCCCGGGCCTTCCTACTTCATCGACTCCCTGGAGGTTTTCCGTGCGAACGCACCTCGCCCCCGTCACCGCCGAGCCGACCGCCGCCGACCTGGCCGCGATCGACATGGAGTGGCCGCTGATCGCGGCCGAACTGGACGTACTCGACGCCGAGATCACGATGCTCTACGCCGAGGACCACGGCGGCCCGACCGTGCTGGACTGGCGGCGGCTGCGCCGCGCCGAAGCCGGCGTCACCCGCGCCGCCGCCGAGCTGGCCGACCGCACCGCCGGCCCGCGTCGCGCGGCCTGATGTCTCGCATCCGCGCCGCCTACTTCGATCCGGACGGGGCGCGGTACGGCATCCCCACCTACTGGTGGCGAGGTGCCCCGCCTGGCTATGCCACCCGCCGCCAGCTCCGCGCCGCCGGCCTACGGCCCGGTGGTCAGCCGGTCGCCGCTCAGGTGCTCTGGCGCGGCGTCGGCGGCACCCGCGCCGCCTACCTGTACCGGGTCGACCTGGCCCGCCCCAAGCGCACCGCCACCCCCGCCCAACGCGCCGCCATCGGCAAGGCGCTGACCGCCCGCCGGACCTGCCCGACCTGCGGCACGGTCCGGCCCTACTACATCCCGCGCTCGCTGGGCGAATGCCTCGCGTGCGCCTTCCCCCAGGAGGCCGCAGCATGACTGCCCCCACCATCAACGGCACCCGCTACCCGCAGCCCATCGAGGCCCTGTTGCCCGCCGCCCGCGCCCTGGACCTGCCCGAGGGACAGACCCTCCCATCGCGCAACCGGCTCATGCGAGAGTTCCGCATCGGCGCGCCCAAGGCTGACGAACTGCTCGCCCGTCTCAAGGCCGAGCACGAGCAGCGCACCCGCACCGAGCAGACCCGTACCGCGATGATCGTCCGGGGCGCGCTCCTGACGCCCCCCACCGACCCGGCCCCGGTGCCGCTGGACTACGCCGAGCCGATCGGCCCGCACCCGGCCCCCGCACCGGCCGCACCCGAGCACACCCCGCCGGCCGACCCGACCCCGACCACCCCGCCGAAGATCACGCCCGCCGAGCCGGCCGAGCAGGTCACGGCGGTCGGTCACCCGGACACGTCCGCCTCGCCCACGCCGGCCCGTCCGGCGGTGGTGTGGCCGGTGATCCTGCTGGCCCTGCCGGCGTTCGTCGCGATCTGGGGCGGCTGGGTTGGCCTCGGCGGACTCACCGGGTTCGGGAAGGTGAACCTACTGCCCGGCATCGGGTCCGGCTGGACGATCGACACCGCGATCACCCTCCCGATCGGCGTCGAGACGTACGGCGCTTATGCGCTCTACGTGTGGCTGTCCGGGCGGGTGCCGGACCGGGCGCGCCGGTTCGCCAAGTGGTCCGCCATCGCGTCCCTCGCGGTCGGCGCGCTCGGCCAGGTCGCCTACCACCTGTTGGTGGCCGCCGGTATGACCTCGGCCCCGTGGTGGATCACCACCGCCGTCGCGTGCCTCCCCGTCGCGGTGCTCGGCATGGGCGCTGCCCTCGCGCACCTCGTGCGGTCGCACGACTAGTTCCGCCCGGCAGCGCGGCCACCTGGCTTCCCAACCTGCGCCGCGCTGCCGGCCCTCACCCCTCAGCCAACGACCTCGGGAGAGACCACCCATGTTCGCAGACCCCACCGGCCGGCACGCTGCCGCGTTCGCCGCCGTCTTCGCCGCTCTCTACGCCGCTCACCAGGTCGCCGACCACTGGGTGCAGACCCAGCATCAGGCCGACTGCAAGGGTGAGCCCGGATGGGCCGGCCGCCTCGCCTGCGCCGCGCACGTCGCCGCCTACACCCTCACCGCTCTGGTGGCACTGGTCACCCTGATCCTGGCGACCGGGTTGCGGCTGGACCCGTGGGGTGTCGGGGTCGGTTTGACGATTTCGGCGGTGTCGCACTACATCGCCGACCGGCGCACCCCGCTGCGCCGCCTCGCCGAGCTGCTCGGCAAGGACCCCATGTGGCTGACCCGGGGCGGCGGCATGTACGCCCTGGACCAAGCCTGGCACTACGGGTTCCTGTTCGTCGCGGCCCTGATGGCGGCGGCATGAGCCACCTCGACCGGCACCCCCTGATCCGCATGCTCCGCGCCTTGGACCTGCCCACCAGCGAGTACGTGGTGTTCGGGTCCGGGCCGCTACTGGCCCACGGTCTGCGCACCCAGCTCGGCGACCTGGACATCGTCGCCCGGGGCGCAGCCTGGCACCGCCTCGCCGCGATGAAGGCACCCGAGGTCGCCCCGTCCGGGCACGGGCAGATGGTGCGCCTGCAAATCGAGGCCGCCGACCAGTGGCTACCCGGCTTCGACACCGGCCACCTCATCGCCACCGCCGAGCATCACGCCGGTATCCCGTTCGCCCCGCTGACCGAGGTCATCCGCTCCAAGCGCCTCACCGGACGCCCCAAGGACCACCGCGACATCGCGCTCATTGACACCGCTACCCGCTGGCACTGACCGCCTGACCTCTCGCAAGGAGGAACCCCCTGATGGCAAGCATTTCGATCGGCAGCGCCGGACGCGTCACCACCGGCAACTCGCAACTGTGGTGCCCGGCCTGCGGCAACGAGAGCAACTGGCGAGACATCACCGCCGACAACGAGCGCACCTACGCCACCTGCGGCGGCTGCGGCAACCGCATCTCCGTCAAGAACTGACCCCCGCCCGGCGGCACGGCACCTGGCCTCGACAACCGCGCCGTGCCGCCGGCCCTCATCCCCCGACCCTCACGGATCAGATGGAGGAACCCCCATCATGACCTTCCCGCGAGATGACGACCGTTTCGACTGGCAGGCCGCAGAGCGCGACCTGCACGACAGCACCGACCGCGACGCCGACGTGGTGGACCTGGACGCCGCTCGGTCCCGCCGGCAGGCACCTGCCGGCCCGGATGACGGCGGCGATCTGGCCGACGGCCCCGGGCGGCTGGTCGACTCGCCCGAGGCGCAGCGGTCCCCGCGGTTCACCGTGGCGGGGTTGCAGGGTGCGAAGCGTCGGCCGATCGTGCCGGCGTGGCTGCGCTCGCGCGCCGAGCTGCGCGACGCGGCCCGCTGGACGATCGGGCACCTGTTCCACGCCGGGGCCTACCACCTGACCCGCACCCCGAAGTACGCCGGCAAGCTCGCGTGGCGCGCGCCGCGCGGCGCGGCCCGGCTGCTGACCGGCTGGGGGCGGTGGCTGTTCGACCTGCAAGGCGAGCACGTCCGCCAGCTCATGGCCGACAAGGGCGACGCCGAGATGTACCTCAAGGCGTCGAAGCTGCGTGACCAGCGCGTGCGGTGGCGTGGGTTCGTCACCGCCGCCGTGGTGCTCGGCGTGCTGCCCGCACTCGGCATCGCCTACGCCCTGGCCCCGCCCGGCGCGCGGTACGCCACCATCGCCGCGATCCTGGCCGCCCTCGGCGCGCTGGGTCGCCCGGCCGACAAGCCGCTGCTCGACACCGCCGTGGTGGTGCCGAAGGTGCAGAAGCTGACCTCGGATGTGGTGGTGCGGGCGCTGGGCAACCTCGGCATCACCGGCATCAACCAGGCCATCGCCAAGGGCGACCGGGGCAAGGACTGGTTCCCCGCCCCGATCACCCGCGACGGCCCCGGCTGGCGCGCCGACGTGGAGCTACCCAACGCCGTCACCGCCACCGAAGTCATCGACAAGCGGGAGAAGCTGGCCGCCGGACTGGGCCGCCCCCTCGGGTGTGTGTGGCCCGAGGGACAACCCGAGGTGCACCCCGGCCGTCTCGTGCTGTGGGTGGGCGATCAGGACATGTCCAAGGCCCGCAAGCCCGTGTGGCCGCTGCTCAAGGGCGGCACCGTGGACCTGTTCCGGCCGCAGCCGTTCGGCACCGACCCGCGCGGCCGGTGGGTCGAGCTGACCCTGATGTTCATGGCGATGGTCATCGGCTCCATCCCCCGCATGGGCAAGACCTTCACCCTGCGAGAGGTGCTGCTCATCGCCGCGCTCGATCCGCGTGCGGAGATCCACGCCTACGACCTCAAGGGCACCGGCGACCTGTCCGCCCTGGAACAGGTCGCCCACCGCTACCGCGCCGGTGAGGAAGACGAAGACATCGAGTACGCCGTGGCCGGCATGCGGGAGCTGCGCGAGGAGCTGCGCCGCCGCGCCAAGGTGATCCGCGACCTCCCCCGGGACCTGTGCCCGGAGAACAAGGTCACGCCCGAGCTGGCGTCGAAGAAGTCCCTTGGCCTGCACCCGCTGGTTATCGGGGTGGACGAGTGCCAGAAGTGGTTCGAGCACCCCGAGCACGGCAAGGAACTGGAGGCCATCAGCACCGACCTCGTGAAGCGCGGGCCGGCCCTCGGGATCATCCCCGTGTTCGCTACCCAGCGGCCGGACGCCAAGAGCCTGCCCACGGGCATCTCGGCGAACGCGTCCACCCGGTTCTGCCTCAAGGTCATGGGCCAGATGGAGAACGACATGGTGCTCGGCACCTCGCAGTACAAGCAGGGCGTACGGGCGACCATGTTCGCCTGGACCGACAAGGGCACCGGCTACTTCGTCGGTGAGGGAGCCGACGCCCGGATCACCACCACCGTCAACATCGACGGGCCGATGGCCGAGCGGATCGCCGCCCGCGCCCGCGCCGCCCGCGAGGCGGCCGGACGGATCACGGGGCACGCCCTGGGCGAGCAGCCCGCCGCCGCCCCGGCGCTGTCGTTCCACCTCCTGGACGACATCGCCGCCGTGGTGCCCGCCAACGAGGCCAAGGTGTGGTGCCGCACCGTCGCGGCCCGGCTGGCCGAGCTGCGGCCCGAGGTCTACGACGGGTGGGACGCCGAGCGGGTCACCGTCGCGCTCAAGCCGTTCGGCGTGAAGGTCGGGCAGACGTGGGGCACCGACCCGGACACCGGCAAGGGTGCCAACCGGGGCGGTTTCGAACGCGCCGCCATCATCGCTGCCATCGCGGAGCGTAACCGGAAGCGGGACGCGAGCTAGCCACGGATTGGTCCTAGGTCTAGGAGCAGAGGGCTCCTAGACCTAGGACCGCCCCTAGGACGCCATCCGAACCCTGATCAGGACGCTAGGAACCTAGCGGCCTCCCCCGAACACGCCCTAAAACCGGCCCTGGAGGCTGTCATGACCCCCCGCACCCTGCTAGCCACCGCCCCCTGCCTCATCCTCGCACTGCTCACGCTCGGTTACCTCGCCGTGTGTGTGGCCGCGCCGTTCGGTCGCTGCCGCACCTGCAACGGCACCGGCCGCAAGCGCTCCCCGCTCGCCCGTGCTCGGCGGGAGTGCCGCCGCTGCGCCGGCACCGGGCTGCGGCTGCGCGTCGGCCGGCACGCCATCAACCACATCAAGGACGAGTACGAGGCGGGCAAGCGATGAACCGCCGCGCCGGCCGCGCCGGTCACACCGACTGGTGCGGCCGGGACCACCGCTGCAACCTCGGCGAACACCGGTCGGAAGAGATCGTGGTCGACATCGCCGGCCACGCCCGCGCCGTGCTGGTGCGGGTGCGCACCGCTGCCGGCCGCGATCACGCCGAGGTGCGCGTCAGGGTCGCGCTCGCCCCAGGCGAGGTGGCCGCGCGGCGGCAGTTGGTCGGGCTGCTGGGTGACCTGCGGCAGGCCGTCACCCGCGCCGCCATCGTCGCCCGGCCTCGACCGGGGCGGGCCGCCGGGTGACCGCCGGCCGCACGGGGCCGGCGGCCCGGTGCGGCCACTGGATCGGCACCGCCGGCCGCTACTGCCACACCGCCCACGGCATCCGGCCCTACCTGCAAGGCCCCCGCTGCCCCGCCCACACACCCGCAGCGGTCGCCGGGCGGCCGGAGCCACCGTCCACACCCCTGTTCCCGCGATCGACCGAAGGAAGGGACCTCATGCCCGACCCTGACCTGTTGGCCGTTGCCCTTGCTCACGCCGCGCGCGGATGGCACGTCTTCCCGCTGCGTCCCGACGCCCGATCCGGCGACGAGGACGAGGCCAAGCGGCCTGCGTTCCCCAATCGCTGCACCGCCGAGCGCTGCGACCGTGCCGACCCGCGCTGCCGTGCCGCCGGCCGTCACGTCGGATGGGAAGAACGCGCCACGACCGACCCGGACCGCATCCGGCGCGCGTGGTCGACACGCCCCTACGGCGTCGGCATCGCCTGCGGCCCGTCCGGGCTGGTCGTGGTCGACCTGGACGTGCCGAAGCACGCCGACGACACCCCGCCCGCCGTCTGGGCCGGTGCGCGTGACGGCCTGGACGTGCTCGCCGCCCTAGCCGGCCGCCACGGCGGCACCGTCGACACGACGTACACCGTGACCACCGGCCGGGGCGGCAGCCACCTGTACTACCAGCACCCGACCAGCGGCCCCGAGCTGCGCAACACCACCGGAGACCGGGGCGGCCTCGGGTGGAAGGTCGACACCCGCGCCCACGGCGGCTACGTCGTCGCCGCCGGCAGCACCGTTGCCGGCCGCCCCTACGCGGTGGCGCTGGACTGCGACCCGGCGCCGCTGCCCGGATGGCTGGCCGGGCTACTCACCCCCGCCCCGCGACCCGCCTACCGGCCCGCCACGGTGGCGCTGCCGGCCGACCGGCGCGGCCCCTACGTCGCGGCGGCGATCCGCCGCCAGGTCGCCCACCTCACCGCCGCCCCCGACGGGCAGCGCAACCACGCGCTGTTCACCTCGGCGGTCGCCCTCGGGCAGCTCGCCGCCGGGGGCGCGCTCACCGACGACGACGTGACCGCCGTTCTCGAACCGGCGGCGCTGTCGATCGGACTGCGGCCCGCCGAGGTCGCGCGCACGATCGCCTCCGGCCTGCGCACCGGAGCACGCAACCCACGCCACCTCACCAACATCGGAAGGACGGCGGCATGACCACCCGCCTACAGATCGGCTCCGGCCCCGAAACCATCCGCGTGCTCAAGGCCGCGCTCGTCGACGGGCTGTTGCCCGACACCTACGTGTCGGCCGGGTCGCTGGTCCACATGGAGGCCGTCTCCGGTGGCCTCGCCACCGCCGCTGACGAAGACTCGCCGCTGCCGGTGTCGGCGAGCATGGTCAACCCCGCCGGACTGGCCGGGCTGCTCGCCGAACACGCCTACGTCTACCGGCTCAAGACCCGCAAGAGCGACACCGGCGACCCGGAGATGTTCGAAGACGAGGTGACCCCGCCCCGCGACATCCTGTCGTCGGTGCTGGCCGGCAAGACGTGGCCGGGCGTGCCGCCGCTGCGCGGGATCATCGGTGCCCCCGTGCTGCGCCGCGACGGCACCCTGTTGCAGCGGCCCGGCTACGACCCGGCAACCGGCCTCTACCTCGCCTCCAAAGTCGCGCTGCCGCCCGTGCCCGACGAACCGACCCCCGAGCAGGTAGACGAGGCGCGTACGTTCCTGCTCGGCCGGTTCCTGCGTGACTTCCCGTGGGCCAGCGCCGCCGACCGGGCGAACTACGTGGCGCTGCTGGCCACGCCGATCCTGCGGCACTTCACCCGCAGCCTGACGCCGTTCGCGCTCATCGACGCGACCATGCCGTCATCGGGGAAAACGATCCTGACGGCCGGGCCGGGAATGCTGTACGGGCAGCGCGTCATGACCTGGGCATACTCCGACGAAGAACTCCGCAAGAGCATCACCGCGGTGCTGGCCGAGCAGGTCGGCGTGGTCATCTGGGACAACCTCGCCGAAGGAACCGTCATCGACTCCGCAGTGCTCGCCCAGCTCGTCACGAGCGGCGTGTGGTCCGACCGGCAGTTGGGCGCGTCGCGCAACGTCGCCACCGTCAACGACCGGCTGTGGATGGCCACCGGCAACAACCTGCAAGTCGGCGGAGACATGGCGAGTCGCACCGTGCGCGTGCACCTCGACCCGAACATGCCCCGCCCCGAGCTGCGCGACCAGCGCGGGTTCGGCATCCCGCACCTCGACCAATGGATTACCGACCCGGCCAACCAACTCACCGTCCTGTGGCACCTCCTGGTCCTCGTCCTCGACTGGACGCGACGAGGAGCACCCCGGGTCACCGGGTTGTCGATGCGGCAGTTCACCCCGTGGGCGCAAGCCCTTGGCGGGTTCCTCGCACACCACGGCATCGACGGGTTCCTCACCAACGCCGCCGACGTGCGGGAGATCGATGAAGACGAAACGCGCTGGCGCGCGTTCCTCACCTGCTGGCACGACCGCCACGGCGGCCGTGCGATGACCGCCGCCGAACTCAGGCAAGACGCAGAGCCGATGCACCTCGGCAGCGACGTCAACGACCCGTGGGACGGGCAGTTCATCACCACCCACAACGGCCGCCTACCCAACCCCCTGCAACTCGGCCGACTGTTGACCGGGCAGGCCGGACGCTGGCGCGGCGATCACGTCATCCGGGCCGGCAAGAACGACCGGGGCGACCGATCCGTGTTCTGGGTCGAACGCCACGAGGGGTAAACCCGCTGAACCATCTCCGCATCTCCGCAACGCCGCACCAACCCCGCTCTACCAGGGGAAACACTCTGCGGAGATCCGAACCTAGAGGATCATCGATCTCCGCATCTCCGCAACCACTGCGGAGATGACACCCCCTTTGCGGAGATGGCCCCTCAGTAGCTCTCCGCATCTCCGCAAGCATTTGCCCAGCTCACAGGCACGTTTGCGGAGATGCGGAGATGCGGAGATGGTTCAGCCCTCCCGCGCAGGAACGCACCGGCCACCCGCCGCCGATCGACGTAGGACCGGCCCGCTGAGAGCCACACAGACACTCCGGTGCATCCCTTAACCCCAACCCACCGCAGATCTTGGCTCTACGGCGCTCTCAGCGGGCCGTTCTACGCCCCCCTGCCGAACCGGCCGCCCGAATCACGACTGGACCCGCCCGACGACCGAAAGGCCGCCAGCATGCGAATCAGGCTGCATGGCACCCCCGCAGAAACCACCGCCACCCTTGCCGCGCTTGCTCGCGTCCTCACCATCCGCGCGGTCAGCCGGCCCTATCCCGACCGGCCCCCGTCCACCCGGCACCGCATCTACCTCGACGCCACTCCGAGGGAGGACACCCGCCCATGACCACCCGCCGCACCCCGACCGGGAACCTGCTCACCCTCGCCGAAGTCCTGGACGAACTCCGCGTGCCCCGGTCGACCTTCTTCCGCTGGAAGGCCACCGGCCGTGCACCCCGAACCATCAAGTACCCCAACGGCAGCCTGTACGTCCGCCGCCGTGACCTGGATGCCTGGCTTACCGACCATGAGGAAGAGGCAGCCGCTTGAGTAGCTATAACGTGCGAATTCACGCGATCCTGACCAACGAGTTGTCCGGCAAGACGAAGTCGTACACGGTCCGGTGGAAGGTCGCCGGCAAGCCGTTCCGGAAGACGTTCGCCACCCGCGCACTGGCCGAGAGCTACCGGTCGAAACTGGTCGTGGCGCAGCGCGAGGGAACGGCGTTCGATGAGAAGAACGGGCTACCCGAACCGATGGCCCGGGAACTGAACAGCCGGAATTGGTACGACCTGGCTGTTGCATTCGTGGACATGAAGTGGCCGCGTGCCGCAGCCACCCAGCGCAAGAGTATCGCTGACGCGCTCACCACTGTTACGCCCGCGCTGCTCGCCACATCGCGCGGAGCGCCGGCCGAAGCGGACATCCGCCACGCGCTCTACGTCTGGGTATTCAACAAGTTGCAGCGCGACCGCGACAACCATGTGCCGCCCGAGCGCCTTGCACCGGTTGTTCGGTGGCTCGGCGCGAACACGCTGCCACTGTCAGAGGTGGCGAATCCGGCCACCATCCGAAAGGCGCTCGACTTGCTGACGACTCGGATTGACGGACGGCCGGCCGCCGCAAATACCGTCGCCAGAAAGCGCGCAGTGTTCTACAGCGCCTTAAAGTACGCAGTAGAGCTGCGTTACCTCGACGCCCACCCGATGGACTTCATCCAGTGGCGAGCGCCGAAGAATACCGATCAGGTCGACCGAAAGGTGGTGGTCAACCCGAAGCAAGCCCGCGCACTGCTCACGGCGGTACGGGAACGCGATCCACACTTGGAAGGCTTCTTCGCCTGCATGTACTTCGCCGCCCTCCGGCCGTCTGAGGTGATCCACCTACGCGCCGACGAATGCGAGCTACCCGAGAAAGGGTGGGGGTGGCTACACCTCAGCGGCTCTACACAGCAGGTCGGCGAGGATTGGAGCGACACCGGCCGATCGCTGGAAGACCGGGAGTTGAAGCACCGAGCCAAGAAGGCAACGCGCGACGTGCCAGCCTGCCCGGAGTTGGTTCGCATCCTGCGGCACCACCTCCGCGAGCACTGCCGCGATATCAACGGCCGGATGTTCAACGCCGCTGGCGCTCGGGTGGCCCCGGTGTCGAAGAGCACCTACCTGCGTGCCTGGCGGCAAGCGCGGGAGGCGGCGCTGACGCCGGTTCAGCAGCGCTCGCCGCTGGCGCACCGGCCGTACGACCTGCGGCACGCCGCCGTGTCGCTCTGGCTCAACGCCGGAGTACCGGCTACCCAGGTCGCTCAGTGGGCCGGTCACAGCGTGCACGTGCTGTTAAAGGTCTACGCCTCGTGTATCGACGGGCAGGACGAGGCGGCGCGGAATCGGATCGAGGGAGCGTTGGGCACCGAGCAGCCGGAAGTGGCCGAGGGAGAGCCGGGAGACGCCGACACGTAAACGACACGACCAGTGAGACGCGGCGGCCCCGAGCGAGACGAAGTGAGACCGATTCACCATCCATAGACACGCCCCCTGACCGGCGTTTGCGCTGGTCAGGGGGCGTTTTTGCTGTTCATCGGCGGAGGGTGTGGGATTCGAACCCACGAAGGACATCGCTGCCCTTACCGGTTTTCAAGACCAGCGCCATCGGCCACTAGGCGAACCCTCCCGGGCCGCGCCCCGCAGGGGTACGCGACCGTGCCTAGTCTGCCACGGCGGCGCACCGGGCGAGCGGGCACGGCACCCGCGTTGAGATGATCGGCGGCGTGTGGGAGACCCCGTCCGTCGTGCTGATCACCGGCATCATGGCCGCCGGCAAGTCCACTGTGGCCGAGGCGCTGGCCGGGCGGCTGCCGCGTGCGGTGCACCTGCGTGGCGACGTCTTCCGGCGGATGGTGGTCAGCGGGCGGGAGGAGATGACCGCCGAGCCGTCGGAGGAGGCGTGGCAGCAGTTGCGGCTGCGCTACGACCTCGCGGCGTCGGCGGCGGACCGCTACGCCGCCGACGGCTTCACCGTGGTGCTCCAGGACGTGGTCCTCGGCGCGGAGCTGCCGGCCATGGTCGACCGCATCCGGCACCGCCCGCTGGCGGTCGTCGTGCTCGCGCCGAGCCCCGAGGTCGTCGCCGCCCGCGAGGACGCCCGGGAGAAGACCGGGTACGGCGACTGGCCGGTCGCCGACCTGGACGCGGGGTTCCGCGCGGAGACGCCCCGTATCGGGCTCTGGCTGGACACCTCCGCGCAGACGCCGGGGCAGACGGTGGACGAGATCCTGGCCCGGGCGTGGACCGACGGGCGGGTGGGGTAGACACAGGGCATGCGCGCGATGACGATCCCGGAGCCCGGCGGACCCGACGCACTGGTCTGGAGCGAGGTGCCCGATCCCGAGCCCGGCCCCGGCGAGGTGGTCGTCGACGTGCGGGCCACCGCCGTGAACAGGGCGGACCTGCTGCAACGGCAGGGGCACTACCCGCCGCCGCCGGGCGCGCCCGCGTACCCCGGGCTGGAGTGTTCCGGGGTGATCAGCGCGACCGGGCCCGACGTGGCCGGCTGGGAGGTCGGCCAGGAGGTCTGCGCGCTGCTGGCCGGCGGCGGGTACGCGGAGCGCGTCGCCGTGCCGGCCGGGCAGTTGCTGCCGGTGCCGGCGGGGGTCGACCTGGTCGACGCGGCGGCGCTGCCCGAGGTGGCCTGCACGGTCTGGTCGAACGTCGTGCAGCTGGCCCGGCTCGCGAAGGGCGAGACGCTGCTGCTGCACGGCGGCGGCAGCGGGATCGGCACCTTCGCCGTTCAGCTCGGGGTCGCGCTCGGCGCCACGGTGGTGGTCACCGCCCGGGCGGCCAAGCACGAGCGGCTGCGCGAGCTGGGCGCGGCGCACACGATCGACTACCGCGAGCAGGACTTCGTCGAGGAGGTCCGGCGGGTCACGGACGGTCGGGGCGCCGACGTCATCCTCGACATCATGGGCGCCTCCTACCTGCCCCGGAACGTGGCGGCGCTGGCCACCGACGGCCGGCTGGTGGTCATCGGCATGCAGGGCGGCCGCAAGGGCGAGTTGGATCTCGGCGCGCTGCTGGCCAAGCGGGGCACGGTCGCGGCCACCGCGCTGCGGTCCCGGCCCCGGGAGCAGAAGGCGGAGATCGTCCGGGGCGTCCGCCAGCAGGTCTGGCCGCTGGTCGAGGCCGGCGCGGTCAGGCCGATCGTGGACCGCCGGCTGCCGATCACCGAGGCGGCGCAGGCGCACCGGCTGGTCGAGTCGAGCGACCACGTCGGCAAGGTGCTGCTCACCACCGGCTGACGCGTCGACCGGGCCGGCGCAGCATCACGAGCTGGCCGGCCGGCGGCCGGTGCCGCGCCGCGCTGTGCCCGCCACCGTCGTCCGCCGCGTCGCCGTCGTCCGCCGCCGGGTCGCCGTCGTCCGCCGCCGGGTCGCCGTCGTCCGCCGCCGGGTCGCCGTCGTCGTCCGCCGCGCCCGCCATCGTCGGCCGCCGGGTCGCCGTCAGGCGGCCGGCGCCGGGTCGGCGGCCGGGCGGGGGAGCATCAGGCGCGCTCCCGAGCCCTCTCCGGAGAGCGAGTCGTCCGGGTTGTAGAGCGTGCAGCGCCGCAGCGACAGGCAGCCGCAGCCGATGCAGCCGTCGAGGTCGTCGCGCAGCTTGGTCATCAGCCGGATCTTCTCGGTCAGGCGCTCCCGCCAGGCCGCGGAGAGCCGCGCCCAGTCCTCCGCGCTGGGGGTACGGGAGGCCGGCAGCGAGTCCAGCGCCTCCCGGATCTCCTCGAGCGAGATGCCGACCTGCTGGGAGATCCGGATGAACGCCACCCGGCGCAGCTCGGTGCGGGCGTACCGGCGCTGGTTGCCACCCGTCCGCTCGGCCCGGATCAGCCCGAGCCGCTCGTAGTAGCGCAGCGCCGAGGGGGCCACGCCGCTGCGGGTGGAGAGCTGGCCGATGGTCAGTGACTCGTGCATCACGTCGCCTTGAGTTGAAGCGGACTTCAACTTGCAGGCTAGCGGCATGACCACGATGACCGCCAACGCGGGTCGGGTGGCGACCGCCCCACCGCCGGACGACCCGACCGTGCCGCCCCTGCCGGGGCCCGTCGCCCCGCTGTACGAGCGGATCCGCGCAGGACGGGAGTTCGGCGCGAACGTCCGTTCCACGGTCGACGTGCTCTGGGTTCTCTACGACCGGATCCTGCGGATCACCCCGGAGACCGTCGACGCGCCGGAGCGGGACCGGTTCCTGCTCTCCAAGGGGCACGCCGTCGCCGGCTACTACGCCGTGCTCGCCGCGAAGGGCTTCGTCCCCGCCGACTGGCTGGACGACCAGGGTGGCCCGGGGAGCCGGCTCGGCGACCACCCCGACCGGATGCTGGTGCCCGGGGTGGAGATCGGCTCCGGCTCCCTCGGCCACGGGCTCGGGCTCGGCGTGGGCACCGCGCTCGGCCTGCGCGCCCAGGGCCTGCTCACGCCCCGGGTCTTCGTGCTGCTCGGCGACGCGGAGCTGGACGAGGGATCCAACCACGAGGCGATCGCGTACGCGGGCGCGACCGGGTTGGGCAACCTGACCGCGATCGTGATCGACAACGGCTCCGCCACGCACGGCTGGCCGGGCGGCGCCGCGGCCCGGTTCACCGTCAACGGCTGGACCGCCGCCACCGTCGACGGGCGGAACCACGACGCCCTGCACACCGCCCTGACCGGGCAGGACAACCACCGGCCGCACGTCGTCGTCGCGGTCGTCGACCAGGGGGAGTGACCGTGCGGGACCGTTTCGTCGACACCACCACCGCGCTGCTCGCGGACGATCCGCGTACGGCGCTGGTGCTGGCGGACATCTCCGCCGCCGCGTTCGCCCCGGCCGCGCGGCGGCACCCGGACCGGGTGCTCAACGTCGGGATCCGCGAGCAGTTGATGGTGGGCGTGGCCGGCGGGCTGGCGCTGACCGGGCTGCGGCCGATCGCGCACAGCTACGCCCCGTTCCTGGTCGAGCGCGCGTACGAGCAGCTCAAGTTGGACCTCGACCACCAGGGTGTGGGCGCGGTGCTGGTTAGCGTCGGCGCGTCGTACGACCGGGCGGCTGCCGGGCGCACCCACCTCTCGCCGGCGGACGTCTCGCTGATCGACACCCTGCACGGCTGGACCGTGCACGTCCCCGGCCACCCCGACGAGGTGCCGGCGCTGCTGCGGGACGCGGTGGCCGCCGACGGCTCGGCGTACCTGCGGCTCTCCACCCAGCACAACGACCGGCCGTACGGCGGCGACGGCGCGCTGCGCGTGCTCCGGGACGCGGGGCCGGGTGCCCCGCTGCTGGTCGCGGTCGGCCCGGTGCTGGACGCGTCGCTCGCCGCGGCGGCCGACCTGGGCGTCACGGTGGCGTACACCCACCGGCCCCGGCCGTTCGACACCGCGGGGCTGCGGGCACTGGCCGGCACGGAGGTGATCCTGGTCGAGCCCTACCTGGCCGGGACGTCGGCGCGGGTGGTGTCGGCGGCGCTGGCCGACCGGCCGCACCGGCTGCTGGCGCTCGGCGTCGGGCGCGAGGAACTGCGCCGCTACGGATCGGCCGAGGACCACACCCGGTGGCACGGGCTGGACGCCGCCGGGCTGCGCCGCTCGGTCGGCGGGTTCCTGGAGTCGGCGCTGGCGCCGGCCGGCCGCTGAGCCCGCGACGACCCGCCGCGGGGCAGGTTTCGGCGGCGGGTCAGCGGGTCGGGGCCCCGAGGGGACGGCGGCGGGTGCGCTCGCGGCCGAGGATCCAGAGCGCCTCGACACCGTCCTTCCACGT
>NZ_JBEYTP010000047.1:0-50063 GCF_040643125.1 Micromonospora sp. NPDC047465
ACCAAACCAAAAGGCTCGGCCAGTCCGGGGTATAAATCAATTTGGCACTGGCTTATCAAGCACCCTGTTGAGTTCTCAAAGAACAACCACACACCATTCAGGCGTCCCACATCGTGGGAGCCCGCTTGGGGCAACTCCTCTACCCTACTCGGCTCACCTCGCGTTGTCAACCTCGTATTCGAGATGATCAACGTTCGGTGCTCCAGATCCACGATGACGCACGCCATATCATGGCGGTCGTTTCTGTCGTGGGAGCCGCAGACCGGCCGGTCGCCGCTCTGCGGCTATCCGCCCGGCTCCTGCCGGCTTCAGCACTCTACCCGGTCGGTCTCGCGATCGCAACCCCGTGTCGGAGTGTCTTCGCACCGCCCGTTCCTCAGTCTCGCTCGGCGTCTCCGCCACGAGCCTGGTGCCCGTTGTCAGCCGGTTTGCCCGGCCTCCCGCGTGCAGAGAGAAAGTTACGCGGACTGCCCCGGGAAGGCAAATCAGCGTCCGTCACTGCGCGGCTGTCGCCGGCGGAGGTGGTCCCGCATTCGTGATGGCGGCACAGGGTCCGCACGGGGCTCCGCCGTGCCAGAGTGTTCGTCATGGACGACCTCACCCGCCCCCGGCCGGCGGTGCTCGCCGAGGACGCGCTGCTCGGGCTGCTGCTGCCGTTCTGGCAGCTGGTCATCGGCGCCTTCGTGCTCTTCGTCCTCGTGGTGTCGGTGGCACGGCTGGCCCGACGGGGGCGGTCCCGGATGACGACGGCCCTCCTCGTCACGGCTGCGGCGATCGCCGGTTTCGCCGTGGTGGGCGTGCTGCTGCAGGGCTGAGGGCCTACAGGCGCCGATTCGCCAGGCTCGGCAACTCGGCACGGATGGTCCGCAGCCGGTCGAGATCGAGGTCGGCGACGGCGACACCCGGGCCGTCGGGCAACTGGGTGAGCACCGTGCCCCACGGGTCGACCACCATGCTGCGCCCGAAGCAGGTCCGGCCCGGGTCGTGGTCGCCGGTCTGCCCCGCCGCGGCGACGAAGCACTGGTTCTCGATCGCCCGCGCGCGCAGCAGCACCTCCCAGTGGTCCCGCCCGGTGTGCAGCATGAAAGCCGCCGGCACCACCAGCAACTGGGCGCCGCCGTCCGTGGCGAGCTGCCGGTACAGCTCCGGGAAGCGGAGGTCGTAGCAGATCGACAGTCCGACACGGAGCCCCTCGACCTCGACCACCACCGGCTGGTCGCCGGGGGCGACGGTGGCGGACTCCAGGTAGGAGACCCGGCCGGGGATCTCCACGTCGTACAAATGGATCTTGCGATAGGTGGCCGCGAGCGCTCCGGAGCGGTCGAGGACCAGGGTGGTGTTCCAGGTGCGGGCCGGGTCCGGCCCGCGCTCGTGGATCGACCCGGCGATCACCCAGATGCCCAGCCGGCGCGCGACGCCGGCGAAGAACTGCCCCACCTCGCCGTCCACCGGCTCCGGCTCGGGCAGGCCGGCGGCGGGGCCGAGGTAGTCGACGTACTCCGGCAGGAGGGCGACGTCCGCGCCGGCCGCGGCGGCGCGCTCCAGCAGGGCCTCGGCGGCCGCCAGGTTGGCCTCACGGTCGTCCCGGGCGTTGAGCTGGCAGACGGCGACGCGCATGGGGATCAGCGTACGACCGGACCGGGCCACGGCGCGACAGCGGCAACCGTCGAACACTCCGCCCCGGTCTCGCCTCACCGGCTGCCGACAATCACCGCCCCCTGGAAACGCCGACCGCGCCCGACCTCGACGGACGGGCGCGGTGGCGGTGGTTCAGGCCGACTTCTCCTCGCGGTCCCGCCGGGCGCGGCGGCCGGTGAACTCGCGGGGCACGATCGTCGGGTTCACGTTCTCCAGGACCACCTCGCGGGTGATCAGCACCCGCGCGGCGTCGGGGTTGCTCGGCACCTCGTACATCACGGAGAGCAGGACCTCTTCCATGATCGCGCGCAGGCCGCGGGCGCCGGTGCCGCGCAGCATCGCCTGGTCGGCGATCGCCTCCAGCGCCGGCTCCTCGAACTCCAGCTCGACGCCGTCGAGCTCGAAGAGGCGCTGGTACTGCCGGACGAGGGCGTTGCGCGGCTCGGTGAGGATGCGCACCAGCGCGGTGCGGTCCAGGCTGCGCACGTTGGTGATCACCGGGAGCCGGCCGATGAACTCGGGGATCAGCCCGAACTTCAGCATGTCCTCCGGCATGACCTGGCTGAAGATGTCGTCGGTCGACCGCTCGCTGACCGACCGGAGCCGGGCGCCGAAGCCCGTGCCGCCGTGGCCCGTGCGGGCCTCGATGATCTGGTCGAGCCCGGCGAAGGCGCCGCCGCAGATGAACAGCACGTTGGTGGTGTCGATCTGGATGAACTCCTGGTGCGGGTGCTTGCGCCCGCCCTGCGGCGGCACGTTGGCCACCGTGCCTTCCAGCATCTTGAGCAGCGCCTGCTGGACACCCTCGCCGGAGACGTCCCGCGTGATCGACGGATTCTCCGACTTGCGGGCGATCTTGTCGACCTCGTCGATGTAGATGATGCCGGTCTCGGCGCGCTTGATGTCGTAGTCCGCCGCCTGGATCAGCTTGAGGAGGATGTTCTCCACGTCCTCGCCCACGTAGCCGGCCTCGGTGAGCGCGGTGGCGTCGGCGATGGCGAACGGCACGTTCAGCATCCGCGCCAGCGTCTGCGCCAGGTGGGTCTTACCGCACCCCGTCGGGCCGAGCAGCAGGATGTTGGACTTGGCCAGCTCGACGGCGTCGCTGCCGGAACCCGGCGCGCCGGCCGCATCGGCCTGGATCCGCTTGTAGTGGTTGTAGACCGCGACGGCGAGCGCCTTCTTGGCCTGGTCCTGCCCGACCACGTAGTTGTCGAGGAACTGGCAGATCTCCATCGGCTTGGGAAGCTCTTCCCACTTCACCTCGCCGGACTCGGCCAACTCCTCCTCGATGATCTCGTTGCAGAGATCGATGCACTCGTCGCAGATGTAGACCCCTGGGCCCGCGATGAGCTTCTTGACCTGCTTCTGCGACTTGCCGCAGAAGGAGCATTTCAGTAGGTCGCCGCCGTCACCGATCCGTGCCACCTACGTTCTCCCTGCACTCATCGGCCGGAGACCCGGCCCTGACCTGCGGACGGTGCGCCGCCCGCCTCGTTCACCCAGCCGGAGGACCGGCGGAGCGGTACAGACCCGACGTTACCCGCTGGCGGAGTTTTCTCCGACCCCCAAAACGGGTGTGTCAGACGGTCGGCCGGGAGCGGACTCCCGGCCGACCTCGACGTGGAACTGCTCAGCTGGCGGCGTTGGCCGCCAGCAGGCCCTTCTTGCGGCTGGTGAGGATGGTGTCCACCAGCCCGTACTCCCGGGACTCCTCGGCCGTCATGATCTTGTCACGGTCGATGTCCTTGCGGACCTTCTCCATCGGCTGGTTGCAGTGCCGGGAGAGCATCTCCTCGAGCTGGGTCCGCATCCGCAGGATCTCCCGGGCCTGGATCTCGATGTCCGAGCCCTGCCCGTAGCCGCCCTCGGTGGCCGGCTGGTGGATGATGATCCGCGAGTTCGGCAGCGCCATGCGCTTGCCCGGGGTGCCGGCGGCCAGCAGCACGGCCGCGGCGCTCGCGGCCTGGCCGAGGCAGACCGTCTGGATGTCCGGCCGGACGTACTGCATGGTGTCGTAGATCGCCGTCATGGCGGTGAACGAACCACCCGGCGAGTTGATGTACATGATGATGTCGCGGTCCGGGTCGGTGCCCTCGAGCGTCAGCAGCTGCGCCATCACGTCGTTGGCCGACGCGTCGTCGACCTGGACGCCGAGGAAGATGATCCGGTCCTCGAAGAGCTTGTTGTACGGGTTCGACTCCTTCACCCCGTACGACGTGCGCTCGACGAACGACGGCAGGACGTAGCGGTTGTGCACGGCCGCGAACTGCGGCGGCAGGCTCAGGTCGGTCATCGTCAGCTCCTCAGCTCAGGGTCCCGGCGCCTTCCGGAACCTGCGTGGCTCCGGTGATCACCTTGTCGATGAAGCCGTAGTCCGTGGCCTCCTGGGCGGTGAACCAGCGGTCGCGGTCGGAATCCGCCTCGATCTGCGCCTGGCTCTGCCCGGTGTGGAAGGCGACCCGCTCCTGGAACATCCGCTTGGTGTAGAGCATCTGCTCCGCCTGGATGGCGATGTCCGACGCCGTGCCGCCCATGCCGCCGGACGGCTGGTGCATCATGATCCGCGCGTGCGGCAGGGCGTAACGCTTGCCCTTGGTGCCGGCGCAGAGCAGCAGCTGGCCCATCGAGGCCGCCATGCCCATCGCCACGGTCGACACGTCGTTGTCGATGAACTGCATGGTGTCGTAGATCGCCATGCCCGAGTAGACCGAGCCACCCGGCGAGTTGATCCAAAGGTTGATGTCGCGGTCCGGGTCCTCCGCGGCGAGCAGCAGGAGCTGCGCGCAGATGCGGTTGGCGACCTGGTCGGTCACCTCGCTGCCCAGGAAGATGATCCGCTCCTTGAGCAACCGGTTGTAGACCGAGTCATCGAGGTTGCCAATGTTGTCGCCACCGCGGGCCTCGATAGCCCGGAGCGGCATCGCTTGCATGTGCATGTCGGTCATGGCAGCCCTTCGCTCTCCGTACCGTCCTACCCGACACTAACCGCTCAGCCGGGTGGCAGAGTCCCGGTCCGGGCAGTGTTCGCTAACAGCGCAGCCCTCGAGACGTACCCCGGAAAAGGGATCGGGCCGCCGCCCACCGCAAGCGGCGGACGGCGGCCTCACCCGACGATCAGTGCTCGTGGTTGTGCTCGGCCTCGCTCTCGGCGCGGAGGGCGTCGAGCGTCACCTCGTTGCCGGCCGAGTCCTTGATCTTGATGCGCTCCATGACCGAGGCCAGGGCCTTGCCACGCCGCACGTCCCCGAAGACGGCGCCGGCCGCGCCGGAGCGGACCAGCTGGTCGTAGTACTGCTGCGGGGCCATCCCGGCGCGCTGGGCCCGGTGCACGATCTCGTGGCCGAACTCGTCGTCGCTGACCTGGACCTCCTCGGCGTCGGCGAGGGTGTCCAGCAGCAGCTGGATCTTGACGCCCTCGGTCGCCGCCTCGGTCAGCTCGGCGTCGATCTGCTCCTCGGTCTTCTCCTCGGCCGCCAGGTATTCCTCCAGGGAGGCCCCGATGCGCTCGAGCTGGTCGACCATCGCCTGCTTGCGGCTCTCGACCTCCTCGCGGACGACCCCCTCCGGCGCCGGCACCTCGGCGGCGGCGACGAGCTGCTCCAGGGCCTTGTCGCGGGCGGCGTAGATCTGCTCGACCCGCTTGCCCCGGGTGACCCGCTCGCGCACGTCCCCGCGCAGCTCCTCGATGCTGTCGAACTCGCTCGCCATCTGGGCGAACTCGTCGTTGAGCTCCGGCAGCTCCTTCTCCTTGACCGTGCGGACGGTCACCGCCACCTCGGCGTCACGGCCGGCGAAGTCGCCGCCGACGAGCTGGGTGGTGAAGGAGGTGCTCTCGCCGGCGGACAGGCCGACGACGGCCTCGTCCAGGCCCGGGAGGAGCTGCTTGCTGCCGACCTCGTGGGAGATGTTGCTCGCCTGGCCGCCCGGCACGTCCTCGCCGTCGACGGTCGCGTTCAGGTCGATCTGGACGTAGTCGCCCTCCTGGGCGGCCCGCTCGACGGTCTTCAGGGTGGCGAAGCGCTCGCGCAGGTTCTTCACCTGCTCGTCGATCTCGCTCTCGTCGATCTGCAGCTCGTCGACGGTCACCTCGATGGTGGCCGGGTCCGGCAGGGTGATCTCCGGGCGGACGTCGACCTCGGCGGTGAAGTTCAGCGAGTCACCGTCGTTGAACTCGGTGATTTCGACCTCGGGGCGGCCGAGCGTCTTCAGGTCGTGCTCGCGGACGGCGGCGAGGATGTTCTGCGGGATGGCCTCCTGGACCGCCTCGTTGAGGACGGTGCCCCGGCCGACCCGCTGGTCGATCACGGCCGCCGGAACCTTGCCCTTGCGGAAGCCGGGAACCTGGACCTGCTGCCCGATCTCCCGGTACGCCTTCTTGAGGCTCGGCTCGAGCTCGACGAACGGCACCTCGATGGCGAGCCGCACGCGCGTCGGGCTCAGAGTCTCGACGGTGCTCTTCACAGGCGTACTCCTTGACGGATCTCGGTTTTAGTCTGGGCGTGATAAGCCCATCGAGTGTAGGCGAGCCGGCCGGGCGCACCGGCAGCGGCCGGGACCGCGCGGAGGGCGACCCCGGCGACCGGCCGCGGACGACAGTCGGGGTGGCGGGATTTGAACCCACGGCCCCTCGCTCCCAAAGCGAGTGCGCTACCAAGCTGCGCCACACCCCGTGGCGACGAGCAGTCTATGCGGTCGCGGCCCGCGCGACGTGCCGGGGCGTCACCCAACGCGCCGAACGGGGACCAACCGGACACCAGGAGCGCCGGCCACCCCTGCACCGGACGACGGCACGCGCCGCGCCGGGATACGGCTGAGCGGACGGGGTGGACCATTGGGTACGCTGTCGGCGCGCCCCGCAGCGTCGGGGCGTACGCGGGCGTAGCTCAATGGCAGAGCTTCAGTCTTCCAAACTGACGGTGCGGGTTCGATTCCCGTCGCCCGCTCCACACCCTCCGGCCCAGGTCAGAGGCAATCTGCCCCGATTCTGGGCCGGTCGACTACCCCTGATTTGATCTTGCGGGCCATCCGCGGGCCACTACTCGCCGAGCAGGATCCGCCTCGACCTTGATTGCGCCGCCACTGCTTACGCTCAGGTCACAACGGTGACGGGTCGCCCCTCAGGCGGCTGTACAGGTAACCGTTGCACCACCGGCCGTCCCTCCCCCCAGCAGCCCCTGCACCTGCCCGCTCCCCACGACCCCCGGTTGGTGGCGCTGTGCGCGGCCCTCCACGCGGATCCGGCCGACAACCGCACCCTCGCCGCATTCGGCAAGCAGGTCGGTGCGAGCGATCGCACCCTGTCCCGGCTCTTCACCGCCGACCTCGGCATGAGCTTCCCGCAGTGGCGTACGCAACTGCGCCTGCACCACGCCCTGCTCCTGCTGGCCGACGACATGCCGGTGACCACGGTGGCGCACCGGTGCGGGTGGTCGTCGGCCAGCGCGTTCATCGACGCGTTCCGCCGCACCTTCGGGCACACCCCGGGGGCGCACCGGGGGTGAGCCGGGCAGTCAGCTCGGACCGACCATCGGGGTGTGACCAGGCGCGCCCCGGCTGCCGGCGCCAGGTTCGGCAACTCCTCGCCGGCCGGGCCGCACTCGGCACGCGCCTCGGTCCGCTCCGCCAGGGGCCTCGGGGCGAGATCGGCGCCGGTGCGGCTGCTGCGTACCATGCGGGGCCGGGCATCCCCTCGTCCCGCGGAGGTATCGGCAGATGGCAGGCCAGCACGAGGGGTACGCCCTCGGCGTCGACCTCGGCACGTCGCACACCGTCGCCGTGCTGCGCCGGCCGGACGGGCACACCCGCCCGCTGCTGGTGGACGGCCAGCCGATCATCCCCTCCGGCGTGTACGCGGACGCGGACGGGCTGCTGCACGCCGGCCGGGACGCCCAGCGGCTGGCCCGCACCGATCCGGGCCGGTACGAGCCCAACCCGAAGCGGCGCATCGACGAGCCGGCGGTGTCGCTGGGCGACCGCCGGTATCCGCCGGCCGAACTGCTGGCCGCGACGCTGCACGCGGTGGCCCGGGCGGCCGTCGAGGCGGTCGGCTTCCTGCCCCCGGCGGTGCTCACCTGCCCGGCGACCTGGGACGCGGCCCGGCGGCAGGTGCTCGCCGACGCCCTGGCCGTGGCCGGGTGGCCGTCCGCGGCCGAGCACACCCTCTCCGGCCCCACCCCACCGGGCACCCGGGTGCTACGGGAGCCGGTCGCCGCCGCCCGCTACTACACCCAGGTGCTGCGCCGGCCGGTGCCGGTCGGCGGGGCGATCGCCGTGTTCGACTTCGGCGCCGGCACCCTGGACGTCGCCGTGCTCCGCAACGAGGGCGCCGACCCGTGGGGCGACTCGGGGTTCAGCGTGGTCGCCGCGGGCGGCGCCGACGACCTCGGCGGCCTCGACGTCGACGCGGCCCTGCTGGGCCGGCTCGGCGAGCTGGTCGCGGGCGACCATCCGGCGAAGTGGCAGCGGCTGGTCCACCCGCAGTCGGCGACGCAGCGGCGGGAGCAGCACGAACTCTGGGAGAACGCCCGGGGCGCGAAGGAGATGCTGTCCCGCGCGACGGCCGCGCCGGTGGCCGTGCCGGGGGTGGAGGCGGTCGTCACCCTCACCCGCGCCGACCTGGAGCGGGTGGCCGCGCCGCTGCTGGGCCGGGCGGTGGCGGTGACCCGGGAGGTGATCGGCGCGGCCGGCCTCGACCCGCAGCAGCTCGCCGGCCTGTTCCTGGTCGGCGGCGCCACCCGGATGCCGATGGTGGCCCGGCTCCTGCACGCCGAGCTGGGCATCGCCCCGACCGTGCTGGAGCAGCCGGAGCTGCCGGTCGCCGAGGGGGCGCTCACCGACCTGCCCCTGCCCCGACGCCCCCGCGGTGCCGCCGCCTTCGCCGCGCCCGCGCAGGCCGGATCCGCCGCGCCGCCGCAGCCAGGACCAGCGCCGGCGCAGCAGCCAGGACCGGTCGCGCCGACGCCGGCCGGGCCGACCGCACCGCCGCAGGACGCAGCCGCCGCGCCGGCGTCGGCCGGGCCCACGGGACCGACGCATGCCGGGTCCGGCGTACCGGCGCAGCAGGCCGCCGTCCCGGCGCTGCCCCAGCCCGCCGGGCCCGTGGGTCCCACGCCGACCGTTGTCGCCGGGCCGGAAGGCGTCACGCCGGCTCTCCCCGCCGGACTGGCGCCCACCCTGGTCGCGGGTGCGTCGACCACGCCGACCGTGTCCGCCGCACCGGCCCCGACCACGCCGTACGGACCGCCGGGCGCCGCCCCGCCCGGGAGCCCGGTGCCGGGCGCGCCGCCGGCCGCCGCACCCGCCGGTCACGGCCAGCACGGCGGCCACGACGCACACGGCCAGCACGGCGGTCATGGCGGTCACGGTCAGCACGGCGGTCATGGCGGTCAGCCGTTGGGCGTGCCCGGGCCACCTCAGGCGGGCGGATGGGCGCCCGGCGTACCCCCGGCGAGCCCGTCCGCCGGGTCGGGCGCGTCGCCGGCGGCGTGGCCGGGCGTACCCGTCTCCGGCACGCCGGTGTCGCCGCCGCCCGGCGCCGGCCCGACCGCGCCCGCGTTCCCCCGCCGCCGAGCGCTGTGGATCACGGTCGGGGCCGTCGTCGCCCTCGCCGGCGTGGTGACCGCGGCGGTGCTCTACCTGGCCCGGGACCACTACCCCGCCCTGGAGTTCCGGTCCCCCGTCGAGAGGGTGGCGCGGGTGGCCGCCGGGGCCGAGCGGCCGTCGGCGATGTTCACCGCGGTGCTCGGCGACCGGGCGTATCTCGCGTACCCCCTCGACGACGGGCGGCTGGAGGTGGTGGCGGTCGACGCCGACACCGGCGGAGAGAAGTGGCGAAAGCCGACCGAGGCGTCCGCCGAGCAGTGGGAGCGGATCGTCGCGCTGCCCGGCGCGGTGGTGGCCTTCGCCGACGCGATCGGCGACGACACCCCCCGGGACCTGGTGCTGCTCGACGGCACCTCCGGCGACCAGCGGTGGAGCCGGCCGATCCTGGGCGACGACGAGGTCTTCTTCGGCGAGGGCGTCGCGGTGCTGGTCGACCGGACCGGTAAGCAGCTGGTCGGGCTGCGCCTGAGCGACGGCGGGGAGACGTGGGTGCAACCCAGCCCGCAGGACGAGTACGGCGGTGCCCGCACCAGCGTCCACCCGGTCACCACGGACAAGGCGCTGGGCGGCCCGGCCTTCGTCGACGGCTCGCCGCGCGACCCCTGGCGCGGCGAGGTCCGCCGGCTCGTGCAGGTGGGCGCGGACCGTTCCGTCCGGGTGGTCGACATGGGCAGCGGCCGCATCGTCCACAGCCGCGCCAACGTGGCCGACCAGGACGACCTGGTGGTGGCGCACGAGGGCCGCCTCTACGTCGCCCGCGACGAGGCCGGCTACCAGTTGCTCGCGTACGACCTGACGACCGGCGCCCAGCCGAAGGTGCTGCACACCGCCCCGGACGAGGGCAAGCGGCCGGAGGCGCTGGTGCCCTGCGGCGAGCACCGGGCCTGCCTGCTGGAGACCACGGGCGGTGAGGACGAGAGCACCGAGGTGGTGGCGGCGACCGAGGAGAAGGTGGCCCACTGGCCGGCGCCGGAGGCGACCCGGCTGGTGCCGCTCGGCGAGCATCTGCTGGTCCGGCGGACCTCCTCGGAGTCGGTCAGCACCCTGTTCGACCCGGACGGTCGCGCGGTGCTGCGGGACCGGCCGGGGGTGGCGGTCCGGCTCGACGCGGGCAACCTGCTGGTCTTCGCCGACCCGCCGAGCTCCGTCGAGGACGACCGCAGCGTCGCCGGGGTGGCGGCCGGCTCGGGCGAGGTGACCGAGATGGGCCAGTTGAAGGACGTACGCAGCGAGACGTGCTCGTGGAACACCAGCGTGATCGTCTGCGGCGCCAAGGAGGACTTCGTGATCTACCGGTTCGCCGACCGTTAGCCGAATCCCGACAATCATTCAGATCGATCTATATAACCGATAGCCTCCTCTCAACGGCCAGGCCGCCCCGCGTCCGGCCACGAGCCGGCGCGGGGCCGACAGGAGGAGGACCGGCATGACACTTCCCCGTACCCGGCGGTGGCGGGCCCGCTCGGTGGGCGTACTCGCCCTCGCCGCCGCGCTCGTCGCCACCGTGGGCACCCCCGCCACCGCGGCCTCCGGCGGCGAGATCCGGCACGCCGACGACGCGAACGCCGTGACCGACGGCTACGTCGTGGTGCTCCGGGACGACAGCGTCGGCCGGCACGGCGGCGACCGGCAGGTTGCGGTCAGGAACGTCGCGGACCGGCTGGCCGACCGCTACGGCGCCGCCCTCGGCCACGTCTACGGCCACGCGCTCACCGGCTTCGAGGCGCGTCTGCCGGAGCGCGCGGCCCGTCGGCTCGCCGCCGACCCGGCCGTGGCGTACGTGGAGCGGGACCGGGTGGTCACCCTCGTCGGGCCGGGCGTCCAGCTCGACCCGCCGTCCTGGGGCCTGGACCGGATCGACCAGCGCAGCCTCCCGCTCGACGGCCGGTACGCCTACCCGAACACCGCGCACAACGTGCACGCGTACGTCATCGACACGGGCCTGCGGCGCACCCACACCGACTTCGGCGGGCGGGCCGGCGTGGGGGTGGACCTCGTCGACGGCGGTCCGGCGGACGACTGCAACGGCCACGGCACGCACCTGGCCGGCACCGTGGGCGGCACGCGGCACGGGGTGGCGAAGGAGATCCAGCTGCGCCCGGTGCGGGTGCTGAACTGCGCCGGCAGCGGCACCTTCTCCCAGGTCATCGCCGGGGTGGACTGGGTCACCGCGAACGCGGTCCGGCCGGCGGTGGCGCTGCTGGCGCTCGGCGGCGGGGCCAGTACGGCCCTCGACTCGGCCGTGAACCGGTCGATCTCGTCCGGCGTCACCTACGTCGTCACGGCCGGCAGCTCGAACGCCAACGCCTGCAACTACTCTCCCGCCCGGGTGCCGGCGGCGCTCACCGTGGCCGGCACCACCATCACCGACGGCCGGATGCCGAGCGGCAACTACGGCAGTTGCCTCGACCTGTACGCCCCCGGCGCCAACATCACCTCCACCTGGCACAGCACCGACACGGCGGTGGCCACCCTCAGCGGCGGGTCGATGGCCGCCGCACACGTCGCCGGGTGCGCCGCGCTCGCCCTCTCGGCCAATCCCACCTGGACTCCCGCCCAGGTGGCGGCCTACCTGACCGGCAGGGCGACCACCGGGGTCGTCAGCGGCGTGGTCGCCGGCACGCCGAACCGCCTGCTCTACTGCGGCGCCTGACCCGGGAAAGACGAGGCCACCGGCACCGGCGCCGGGCGGGCGCCGGGCATCCCGGCGCCCGCCCGCGCGGCCCGCCGATCCGGCGGGCCCGCGCGGGCGGATCGTCCGCCCCGAACGGTCGACACAGGCGGTCGGGCCGGGGTCGATGCGGTGCCGGCACGAGGACGTCGCACCTCCGGCATGGCGGCGGGCCGTCCGCCGGGCACCGGGTACGCCTCGCCGGCGGCGCGGCGACGGCCACGCAATATCGATGCTTGTCGCTGGAGGCGTCTGCGACTACCGTCGATTCCAGTGACGATCGACTATGTGGTCATCGGCGCGGGCATCGCGGGCGCCAGCGCCGGACACCACCTCGCCGCGTACGGCAGCGTGCTGCTGGCCGAGATGGAACACGTCCCCGGCCAGCACTCCACCGGCCGCTCGGCGGCCCTGTTCTCCGAGTACTACGGCGGGCCGGTGGTGCGCGGGCTGACCCGGGCCAGCCGAGGCTTCCTCACCGCCCCGCCGCCGGGGTTCGCCGACCATCCGCTGCTCACCCCGCGCGGCGTGCTCAGCCTCTGCCCGCCGGGCGCCGAGGACGAGTTCGACGCGGCGCTGCGCGACGGGGCCGACGTGGACCCGCCGGCCCGCGAGATCGACCCGGCCGAGGTGACCGCGTACTGCCCGGTGGTGCGGCCGGGGTGGTGCCGGCGGGCGATGGTGAAGCCGGCCGCCCGGGACCTCGACGTCGCCGCGCTGCACCAGGGATACCTGCGGGGCATCCGCGCGGCCGGCGGCCGGGTGGTGTGCGGCGCCCGGGTCCGCCGGCTGCGGCGGGCGGACGGGGCGTGGCGGGTCACCACCGACGCCGGCGAGTTCACCGCGCGGGTCGTCGTCAACGCGGCGGGCGCCTGGGCCGACGAGGTCGCCGCGGCGGCCGGCGTACGACCGGTGGGGCTGACCCCGCTGCGACGTACCGCCTTCCTCGTGGACGCGCCGGCCGGCGTCCCGGCGACGGACTGGCCGATGGTCAACGACGTGACCGGCACCTTCTACTTCAAGCCGGAGTCGGGGCGCCTGCTCGTCTCCCCGTCCGACGCCACCCCGGTGACGCCTGGGGACGCCCGCCCCGACGACCTCGACGTGGCGATCGGCGCCGAGCGGGTGCAGGAGGCCACCACGCTGAGCTTCCGCCGGGTCCACCGGGCCTGGGCCGGTCTGCGGACCGCCGCCCCGGACGACGTGCCGGTGATCGGCCCGGCACCCGAGGCGCCGGACTTCCTCTGGCTGGCGGGGCTGAGCGGCTACGGCGTCCAGACGGCGCCCGCGGCGGGCGCACTGCTCGCCGCGCTGGCGGCCGGCGCCCCACCACCCGTCGACCCGGCCCCGCTCTCACCCGCCCGCTTCCCCTGACCCCGAGGGCCCGGGGTGGGTGGGTCAGTGGGGGCGTTGGCCCACCAGCGAGCGACGGGGCAGCATCGTCCACGCCGAGATGCCCGCCGACACCAGTGCCGCCAGCAGCATCACCTGGAAGACCGCCGGATAGCCGGCCGCGCTGGCGACCAGGCCGGCCAGCGGCGCCCCGGCCACCAGGCCCAGGTCCCAGAACGACGTGAACGCGCCGAGCGCCGCCCCCTGGTGCGCCGGGTCGGTCCGGTTGATCACGAGCAGGGCCAGCGCCGGGAAGAGCAGCGAGAGCCCGGCGCCGATCACCAGCCCACCGACGACCGCGACCACGAGATTCGGCGCAACCGCGACCAGGAGCAGCCCCACCGCCTCCACCAGCGCCGACGCGACCGCCACCCGGCCGGCGCCGAGCCGGTCGGGCAGCCCGCCCACGAACAGCCGGACCCCGACATAGGTGAAGCCGAACGCGTTGAACGCGGCGATCCCGTTCTCGATGCCCCGGTCGGCCAGGTGCAGGGCGACGAACGCGGCCAGTGCGGCGTACCCGAACCCGGCCAGGGAGAGCGCGACGCCCGGGGCGACCGCGCTGCGCGGCAGGATGCCGGCCGGGCCCTTCGGTTCCGGCTGCCGCGGCCGGGGGCGGACGGCCACGAGCGCGGCCCCGGCCAGCGCCGCCAGGATCGCGAACAGCCACACGGCGGGATAGCCGCCCGAGGTGCGCAGCAGCACCGCGCCGAGCAGCGCGCCGAGCGTGATGCCCAGCCACATGTGGATGCCGTACAGGCCGACGACGCGGCCCCGCCGCTCGGCCGGCGCGAGCGCCACCAGCCAGGCGGCGCCGGCAGTGTAGACGGCCGCCTCCCCCACGCCGTGCAGGACCCGGACGCCGACCAGCACGCCGACGTTGCCGGCCACCAGGTAGGCCGCGGCGGCGGCCGCGCACACGGCCGCCCCGGCCAGCATCACCGTCCGGTACCCGTGCCGGTCGCCGAGCCGGCCGGCGATGGGCCGGGCGATCACGGCGGAGACCGCGATCGCGGCGATCACCACGCCCACCTCGACCCGGTTGCCGTCGAGTTCGTCGAGGACGTAGAAGGGCAGCACGGCCAGCGACGCGCCGACGCCGAGCAGGCAGAGAAAGATGGCGCCGAACAGCGGCACGATGGGCCGGTAGAACGCAAGTTTCCCGCCGGTCGTGGTCATGCGGTGACGCTCCTAGGCCGGTACGACGTGGAAGAAGTGGGTCGGCAGGTGCACGGCCAGGCCCTCGTGGATCTCGGCGCAGACGGCCGGGCCGTCGGTGGCGAAGGTGCCCGGCGGCGGGGTCGCCACGCGGATCGCGGAGCGCCCGGCGTCGAGCAGGCGCGCCGCCATCGCGAAGTCGCCCACCACCGCCTCGCCCGGCGCCACCATCCGGGTACGGCTGATCAGGACGCCGTTGCGGTGCAGGTCCGCCAGCAGCGCGTCGCGCCCGAGCAGGTGGGTGTAGTAGTCCCTCGGGTTGACGATCATCGCGTGCGGGGTGGCGCCGGTCTGCTCGATCTCGTCGCAGGCGGCGAGCAGGCCCGTCAGCCAGTCGTGCCGGTACGGCAGCCGCCCGATCTCGGGATGCCGCAGCAGGCCGTGCTCGCCGATGGTCAGCGCCTGGTTCTCCGCCGTGGCGAGGCGGACCAGCAGCCGGTAGTCGACGAAGACGGCCAGCCCCTCCGGGTCGTCGGCGAGTTCCTCGGGGATGCGTACCCAGGCGCGGATCGGGTGCACGGCGGCCTCGGCGGCGCCGAACCGGAAGGCCGCCTCGCGGCGCAGGCCGGACTCGTGCACCGCGGCGGCCTCCCCGACGTCGGGCCGGCCCTCGCACCAGAACCGCACCGGGTCCATCCCCACCGACCGCTTGCGGAACAGGTTGCGGACGGTCACCCGGGGGCGTTCCTTGGTCGGCTGGAAGGCGTCCGTGATGGTGTAGTCGAAACGCACCTCGGCACCAACCGGATCGGCGGCGTACGCGCGGGCGAACACCTCGCCGGGCGACAGGGTCGACGACGCGGTCACGGGCGGCGCGGCGGTGGTGGTCATGAATCCTCCCCGATGGCGATGGCGTGCCGGATCAGCCGCTGGTAGAAGGGCTGGTGGTGGTCGTGGTACGAGCGCAGGGTGTCGTCGTTGTCGACGGTCACCGCGAAGGACTTGGCGACCGGCGAGAAGCCGGAGGTGCGCTCGACGTCGAGGTGCCACTTGCGGGTGCGCCGCCACTCGGCGCGCTCCCCCGGCGCCCAGTTCAGCGCCTCCGGCCGGAACGGCAGCCCCACGGCGGCGCACCAGGCCGCCACCGTGTCCGCGGGCCGGCGCAGCAGGTCCTCGGCCCGGATCACCACCGGCGGCCGGCGCGCGGTCCGGCGGACCAGGTCGAACAGCTCCCACTGGTGCTCGAAGCCGATCTCCGGGCAGGTCACCGTCGGCTTGATGGCGTAGTGCGAGCTGATCGTGCGGGCCGGTTCCCGGACGATGAAGGTGTGCGTGACGTCGGCGATCGCCTCGGGATCGTCGAACAGGTGCCGGTACCGGTACTCGAGGGTGTCCTTGACGAAGACCGTCCGGTCCCGGCCCAGCCCGGTCAGGTGCGCGACGACGTCGGCCGGGTCGGTCACGGTGACGGTGCCACCGTCGGCGGTGGGCAGGTCGACGTGCCCCTCGTCGACGAGGGTGACCAGCGGCTCGTGCACGACCGTCACGTCGCCGCGGGCGATCATCATGCGCAGGAACGCGGTGGAGAGCGCCCGCGGATGCGCCCACATGGCGATCACCGGCATGCCGGCCCCCCGTACCGCGTGGCCCGCCGGACCGGCGCGCCGCCGGGGTGGTGGACGGGCCTCACTGGGACCACCAGGTCGGTTTGCGGTCCCAGCGGTGGTCGCGCAGCCGGTCCAGCTGCCCGGCGTCCAGTGGCGCGCCGTCGCTGACGGCCAGGTTGGCGCGGACGTGCTCGACCCGGCGCATGCCGGGGATCACCGTGCTCACCGCCGGGTGGTGCAGGATGAACCGCAGCGCCAGCTCCGGCATGGTCGTCCCCGGCGGCACGTCGGCGGCCAGCCGCTCGGCGCGCTCCACGCTGGGCAGCAGGTTCTCCGGGCCGAAGTACGTGCTGCGCCAGTCCTCCTCCGGCCACGTGCTGTCGGCGGTCAGCGTGCCGGTCAGCGTCCCCTCGTCGAACGGCACCCGGGCGATGATCCCGATGTCGTCGCGCTGCGCGCGGGGGAACAGCTCGTCCTCGGGCGCCTGGTCGAAGATGTTGTAGATGACCTGGACGACGTCGATCAGCCCGGTGTCGAGGGCGGCGTGGCAGTTCGTCGGTTCCCACCGGTTGACGCTGATCCCGACGCCGTCGACCAGGCCCTCGCGCTTGAGGTCCGCGACGGTCTCCTGCCAGCGGCCGTCGGCCGCCCAGCGGTCCTCCCAGACGTGGAACTGGAGCAGGTCGATCCGGTCCACCCCGAGGTTGTCCAGGCTGTGCCGGGTGTACTCGCGGATGTGGTCGGCCGGGAAGACGTCGTCCAGGGTGTCCTGCGGGCCGGGCGGCCACTCCCGGTTCTTCGGCGGGATCTTGGTGGCCAGGTAGAGCCGGCGGTCCGGGTGTCGGCGCACGAGGGCGCCGAGCAGCCGTTCGCTGACCCCCCGCCCGTAGACCCAGGCGGTGTCGAAGAAGTTGCAGCCCCGTTCCACCGCCTCGTCCAGGCAGGCCGGCGCGGTGTCGTAGTCCCAGCCGGTGAAGCCGCCCGGTCCCCCGCCGATGCCCCACATCCCGTACCCGACCTCGCTGACCTGCCAGCCGAGCCGACCCATCCTGCGGTATCGCATCCCACTCCCTCGTCCGTGCCGATCGCCGCGCCGCGCGCGGCTGGTCACCCTGGTCCGGCCGGCAGCAGCAGCCGGTCGGTCGCCCGTCGCTCGTGCTCGCCCAGCCACGCCCGGTAGGCGCCGACGGACGGCCCGAGCCGGTGGTCGGTGAAGCCCCGGCGCCGTTCCAGCTCGGCGCAGCCGTCGCGGCGGAACAGCCGGGGGTTGTCGGTGAGCAGCGTCGCGAAGACCGCCCGCAGCCGCTCCTCGTCGGCGCCGGCCCCGGCCGGGAACAGCGCGAGCAGCACGGCGGCGGCCCGGTCGCCGTCGGTCGCCGCCTCGCGCAGCGCCGCCACGAAGCGCACGCAGCTCACCCGGGGCAGGGCGTCCGCGCCGGCCAGCGGCAGGTCGGTGAAGTCGACGCTCACCGGGTGCAGGACGTGCATCGTGCCGCCCCACAGCCGCGGGTCGACGACGGTGGCGACGATCCGCCGGGCGGCCCAGTCCACCGGCGTCCAGTCGGAGCGGACCGGCGCGTCGGGGCGCATCCGCAGCCGGTGGCAGGCGGCCAGCAGCAGGTGGGTCAGCGCCCGGGGGTTGGGCTGCCCGTCGTCGGCGGCGGGCATCACCTCCCCGAGACGCAGCACGGTGACGGTCGCGCCGCGCCGCCGGGCCTCGGCGAGATACCGCTCCGCCACCCACTTCGACCGGCTGTAGCCACTGGTGGGCGGGACGACGAGGGCCGGGTCGCACCCTTCCGGCAACGGGTCGGGGCGGCGGGCGGCCTCGGTGTCGAGGACGCCGAGGGTGGAGACGTGGTGCAGCGGCTTCGGCCGGCCGGTCAGCGCCAGCCGGAGCAGCTCGGCGGTGCCGAGGACGTTCGCCTGGCGGTGGGCCCGGTAGTCGAACAGGAAGTTGACCAGCGCCCCGGCGTGCAGCACGAGGTCGCAGTCGTGGGCCAGCCGGCCCCAGGTCTCCGGGTCCAGGCCGAGGGCGGGGCGGGCCAGGTCCGCGGCGTACCCGTGCAGGCGCAGGCCGTGGCCGGGCCGCCACAGGCCCCGCTCGGCCAACGCCCGCACGACGCGGGCGGTGGCCTCGGCGTCGTCGGCGGCCCGCGCGAGGCACAGCACCCGGACGTCGGTGGTGGCGAGCAGTTCGTGGACCAGCCGCGCGCCGACGAACCCGGTGGCGCCCGTGACCAGGACGGTGCGCGGCGACCGGCGCCGGGCGACGGGGCGCACCGGCAGGTCGGCCGGTACGGCCGCGTCGCGTTCCACCAGCTCGGCCTCGGTCTCGGCGGGGTCGGCCGCGCGCAGGCGCGCCGCGACCACCCGGGCGAGCCGGGCGGCGGTGGGGTGGGCGAAGAGGTCCTGGACGCCGACCCGGACGTGGTGGTCGGCGCCGAGCGCGGTCACCACGTCGAGCGCCTGGAGCGAGTCGCCGCCGGCGTCGAGGAAGTCGGTGTCCGGGTCGAGGTCCGGCCGGCCGAGAACGGTCCGGAACACGGCCAGCACCCGGTCCGGCAGCGTACGCGCCTCGGCGCGCGCGGCGGCCGCCCGCGCCCGCTCGGCGAGCGTGCGGTCGAGCCAGGTCTCCAGGGCCCGCCGGTCGACCTTGCCGTTGCCGGTCAGCGGCAGCGCGTCCCGCACCACGACGTGCCGGGGCACGTGGGGCCGGGGCAGCAGCCGGCGCAGGTGCGCCCGCAGCGCCGGCTCGGTCACCTCCGGGTCGGCGGCGACGAAGAGGGCCAGCGACTTCCCCCGGCCCTCCCGGGCGAGGAGGACCTTCGCCTGCCGCACCCCGGTGTGCCGGGTGGCGGCGGTCTCGATCTCGCCGGCCTCGATCCGGACGCCGTTCACCTTGAGCTGGAAGTCGCGCCGGCCGACGAAGTGCAGTCGGCCGTCGGCGGCGAGACGGCCCAGGTCCCCGGTGCGGTAGAGCCGGGTGCCGGGGATGCCGGGCAGCGGGTTGGGGACGAACACCTCGGCGGTGCGGGCCGGGTCGCCGAGGTATCCCTCGCCGAGGCAGACCCCGCCGATGACGATCTCGCCGGTCGCGCCGGGCGGCAGGGGGCGCAGCTCGGCGTCCACCACCGCCGCGTAGCAGTTGTCGATGGGCCGGCCGATGGGGATGACGTCGCCGTCGGAGCGGGTGACGGTGTGGAAGACCATGCCGATGGAGGCCTCGGTCGGGCCGTACCCGTTGGTGGCCGACACTCCCGGCACCAGGTCGGCCAGGCGGTGCACCGTCCACGGGTCGATCTCCTCGCCGCCGACGATCACGTGCCGCAGCGTGGCGACGGCACGGCGGGCCGCCGGGTCCCGGTCCAGGACCGACACCAGCGCGCCGAGCACGCTCGGCACGAAGTCGGTCATCGTGACGGCCTCGTCGGCGATGGTGCGGACGGTCCGTTCGACGTCGAGGAAGCCGCCCTCGACGGGCACCACCACCCGGCCGCCGGTGGTCAGCGGCCAGAACATCTGCCACACCGACGAGTCGAAGGTGTGCCGGCTGTTCTGCAGCACCACCTCCGCGCCGGTCGCCGCGAAGTAGCGGGTCATGAAGCGGAACCGGTTGGCGATGCCGTCGTGCCGGTTGACCGCGCACTTCGGGGCGCCGGTGGTGCCGGAGGTGAAGATGCCGTAGATCAGGTCGCCCGGGCCGACGGGCACCCCGGGCCGGCGGCGGGTCGGGGTGATGTCGTCGAGGCCCACCGGCAGGCAGGGAACGTCCCCGGTGCCGGGACGCGGGTCGCCGCGCCGGACCACCACGAGCCGGGGCCGGATCACCGCCAGGGACGCGCGCAGCCGGTCCGCCGGCCAGCCAGGGTCGACGGGCACGAAGGCCGCGCCGAGCTTCATCAGGGCCAGGTCGACGACGGGGAGTTCGAGGCCGTCGGCGAGGAGCACGGGCACCACGTCGCCCCGCCCGATCCCCCGGGCCGCGAGGACGGCGGCGACGCCGTTGGCCAGGTCGTCCAGTTCGCGGTAGGTCAGCGAGCGCCCCCGGAACGACACCGCCCGGCGCTGCGGATGCAGGTCGACGCGGTGTTCGATCATGCGCGGCACCGCCACGAAGGGCCCGTCGTCGTGCCGGCGGCCGGCCCGCTCCACCAGCGCCCGGAAGGCGGGCCCGAGGGCCGGCGCCGTCGACGTGGGCGACGCCGGGTCGGCGAGCAGGGCGGCGAGCAGTTCGGCGTACATCTCCGCCACGGCGGCGGCATCGGCCGACCACGGATCGTCGGCGGCGCAGCGGAGCACGACCGCGACCGCCGTGTCGGTGACGTCGGCGGTGAGCAGCACGGGCGGCGCGCCGGCGGACGGCGCCGGCGAGCCTTCGTCGAGGAGGACGAGGACGTGGTCGACGCCCTCGTGGTCGAGCGCGGCGGCGCACGCGCGGACCGTGGCGCGCGCCCGGTCGCCGGGCATCCGGTGCAGGTCCGCCGGCCAGACCGGCAGGTCCAGCATCTCCGCGCCGGCCCGGACCCGCACCGGTGTCTGGCGGCCCAGGCGGTCGAGCAGTTCCACGGCGGCCAGGGCGGCCGTGGACACCCGGTCGCGGCTGCCGTCGGCCGCGCCGCCCACGTCGGCCGCGGGGTGCGGCCCGGTGACCGCCGGGCGGGTGGCGGTGTACCGGTACGTCGACCCGTCCGAGACGGGAACCGGTGCCGCGGACCCGCTGTCGCCCGACCTCATCACGCCTCCTGTCCCGAGCCCGTGCGGCCGTCGGTCGCAGCCGCGGACGGAGCTGTGCCGGCCCGCCGCACGCCGACAATGATCGGCGTCGGTCGATGTACGGCCGCTGGTCATGGACACTAGAGGGCTGATCGACGGTAGGGAATATGCAACTTTCTGCTACATCGATGTCCATCACTCGCCTGCGCCGGCGCCGGTCGCCGCGCCCCGGGACCGGCGACCGACCGGGGAAACCGGCCCGCGACCAGCCGTTCCTCCGGATCCCGCCCGCCGGACAGGCCGATTTCCGCGACAGCCGCCGCCCGGGCGGCCGGGGCCGGGACGGGGCCGCGCGGCACGCTCTCGTCACCCGATCACGCAGGGCGGATCACGTCCGGTAGTCGACGTCGCGAGGGCGGACACGCGCGGGGACCCGGCCGGACGGGCCGGCCGGGTCCCGCACACCGTTCCCGCGACTAGCCGCCGAGGCTCGCCGCCGCCGAGGCGATCGCCGGGGCGAAGGTGCTCACCTGGGTGTAGACGCCGGGGTAGTTGGGCCGGGCGCAGCCGTTGCCCCAGCTCGTGATCCCGACCTGGATCCAGGCGTTGTTCGCGTCCCGCCGGAACATCGGGCCGCCCGAGTCGCCCTGGCAGGTGTCGACCCCGCCGCTGGCGTAGCCCGCGCAGATCTCCTCGCTCGGGATGATCTGGCCGCCGTAGTAGGAGTTGCAGGTGGCGTCGCTGACGAACGGCACGGTCGCCTTGCGCAGGTAGCGCTGCTGCGCGCCGCCCTCCCAAGTGGCGCCCCACCCGGCGACCGTGAAGGTGCCGTTGTCGTACGCGGTGCTGGTGGCGATCTTGAGCGTGGACAGCGTGGTCACCGGGGTGGCGAGCCGGATCAGGGCCCAGTCCTTGCCGCTGCCGTTGTAGCCGGGCGCCCGGTAGACGTAGTCGGACCGCACCTGGATCCGGCTCGACGACTGGAGGTCCACCACGCCGAGGGTGGCGGTGATGCTGGTGTTCGCACCGGTCCCGCCGACGCAGTGCGCGGCGGTCAGCACCAGCCGGGGGCTGTAGAGAGAGCCGCCGCAGCCCATCGAGAGCCGGACCATGAAGGGGAACTCGCCCTGCGCGGCGAGGGTGCCGCCGACGACGTACGGAGTCACGTCCGACGCGGGCCTGGCACCGGCCGGAACGGCCAGGACGAACGAGCCGGCGGTGACCGCCACCAACGCGGCGGCCAACCGGCCGATGAGTCTGCGCCAACGGACCATGGGAGCCTCCCGAGCTTCGCGGCGCGCGGGGGTCGACGCGCCGGCATCCGATGGCGGGATCCTATGGATATATATCGATGAACGGCAATGTTCGGACCCATCCCGCGTCGGTCATACCGCCGCGCACCGGACGGCGACCTCCTCCCGGGAGACCGCCCGTTTTGCGTCGGGACCACCCGGGTACCGCAGCCCCATGGACACGAACACGAAGGCACACCTGGTCGGCGGCCCCCGGGACGGCAGCACCATCGACGCGGGCGGCGACGCCCTCGTGGAGGTGGAGATCGACGGCATGATGCACCGCTACATCCGCACCACCAGGCAGCACGGCGAGGACGGCACGATCTACAACTACGACGGGATGGTCGCGCCGGACGGCGGGCAGCCCGGCGTCGAGGACCCGGCCGCCCGGGTGACCTCCCCCAAGGCGGACGCGGAGGGCCACGGCGGCAAGCACTGACCGCCGGGTCAGGCCGGCCCGGGCGCGGATGAACCGCGACCCGCCGGGTAAGCAGCGGCCGACCTGGTGGAGTGGAGAACGACCGGGGTCGCGACACGCGACCGGGCGCGCGGGCGGGCGGCGGACGCCGACCCGCCCGGGCGTGCGGTCAGTCCCGGGGTGATGCGGTCGGTCCCGGCGATGCCCGCGGTCCGGTCAGTTCCCGGTGATCCAGTCCCAGGCCGACACGACCCACTCGGTCTGCTGCAGGTAGGCGATGCCGAGGCCGGCCAGGAAGACCGCCGTGACCAGGTGCGCCCCGCGCGCGCTACGGCGCACCCGGCCCAGCTGCCGCTCCAGCACCACGCGGCCGAGCAGCCGGGCCAACGCGAAGAGACCGGCCGCCACCAGCAGGCTCAGCACGAAGATCAGCAGCGGCCCGGCCAGGTCGCCACCGCCCGAGATCGCCCAGATCCCCCAGCAGACGAACGCGAAGAGCGCCCCGGCGGCGCTCCACTCGCCGCCGCGCTTGAGCTGCGCGACGTGCCAGCTCAGCGGGCGCCGCAGCGCCGACCCGTCGGGCCAGCCCGTGCCGGTCGGCTCCTGCCCGACCACGGGGAACGGTTCGGTGCGCGGAGCCCGGGGCTGCCCGACCGAGGCCACCCCCCGCCGGTACGCGTCGCGCTGCGGCGGCACCCCGACACCAGGCTGCGGCGGCACCTCGACGGTCCGCTCGGCCCACGGCTGTGTCTGGTCGGCCATCTCGTCCCTCCCCTGGACCGACGGCGACCACCGGCCACCGTCCGGCTTCGAGGGTAGCCAGCCGGCAAATCGGTCGCCGAGCCCGCACCGATCGGCTAGACACAGCGGCGTGACGAACCCCCCACTCGCGGTCGGGACCGCCCGAGCCGATGACTTCGACGAGCTGGCCCGGCTGCTCGGCCACCTCTTCCACGCCCCGTCCGACCCCGAGACGCACGAGATCGAGCGGGCACTCTTCGAACCCGGGCGCACGCTGCTGGTCCGGGACGGCGGCGACGCGGTGGCGACCGCACGGGCGTTCACCCGGGAACTCACTGTGCCGGGCGCGCGGGTGCCGGCCGCCCACGTCAGCGGGGTGGGCGTCGCACCCACCCACCGACGCCGGGGACTGCTCACCCAGCTCATGGCGCGACAGCTGCGGCAGGTGCGCGACGAGGGCCGGGAACCGGTGGCGGTGCTGTGGGCCAGCGAGGGCGGGATCTACCCGCGCTTCGGCTACGGCCTGGCCGCCCAGCGGCTCTCCGTCCAGTGCGCCACCGTCGCGCTGCGGATGCCGGACCCGACGCCCGCGGAAGGCCGGCTGCGCCTGGCCGCGCCTGCCGACTGCCGGGCCGAGCTGGCCCGGGTGTACGACCGGGTGCGCCCCGAGCGTCCCGGCTGGTCCAGCCGCGACGAGGCGTGGTGGCGGTACGTGCTCAGCGACCAGGCCGACCGGCGGGGCGGCGCCACCGAGCGCCGGGCGGTGCTGCACGAGGGGCCGGACGGCGTGGACGGGTACGGGCTCTTCCGTACGCGCGCGAACTGGGAGAGCACCGGGCCGAACGGGGTCACCACGGTCGACGAGGTGGTGGCCGCCACCCCGGCGGCGTACGCGGCGATGTGGCGGATGCTGCTCTCGCTCGACCTGGCCGGGCAGCTCTCCTTCGGGGCGGGCGCGGCGGACGAGCCGCTGCTGCGGCTGGTCAACGAGCCGCGCCGGCTGGGCGCGCAACTGGTCGACGCGCTCTGGCTGCGGGTGGTGGACGTGCCCGCCGCGCTCGCCGCCCGCCGGTACGCGACCGGGGTGGACGTGGTGATCGAGGTCACCGACGAGCTGCTCCCGGAGAACGCCGGCCGCTGGCACCTGAGCGGCGGGCCGGAGCGGGCCGCGTGCGCGCCGACGGACCGCCCGGCCGAGCTGGCCTGCGACGTGCGCTGCCTCGGCGAGCTGTACCTGGGTGGCGCCGGGCTGGGCGCGCTCGCCGCCGCCGGCCGGGTACGCGAGCTGCGCCCCGGCGCGTTGGCCGCCGCGGGCCCGGCCTTCGGCTGGCACCGGGCCCCCGCCGGCATGGACGTGTTCTGACCGCTCGGCTGCCCGGCGTCGGCGTCGTGCCGAACCGTCGTCCCGGCCCACGGAACACCGGCGGGCCGGCGCCGGGCGGGCCGGCCGGTGGAGACGCCGGGAGGCGGCCGACGGCGGGCGGGTGGGCCGGGTGGAGATGCCGGGAGGCGGGCGGGTCCGCGCCAGCGTGGCGGTCCGGCGACGACAGGCGGGCGGGCCGGCGGCGGTGGTCCTCGGGCGGTACGGTCGGCTGATGGGGGACGTGGAGCGACGGCGCCGCCGGCTACGGCACTCGGGCGGCGACCCGGGCGCGCCCGAGGGGCCGCGGGCCACGACCCCGGGCGTGCACGACGGCGGCGCCGAGCCCGCGCGCGGTCGACGGGGCGGCCCGGGCGACGAGGGGGAGCGCGGCCTGCGCGGCCTGGTCGGCTCCGGCTCGTCCCAGGTGAGCGTGACGGCGGCGATGCGGGCCCGCGACGCCGCCCAGCCGACCGACGAGGACCTGGCCGCGGCCGAGGAACGCGTGGTGGTCATCCGCCGGAACTGGACGCCCCGCGAGGACCTCCCCCGCCGCTGACGCCGGACCGCAACCGACGCCGACCCGCGCCGCCCGCTGATCCTGGTACGGAGGTGACCCCACGGGGCCGCTCCGCACCAGGATCCGGGACCGGTGCCGCCAGGTGCGCCGGGCAGGAAGACGGCGCGGGGTGGGAGGCGGCGGGTCAGGGAAGGGCGGGCAGTTGGCGGGTGCGCTCGTAGTCGGCCATCTGGCCGATCCGGCGGGCGTGCCGCTCGTTGCCGGAGAACGGAGTGGTCAGGAACGCCTCGACGATGGCCGTCGCCTCGTCCAGGGTGTGCTGGCGCGCGCCGACCGCGACGATGTTCGCGTCGTTGTGCTCGCGGGCGAGCTGGGCGGTCTCGATGCTCCAGGCGAGGGCCGCGCGGACCCCGCTCACCTTGTTCGCGGCGATCTGCTCGCCGTTGCCGGAGCCGCCGATGACCACCCCGAGGCTGCCGGCGTCCGCCACCACCCGGTCACCCGTGTGCAGGCAGAAGGCCGGGTAGTCGTCGTCCGGGTCGTAGGCGTGCGGGCCGACGTCGACGACGTCGTACCCCTCCTTGGTCAGGTGGTTGACCAGGTGCACCTTCAGCTCGAAACCGGCGTGGTCGGATCCCAGGTAGACGCGCATACCGCGCAGTCTGTCAGGGCGCGCGCCCGGGACGCCGCGCGGGCGGCGTCCCGGGGCGGATTCGTCACAACTCAGCGGGACAGCTCGGCGACCACCAGGCCGCCGCGCGCCTTCGGGGTGAACCAGGTGCTCTTGCGCGGCATCTTCTCCCGCGCCAGGTTGACGGCCACGAAGTCGTCCACGGTCACCGGGGCGATCAGGACGGCCAGCTCGGCCCGACCCGCGTCGACCTCTCCGGTCAGCCAGCTCGCCGGGTAGTCGCCGCCGACGTAGGTGATCCGCTTGTCGCCCGGGTCGAGCCCGAGGGCGTCGCGCAGCAGCAGCCGCTCGACCAGCGCGTGGTCCAGGTTCTCCAGCCGGCCGCCGCCCACCTGCGGCAGGGTGACGGCGTACCCCCGGTCGGGGAGGCGGAGGTGGACGGTGCCGCCGGCCGCCGGGACCTCGACCGGTCCGTCGATCGGGGTGACCTCCGCGCCGGCGGCGCGGAGCCGGTCGAGCAGCTCGCCGGCGGTGGTGGTCAGCTCGCTGACCAGCCGGTTGTAGGGCTGGATCGCCACCGACGCCGGCGTCGTGATCACCGACAGGAAGCGCGGCAGCCCGCCGGTCTGCGCGGCCAGGCTGCGGTGGTTGCCGTCGGCCACGACCAGCTCCCCGCCGCCCGCGAGCGCGGTCAGCTCGTCCTGCTGCGGGCCGGGGCCGAGCAGCCAGATGGCGTGGGTGCGCCCGGCCTGGTCGGTGTCGGTCGCCGCGGGCGCCCCGGCCGCGTCGGTCGCCGCCGCGAGCGCGGCGTGCAGCTCGTCGCCGCGCCCGGTCTGCAGCAGCAGTACGGGCGAGAGGAGGTGACCCAGCGCTTCGGCCAGGGCCACCCGCTCCCGCACCTTGGCGATGAAGACGTCCTCGTTGCGGATGACCAGACCGGGCTCGTCGGCCCGGGTGGAGATCTGGTCGGTGTCGGTCATGGCCCAGAGCCCGTACGCCGTCTCCTCCCCCGGCGCGCTGATCCGGTAGAGGACCACGACCTGCTCGGCCGGGGTGTAGCTGCCGTCGGCCTTGGCCTCGGCGAGGCGGGTCACCGCGTCCGGCAGGGCGTCGAGGAAGGACTTCCCCAGGCTCTCCGGCGCCCGGTGCGGCATCTCGATGCCGAGGGCACTGTGCGGGTTCGCCTCGATGATCGCGGTGATCTCCGCGTCGTCGGCGAACTCGTCGTAGTTCTGCGCGCCGGTGCCGCCAGTGGTGATCCAGGCCCGGGCGATCGGATGCACGACCGTCATGTGCGACCACGCTACCGGCGACGCGACCGCCGGTGCGGCGGGACCCGCGCGGCGTCCACCAGATGAAAGAGCGGCCGTGCCGGGCCGTCGCTTCGGGTGGTGCGGCCGGCCACGCCGCCGACCGGCCGTGTCCCCGCCCGCCGGTGGCTACTTCGCCGGCAGGCGGTGGCTACTTCGCCGGCAGGCGGTGCCGGCCGGCCGACGCGGGAGCGCCCGCCGGTCGCCGACCCGACCCGCCCGGCGCGGCGGGCACGATCGTCCGCGGCCCGGCCGCCGACGCCGGCCGGTGCTCGGCCGGCGCGTTGCGTCGCTGCTCGGCCGGCGGGCCGATCCGGTGGTCGGCCGGCGCGTTGCGTCGCTGCTCGGCCGCCGACGTCGGCCGCTGGTCGGCGGGCCCGTTCCGCCGGTGCTCGGCCGGCGGGGTGAGCCGGGAGGTGGCCGGCACGCGGGCGACGCCGACCACGATCGGCGGGGCGAGCAGGTCCACCATGTGTGCGGGAAGGTCGGGGCGGACCGCCGGCCAGCGGGAGTCGTCGACCGACCAGTACGCCGCCTCCGGGGCCTCGGTCACCTCCTCCCCGGTCAGCAGATCTTCACCGGAAGCACGGTGCTTGGCCATCGGGATTGCCTCCACGAGCTGCGGGGTGCGGCCCTGCGGGTCGCTGCGGCGGACACCGAAGAGAACGAGTCCGCCGGCCCCCCGGTGACGCCGGGGACCGCGCCCCGCCGGCCGCGGCTCCGCCGAGCCGCAACGCGCACGGCGGCACCCGGCCGCAACGCGCACGGCATCGGCACCCGCCGCAACGCGCGCGGCGGCACCAGGCGCGCGACCGGCGGCATCCGGGCCCGCGAGCCGTGCGCCCGTCCGGCCGGCGCACGGCTCGCGACCGCCGTGGAGGTCAGTCGAAGATGGGGCCGAGCTCGCGGGAGCGCTTGAGCTCGTAGAAGCCCGGGGTGCCGGCGACCAGCAGGACGCCGTCCCAGAGCCGACCCGCCGCCTCGCCCTTCGGACGCGGGGTGACCACCGGGCCGAAGAAGGCGATCGTGCCGCCGTCCGGGCCCGGCGCGTGGATCACCGGCGTGCCGACGTCGGTGCCGACAGGGCGCATGCCGGCCTCGTGGCTGGCCCGCAGCGCCTCGTCGTAACCGGCGCTCTCGGCGGCCTCGGCCAGCGCCGGGTCGAGCCCGGCGTCGGCCAGCGCGGCCGCGAACAGCTCCGGCGAGAGCTTCTCCTGCCCGAGGTGGATCCGGGTGCCCAGCGCGGTGTAGAGCTTCCGGACGGCCTCCTGGCCGTACCGCTGCTCCGCCGCGATGCAGACCCGCACCGGGCCCCAGCCCGTGCGCATCAGCTCCTGGTACTTCTCGGGCACCTCCCGGCCCTCGTTCAGCACCGACAGGCTCATCACGTGGAAGCGGACGTCCACGTCCCGGACCTGCTCGACCTCCAGCAGCCAGCGGGAGGTGATCCACGCCCACGGGCAGATGGGGTCGAACCACATGTCTACAGCGACACGCTCGCTCACGGTGGGTCCCTTCACGACAGGTGGCGCCGCCTCCGGCGCCTTCCCTGATCTTCACCCCGCCGGCCATCGACCGGCACCGGAATGAGAGCGTGACCTCGCCCACCGCGGGGTGTTCGTGCATGGAAGACTCGAATCCGGCCGTCACGAGCGGTCGGTGACGGCGCCAACGAGGCGTACGGCGAGACGGGATGGAGACGAACAGTGCCGGGAGTGCGCAACCTGACGCAGGTCGAGGCCACCGAGCGGGCCCGCCTGCTCGACGTGACCGGGTACGACATCAGTCTTGACCTCTCGACCGCCGTCCAGGCGGCCGAGGGTCGCACCTTCCGATCCACCACCGAGATCCGGTTCCGGTGCACCGAGCCGGGGTCGAGCACCTTCATCGAGGTGGCCGCCGACTCGGTGCGGTCGGCGACGCTGAACGGCGCCCCGGTCGACCTCGGCGGGTGGTCGGCGGAGAAGGGTCTGACGCTGTCCGGGCTGGGCAGCGAGAACACGCTGGTGGTCGACGCGGACTTCGCGTACTCGAACAGCGGGCAGGGCCTGCACCGCACGGTCGACCCGGTCGACGGCGAGACCTACCTCTACAGCCAGTTCGAGACGGCGGACGCGCAGCGGGTCTTCGCCTGCTTCGACCAGCCCGACCTGAAGAGCGTCTACACCTGGCACGCCACGGTCCCGGACCACTGGAAGGTGGTCTCGAACATGCCGGTGGAGCGCGAGGAGCCGGCGGGCGAGGGCCTCAAGACGATGCACTTCGCCACCTCCGTGCGGATGAGCACCTACATCACCGCGCTCTGCGCCGGGCCGTACCACGAGGTGCGGGACAGCCACGACGGCATCGACCTGGGTGCCTACTGCCGCGCCTCCATGGCGCAGTACATGGACTCGGACGACCTCTTCCTGATCACCAAGCAGGGCTTCGACTTCTTCCACGAGCAGTTCGGCGTCCGCTACCCGCTGCCCAAGTACGACCAGCTCTGGGTGCCCGACTTCAACGCCGGCGCGATGGAGAACTTCGGCTGCGTCACGCACGCCGAGGCGCACTACATCTTCCGCTCGCAGGTGACCGACTTCGAGTACGAGCAGCGGGCCAACACGATCCTGCACGAGCTGGCCCACATGTGGTTCGGCGACCTGGTCACCATGCGCTGGTGGAACGACCTGTGGCTGAACGAGTCGTTCGCCGAGTGGGCCAGCCACTGGTGCAACACCCACGCGACCCGGTTCCGCGAGGCGTGGACGACCTTCCTCTCCATCCGCAAGAACTGGGGCTACCGGCAGGACCAGCTCTCCTCCACCCACCCGGTCTACTGCGAGATGCCGGACCTGGAGGCCGTCGAGGTCAACTTCGACGGGATCACCTACGCCAAGGGCGCCAGCGTGCTCAAGCAGCTGGTCGCGTACGTGGGCGAGGAGCCGTTCCTGGCCGGCCTGCGGGCGTACTTCGGCAAGCACGCGTGGGGCAACGCCACCTTCGACGACCTGCTCACCGAGCTGGAGGCCGCCTCCGGCCGGGAGCTGCGCAAGTTCGCCGCGCAGTGGTTGGAGACCGCGCAGGTCAACACGCTGCGGCCGGAGGTGACCATCGGGGCGGACGGCGCCTACGAGAACGTCGTGGTGCGCCAGGAGGCGCCGGCCGGGCACCCGACGCTGCGCACGCACCGGATCGGGGTCGGTCTCTACGACCTGACCGACGGCCGGCTGGTCCGCCGCGAGCGCCTCGAGGTCGACGTGACCGGCGAGCGGACGGAGCTGGCCGAGCTGCGCGGCGTGCGCGCCGCCGACGTGCTGCTGCTCAACGACGACGACCTCACCTACACCAAGCTGCGGCTGGACGAGCGGTCGATGGCCACCGTGGTGCAGCACATCGCCGGGCTCGAGTCGTCGCTGGCCCGCGCGCTCTGCTGGACGGCCGCCTGGGACATGACCCGGGACGCCGAGCTGGCCGCCCGCGACTACGTGGCGCTGGTGCTGGCCGGGCTGCCCGCCGAGACCGACATCAACCTGGTCACGGCGACGCTGCGGCAGGCCACCACGACGCTCACCGTCTACGCCGATCCGGCCTGGGCGCCGACCGGCTGGGCGGAGCTGGCCCGCACCGCCCGCACCGCGCTGGCCGCCGCCGAGCCGGGCAGCGGCTTCCAGCTCGCCTGGGCCCGGGCGTACGCCTCGGCGGCCCGCTCCGCCGAGGACCTGGCGACCCTGCGCGGCTGGCTGGCCGGCAGCGGCGTCCCCGCCGGGCTGACCGTCGACACCGAGCTGCGCTGGACGGTGCTGGACGCGCTGGTCGCCAACGGCGCGGCCGGTCCCGCCGAGATCGAGGCCGAGCTGGCCACCGACCGGACGGCCAGCGGCGACCGGGAGGCGGCGCACGCGCACGCGCTGGTGCCGACGGCGGAGAACAAGGCCGCCGTCTGGGCGGAGCTGACCGGGCCGGAGGCACTGCCGAACTGGCGGCACCGGGCGCTGCTGCAGGGCTTCACCCACGCGGCGCAGGTCGAGCTGACCGCGCCGTACCGGGAGAAGTACTTCGCCGCGGTGGGTCAGGTGTGGGCCAGCCGGGACAGCGAGCCGGCGCAGGAGTTCGCGCAGCTGGCGTACCCGACGTACCTGGTGGAGGAGGAGACCGTGGCGGCGACCGACGCGTGGCTGGCCGCCGACGGGCACCCGGCCCCGCTGCGCCGGCTGGTCGCCGAGGGCCGCGACGGCGTCGTCCGGGCCCTCAAGGCCCGCGCCAGGGACGCCCGGAGCGCCTGAGCAGGTCCGACAGGCCGGGGCCGGCGTGGGGAGACCCGCGCCGGCCCCGGCCTGCGTCGTGCGGGTCCCACCCGAGGCCGCCGGTCGCGGTGTCCGGGGAGGCGGTGGGCGTAACGGCACCGTGCCGGGTCACGCCGCGACGGCAACGTCACCGGGCCCGCGCGGCGGCCAACGCCACCGCCCGACCCCGACCGCCCGGGCCCGCACGGCGGCCAGCGCCACCGCCCGACCCGACCGCCCGGGTCCGCTCACGACGAAGCCCGGTCCGCACTGGCGGACCGGGCTTCGGTGTGAACGGCGCGCTCAGCCCTTGCCGGCGTGGCTGGCGAGCTGGTCGAGGCCGTTGATGATGCCGCCGGCCAGGTCGCCGCCGCCGAAGGCCGCCACCATGGACAGGGCGGCGAGCCGGGCGTACGTGTCCGGGATGCGCTTGCGGGCGTGCCGGCCGGTGACGATCTCCAGCTGGCGCTGGTTGGGCGACACCGCGATCAGCACCGACCGGTCCGGCTCGGCGAGCTGGCGGTGCAGCCGCTCGGCGTGCTCCCGGATCGGCTCGTCGAGGCCGCCGACGAACACCGAGAAGACCAGGCCGGTGCCCTGGTCGGCCAGGCGCAGGGCCTCGTCGATGCGCAGCAGCTGGCGGGTCGTGAACGGCCCGTCCAGCACCTCGGGCGGATTCCCCGTCCCGACCTGCTTCTCACCAACGGTCACTTGCGCCTCCGGTTCCACCGGCCGGCGCCTCGATGCCGGCCTGCTCCTGCTTGCGGCTGGTCAGCGCCGGCGCCTGCGCGCCCGCTGCCAGGGCGGTGCCGGCCGAGTCGGCCAGCTGCTCCGGACGGCCCAGGAACCAGACCGGAGTGAAGTCGAAGGGCCGGCCCGGCCGGTAGCGCTTGTCGCCGCCACGGCCGCCACCACGGCTACCGGCGTACGCCAGGCCGGCGATCACCAGCACAGCGGCGGCCGGGATGCCGACGAAGACCAGCAACGTCTCGGTTACAGACAATCCCAACGCCCCCAGGCGGAAGAAGAGACCTCGAACATCCGGGTCGGGTGGACGATCATGATGCCGACCGCCCGACTCCGCTGCCATTCACGTTAGCGGAGCCGACGGCCCGCCAGATTGCGGGGTGGCGTTCCCATCCGCCACTGGAGCTCTCCAGTTGCGCAGCGGTGGCGACCAACCTCGCGTCGTCGCCGTACCGGCCGGTGAGCAGGACGCCCACGGGCAACCCCTCGGCGGTGACGCCGACCGGCAGCGAAACCGACGGATCGCCGGTGACGTTGAAGACGGCGCAGTACGGCGAGAACCGGCGTTGCCGGTCGAAATCCTCCGCCGGGTCGCCGCCCTCCGCGAACCAGCCCACCGGGGCCTGGGGCGCGGCGAGCGTCGGGCAGAGCAGCAGGTCACACCCGGCGGTGCGCCGGACGCCGAGGCGCACCTGCGCCTGGAGCTCGCCGAGCGTGGCGGTGAGGGTGCCGGCGGAGACCTCCGCGCCCCGGGCGCGCAGGTGACGGGTCAGCGGCAGCAGGTGGCCCTCCCGCTCGGGCGGCACGGGCGCGAGCGCCAGCACGTACCAGACGATCTCGAACAGCGGCCACACCGCGGGCCCGAGCGGCGCGGGGACGTCGACCACCTCGTGGCCGGCGGCGGTGAGCAGCGCGGCGGCCCGGTCCACGGCGGCAACGCAGTCGGGGTGGACCGGTTCGTCGGCGAGCATCGGGGTGGTGAACCGGCCCACCCGCAGCCGACCGGGCTCCGCCGCCCGGGCCGCGGCGAGGAAGCCGCCGGCCGGCGGGGCGGGCGCCAGGTAGGGCTCGCCGGGCACCGGCTGGGCCAGCACGTCGAGCAGGGCCGCCACGTCGGCGACCGTCCGCCCGACCGGCCCGTTGGTCGGCAGGCCGTAGGCGCCGAACCCGACGGGGCCGCCGGGGACCAGGCCCCGGCTCGGCTTGTAGCCGACCAGCCCGCACAGCGACGCCGGGATGCGCAGCGAGCCGCCGCCGTCGGAGCCCTGGGCGACGGGCACCAGCCCGGCCGCGACGGCCGCCGCCGCCCCTCCGCTGGAGCCCCCGGCGGTGTACGCCAGGTCCCACGGGTTGCGGGCCGGCGGGGCGACCAGCCCCTCGGAGTAGAGCGAGCAGCCCAGCTCGGAGGTGGTGGTCTTGCCCAGGCTGACCAGCCCGGCCGCGCGCATGAACCGGACCACGTCGGCGTCGACGGGCGGCACGAAGTCGGCGAACGCGGCCGAGCCGAAGGTGGTGCGCACCCCGGCGGTGAGGGTGAGGTCCTTGATCGCCGTCGGCACGCCGTGCAGCGGGCCGCGTTCCCCGGCGGGCGCGGCGTCGGCGGCGCGGGCCGCCGCGCGGGCCAGCTCCGGGGTGAGCGTGACGAACGCGCCGACCGTGTCACCGAGCGCGTCGACCCGGGTGAGGTGGTGCTCGACCAGCTCGACGCTGGACAGCTCGCCGCGGGCGATCGCGGCGGCCTGCTCCAGCGCGGTCAGGTCGTGCGGCTCGGCCATCCCGTCATCCTGCCTGGTCCGGCCGCCGCTTTGCCGGACGACACGACCGGCCGGCCCGGCGAGGGGCCCACGTCCCCCGGCACGACGGAACCGGCCGGTCCCTCGCCGAACGCGGCCGTGCGACGTACGGCACTCCTGCCCCGTCCCGTTACCGGCCGAGGAAGCGCAGGGCGTTGCCGCCGAGCAGCTTGGCGCGCTGGTCGTCGGTGAGGAAGTCCGCCTCGCGTACCACCCGCCCGACCGGCCGCTCCCCCAGCGGGTACGGGTAGTCGCTGCCGAGCAGCACCCGGTCGGCGCCCATCGTGTCGACCAGCAGCCGCAGCGCCGGCCCGGAGAAGACCACCGAGTCCACGTGGAACCGGTCGACGTAGGAGCTGGGCGGGGCGGCGGAGGATCCGCGTACCAGGTCGCCCCGGCGGTGCCAGGCGTTGTCGGCGCGGCCCAGCCAGAACGGGAAGCTGCCACCGCCGTGGGCGAAGCAGATCCGCAGCGTGTCGGGCACCTTGTCGAAGACGCCGCCGAGGATCAGCGCCAGCACCGACAGGTGCGTCTCGGCGGGCATGCCGGTGAGCCAGCGGGCCATCCAGCGGTCCAGCCGGGGGCCGCCCGGCATGTCCCACGGGTGCACGAAGACCGGCGCGCCGACCTCGGCGCAGTGGGTCAGGAACTGCACGATCCCGGCGTCGTCGAGGTCGCGGTCGCCGACGTGGTTGCCGATCTCCACGCCCGCGTGCCCGGCCGCGAGGCAGCGGTCCAGCTCGGCGCAGGCGGCGTCCGCGTCCTGCAACGGCACCTGGCAGAACGGCACCAGCCGGTCGCCGCCGGCGGCCGTGACCTCCAGGGTGAGGTCGTTGAAGATCCGCGCGACCTTCGCGGCCTGGTCGGCGGGGCGGTCATAGCCGAAGAAGACCGGGGTGGGCGAGACGACCTGCACGTCGACGCCGTCCGCCGCCATGTCGCCGAGCCGCGTCGGCGCGTCCCAGCACTCCGCGCCGACCGGCCGGAACTCCGTCTCCCCCACCATGATCATGGCGGCGCGCTCGGAGTCGACCCGCAGCCAGGGCCAGCCGGACCCGCCGCACGCCGCGGCCAGGTCCGGCCACCCCCTCGGTACGACGTGCGTGTGCACGTCGACCACCGGGAACCGCGCCTGCCCCGGCAGGCCCTCGGCGGGAACCCCCATCAGCCCTTGCCCGGGTGCAGCGCGCCGCAGTTGTCGCAGGTGCGCGCCTTCTCGTCGGCGTAGAACGCCTGGAAGACCGGGGGCAGGTCGGCGGCGATGTCGCGGACCTGCAACTCGACCTCGTGCACCTTGTGGCTGCACTCCGGGCAGTACCACTGGAACCTCTCCAGCGTGCCCTCCTCGCGGACCCGCTCGATGACCATCCCGATCGAGCCGGCCTCCGGCCGCTGCGGCGAGTGCGGCGTGTTGCGCGGCAGCATCCACATCTGACCCTCACGGATGTGCACCGTCCGCGGCCCCTCCGGGGTCATCAGGTTGACGTGCATGTTGCCCTTGACCTGGTAGAAGAACTCCTCGTACGGGTCGACGTGGAAGTCGGTGCGCTGGTTGGGCCCGCCCACCACCATGACGATGAAGTCGTCGCTGCCCGGCAGCATCTCCTTGTTGCCCACCGGCGGCTTGAGCAGGTGCTGGTTCTCGGCGATCCAGCCCGGAAAGCTGAACGGCTCGGCGATCTCACTCACGACTGACCTCCTGCGGGAAGAAGGGCCACGGCCTGAATCTCGATGAGCAGGTGCGGGTGCGGCAACTGGTGCACGGCAACCGTCGTGCGGGTCGGGCCGGTCGCGTCGAAGAACTCCGCCCAGACCTCGTTGTAGCCACCGAAGTCGTTCATGTTGACCAGATAGGTGGTGACCTGCACGAGGTCGGACAGGTCCGCGCCGACCGAGCCCAGCAGGTCCCGGATGTTCTCGATCACCGCCCGGGTCTGCACCCGGATGTCGAGGTTGGTGGTGCCGAACTCGTCCACCTCGACGCCGGCGAAGGTGTTGTCCGGCCGCCGCGACGACGTACCGGAGACGAAGACGAACCCGCCCGCCACCTTGACGTGCGGAAACGCCCCCCGCGGCACGGCCTTCCCGGCCACCACGCGCGCCTCGCCGCTCATGACGCACCAACCGGAACCGACGCGAGAGCAACGACCACGACGGGGTTCCGGGCAGCCCGCCCGGTGCAGGGGTCAAGCCTGACCGCCCGGAGCCGGGTGGGCTGCCCGGAACCCCCGACGCCGATCACGACGAAGCCCGCAGCGACGCGGTGCCGAGCTTCTCCACCACGGCCCGGACGTGCGCCCCCGGACGCAGCGGCACGGCGGCGGTGGCCGCGCCGGCCAGGAACACCCAGCCCTCGCGCAGGCGCACCCCGTGCCGACCCGCGAGGCGGATCCCCTCGTCCAACGCCCGGCGCGGGTCACCGAGGATCGCCGCGGTCGAGCCGACCTGGGCCACCCGCCCGTCGACCTCCAGCAGCACGCCCAGGTTGTCCAGCCCGTCCGGCACCGGGCACCACGGCCCGACCACGAACGCGGCGGCCGACGCGTTGTCGGCGACCACGTCCGGCAGCGAGAAGGTGAAGTTCGCGTACCGGGAGTCGATCAGCTCGATCGCCGGGGCGACCGCCCGGACCGCGTCGGTGAAGTCGCCGACCGGCTCGCCGGGCTCGGGGAGCCGGTCCAGCAGGAACGCCACCTCCGGCTCGGCCCGGGGATGGATGTAGTCGCCGACCTCGACCGTGCCGCCGTCCGGCACCCGCATCGTGTCGGTGAGCCGACCCCAGATCACCTCGTCCACGCCGACCTGGGCCATCTTCGCCTTGCTGGTCAGGCCCATCTTCAGCCCGACCAGCCGCTCGCCCCGGTCCAGCCGGCGCTGCAACAGCGCGGTCTGCACCGCGTACGCGGCGTCGACGTCCAGGCCGGCCTCGGCCGCCAGTTGCGGGATCGCGGTGGCGGTGTCGGCCGCCGCGCCCAACCGTTCGGCGATCCCCGCCGTGTCCGGGCCGATCACCGTGCCACCTCCGTTCGCGACTGCGGGGCTCGCAAAACCGGCTCACTCCTCGCGCTCACATCGATTCCTCCTTGCCGGCGAGGTCCAGTGCCACGTCCACGATCATGTCCTCCTGCCCGCCGACCATCCGGCGCCGGCCCAGCTCGACCAGGATCGACCGGACGTCCACGCCGTACTTGTCCGAGGCCCGCTCGGCGTGCCGCAGGAAGCTGGAGTAGACCCCGGCGTACCCCAGCGAGAGCGTCTCCCGGTCGACCTGCACGGGCCGGTCCTGCAGCGGCCGGACGACGTCGTCGGCGGCGTCCATCAGCGCGAAGACGTCGCAGCCGTGCTTCCAGCCGTGCAGCTCGGCGACGGCGACGAAGACCTCCAGCGGCGCGTTGCCGGCGCCGGCGCCCTGCCCGGCCAGTGAGGCGTCCACCCGCACCGTCCGGCCGTGCGGCGCGCCGAGCGGGCCGTCGCCGAGGATCCGCCCGTGCTCGACCGCGACCACGCTGTTGGCCACCCCGAGCGACAGGTTGTGGTGGGCGTGGATGCCGATCTGCGTCGCCGGCTCCAGCACCTGCCGGTACGCGTCGACCCGCTCGGCCACGTCGGACATCAGCAGCCGGCCACCGGAGTCGGTGACGTAGACGCAGTGCGCCCCGTACGACTCCATCAGTTTGGCCTGGGCGGCGAGCCCGGCCGGATCGTTCATGTGCGACATCATCAGGAAGCCGGAGACGTCCATGCCGTTCTCGCGGGCCCAGGAGATGTGCTGGGCGGAGATGTCCGCCTCGGTGCAGTGGGTGGCGATCCGCACGCTGGTCACCCCGAGCGCCTTCGCCGCCCTCAGGTCGGCGATGGTGCCGATACCGGGCAGCAGCAGGGTGGTCAGCTTCGCGGTCGTCAGCACCTCGGCCGCCGCCGAGATCCACTCGGCGTCGCTGGCCGCGCCGTGGCCGTAGTTGACGCTGGAGCCGGCGAGCCCGTCGCCGTGCGCCACCTCGATGGCGGCCACCCCGGCCGCGTCGAGCGCGGCGGCGATGGTGCGCACCTGGTCGACGGTGTAGCGGTGGGCGATGGCGTGCATGCCGTCGCGCAGCGTCACGTCCTGGATGTACAGGTCGGTCATGCGGTCACCTCCACGGCGGCGTCGCGGTCGGTCACCGCCGCGCGCAGGGCCACCAGCCGCTCCGCGGTGCGCAGCGCGGCCGAGGTCATGATGTCCAGGTTCCCGGCGTACGCCGGCAGGTAGTGCCCGGCGCCGGAGACCTCCAGGAAGACGGAGACCTGCAACCCGGTCAGGTGCCGACCCAGCGACGGCACGTACGTGTCGACCCGGTCGAACTGCACGTCCTGCTTGAGCCGGTAGCCGGGGACGTACTCCTGGACGGTCGCCACCATCCGCGCCACCGAGGCGGCGATCGCGGCCCGGTCGGCGTCGACGTCCGGGCAGAGGCAGTAGACCGTGTCTCGCATCAGCAGCGGCGGGTCGGCCGGGTTGAGCACGATGATCGCCTTGCCGCGCTCGGCGCCGCCGACCACCTCGATCGCCCGGGCGGTGGTCTCGGTGAACTCGTCGATGTTCGCCCGGGTGCCCGGCCCCGCCGACTTCGAGGCGATCGAGGCGACGATCTCCCCGTACGCGACCGGGGTGACCCGGCCGACGGCGGCGACGATCGGCACGGTGGCCTGCCCGCCGCAGGTCACCATGTTGACGTTGCGCTCGTGCAGGTGCTCGTCGAGGTTGACCGGGGGCACGACGTACGGGCCGACGGCGGCGGGGGTCAGGTCGACCACGGTGCGCCCGTGCCCCCGCAGCACCGCGTCGTTGTGCCGGTGCGCGCCGGCCGAGGTGGCGTCGAAGACCAGCTCGACGTCGGCGAACTCGGGCATCGCGACCAGCCCGTCGACGCCCTCGGCGGTGGTCGCCACGCCGAGTCGCCGGGCCCGGGCCAGGCCGTCGGAGGCCGGGTCGATGCCGGCCATCGCCACCATCCGCAGGCTGTCACTCAGCCGAAGCACCTTGATCATCAGATCGGTGCCGATGTTGCCCGACCCGATCACCGCCACCCCGACAGTCATGCCGCCTCCTCCGACGACGAGAAACACGTCCGGACCGAGCCGAGGCCGGAGACCCGCGCCTCGTACGCCGCGCCCGGGGTCACCGGCACCATCGGGCCGAGCGCCCCGGAGAGCACCACGTCGCCCGCGCGCAGCGGATCGCCGGAGCGGGCCAGCGTCTGCGCCAGCCACTCCAGCGCGTGCAGCGGGTTGCCCAGGCAGGCCGCGCCCGCGCCGACCGACACCGGCTCCCCGGCGTGTTCGAGGACCATCCCGCACAGCCGCAGGTCCACGTCGGCGAGGCGGCGCGGCGTGGTGCCCAGCACGAACAGGCCGCTGGAGGCGTTGTCGGCGACGGTGTCCACGATGGAGATGTCCCAGCCGGCGACCCGCGAGTCGACGATCTCGATCGCCGGCAGCACGTGGTCGACCGCCCGGACCAGGTCCGCGGTGGTGACCCGCTCGTCGGGCAGGTCCGCGCCGAGTACGAAGGCGACCTCCGCCTCCACCCGGGGCTGGAGCAGCCGGTCGATCGCCACCTCGGCCCCGTCCGGCACCGCCATCGCGTCGGTCAGCACGCCGAAGTCCGGCTGGTAGACGCCGAGGCCCTCCTGCACCGCCCGCGAGGTCAGCCCGATCTTCGCGCCGACCCGGCGGTGGCCCCGCTGCAACCACTGCCGCACCTGGAGCTGCTGGACGAGGTACGCCGAGGTGACGTCCCCCTCGGGCAGCAGCCGCCCGCGCAGCGGCGGGCAGGGTTTGCCGTTCTCCCGCGCCTCGACAAGTTCCCGGGCCGCGGCTTCGTAATCCGTCATGTCAGGTCCACGCAGACGTTGGTGAGTTCGGAGTAGAAGTCGAGCGAGTGCACGCCGCCCTCGCGCCCGATCCCGGACGCCTTCACCCCGCCGAACGGGGTGCGCAGGTCGCGCAGGAACCAGGTGTTCACCCAGACGATGCCGGCGTCGAGCCGCGCCCCGGCCCGGTGCGCCCGCCCGACGTCCCGCGTCCAGACCGTCGCCGCCAGGCCGTACTCGGTGCCGTTGGCCAGCGCGTACGCCTCGTCCTCGTCGTCGAACGGGGCGACGTGCACCACCGGGCCGAAGATCTCCTCGGTGTTGGTGCGGGCGTCCGGGCCCAGCCCGGTCAGCACCGTCGGCTGCACGTACGCGCCGCCGTCGCGGGCGTCGCCGAAGGCCGGCGTGCCACCCCCGGCCAGCACCTCGGCGCCCTCGGCGCGGGCGAGGTCGTAGTGGCCGAGCACCTTGGCGCGGTGCTGGTGCGAGATCAACGGCATGTTGACGGTGGCCTCGTCGGCCGGCCAGCCGTACGGCAGCTCCCCGGCCCGCTTCGCGAGCCGGGCGGTGAACTCCTCGAACACCGGCCGCTGCACGTAGATCCGCTCGGTGCAGAGGCAGACCTGCCCGCCGTTGGTGAAGCTGGAGCGGACGGATCCGGCCACGGCCGCGTCGAGGTCGGCGTCGGCGAAGACCAGCCCGGCGTTCTTGCCGCCCAGCTCGAAGGAGACGGCCTTCACGCCGTCGGCGGCGGCCCGCATTATCGCGCCGCCGGTGGCCGACTCGCCGGTGAAGGTGATGGCGTCGACCCCCGGGTGGCGGGTGAGGAACTCGCCGGCCGAGTCCGGGCCGAAGCCGTGCACCAGGTTGAACACCCCGTCCGGCACGCCGGCGGCGGCCATCACCTCGGCGAGCAGGGTCGCCGACGCGGGAGTCTCCTCGCTGGGCTTCACCACCACCGCGTTGCCGCAGGCCAGGGCCGGGGCGACCTTCCAGGTGAGCAGCAGCAGCGGCAGGTTCCACGGCACGATCACCGCGACCACGCCGACCGGCTTGCGGACCGCGTAGTTCAGCGCCCGGCCGCCGGTCGGGGTGACCGTGGTGAAGGACTCGGTCGGCGCGGTCGCCACGATCTCGGCGAAGGCGCGGAAGTTCGCCGCGCCGCGCGGGATGTCCAGGGTGCGGGCCTGCGAGATGGCCTTGCCGGTGTCGGCGACCTCGGCGGTGACCAGGTCGTCGAAGCGGCGCTCCAGCTCGTCGGCGACCCGGCGGAGCACCTCGGCGCGTTCCCGCTCCCCCATCCGGCCCCACGGCCCGCGCAGCGCCGCCCGCGCGGCGGCGACGGCGTCGTCCACGCAAGCCCGGTCGGCCTCCACGACCTCGAAGACCGGCTCGCCGGTGACCGGGCTGCGCTTGGTGAACCGGCGCCCGGCGTCGACGAACTCGCCGCCGACGAAGTTGCGCAGCAGACCCGGACCGTCGGGCGCCCGCCCGGTCATCAGCCGGGGATCCCAGGTGACGGTCATCGACGCCTCCCTCGGTTGATCGCCACGCCGACCGCGCCGGCCAGCAGCGCCGCCGCGCCGGCGGCCACCGCACCCAGCACCCGGTGCTGACGGCGGACGCGCCGCACCACCTCGGCGTACGGGGTGGTCGAGAAGGACACCAGCTCGTACCGGGAAACGTACCGGCCCGGCAGCGCCCGTTCCAGCGCGTGTTCGACCTTCCGGCCGGCCTGGAACAGCGGGGAGGCCACCTTGTCCCGCATCTCCACGAAGTTGGCCAGCGCCATCCGCGCGATGGCCTCGGCGTTGGCCTGCCGCCGCTGCTGGAACAGCGGCAGCGCCGCGGACCAGTCGTCGGCGCACTCGTCCAGGCAGCGGTCCAGCTCGACGACGTCCTCGAAGGCGCAGTTGGCGCCCTGGCCGTAGAACGGGACGATGGCGTGCGCCGCGTCGCCGAGCAGGCCGACCCGCCCGTCCGCCTGCCACGGCGTGCAGCGCACGGTGCCGAGCACGCCCACCGGGTTGTGCTGGTAGTCGTCGACGAGGTTCGGGGCGAGCGGCGGCAGGTCGGGGTAGTGCTCGGCGAAGTGCCGTTCGATCGCCGCGGGGCTGCCCAGCGAGGCGAAGCTGGCGGTGCCGTGGGTGGGCCAGAAGAGCGTGCAGGTGAACGAGCGGTCCGGGTTCGGCAGGGCGATCATCATCGAGGTGCCGCGCGGCCAGATGTGCAGGGCGTCCGGGTCGAGGGCGAAGTCCCCGCCCAGCGGCGGGATCGTCAGCTCCTTGTAGCCGTAGTCGAGGAAGTCCAGGCTCTCGGTCAGCAGCCCGTACGCCAGCAACTGCCCGCGCACCGCCGAGCCGGCGCCGTCGGCGCCGAGCACGACCGACGCGCTGGCCGCGACCTTGCCCGCCGGGGTCTCGAAGGTCATCTCGCCGGTGGCCGGGTCGAGCCCGACCAGCCGGTGGTCGAAGGCGGTCCGCACCCCGGGCAGGGCGGTGGCCGCGTCCAGCAGGGCGTTGTTCAGCGCACCCCGGCTGATCGAGTTGATCGCCCGGTCGCCGGAGGCGCTGTACGACTGGAACTGCGGCTCCCCGACGACCGGGTGGACCATCCGGCCGCGCATGGGCAGCGCGTCGGCGAGCACCTGCCCGTCGAGGCCGATGCGGCGCAGCGCGTCGAGACCCCGCTCGGAGAGCGCCAGGTTGATCGAGCGTCCCCGCTCGACGGTGCCGGTACGCGGGTCGGGCCGCCGCTCGTAGAGCGCCACCGGGTAGCCGCGGCGGGCCAGGAAGCAGGCCAGCAGGCAGCCGGCCAGGCCGGCGCCGACCACCGCGATCTCGTCCCGCTCCTCGGTCACCGAGCCTGCCTCCGTTCGCGACTGCGGGGCTCGCAACCCCGGCTCACTCCTCGCGCTCACCGGTTGACCTCCACCGTGGTGGCCAGCGCGTCGGCGACCCGCCAGCAGTCGTGGTACGTGGAGTAGAGCGGCACCGGGGCGAACCGGATGATGTCCGGTTCCCGGGCGTCGGCGATGACGCCGTGCTCGTGCCGCAGCCGCTTGGCCAGCCCGGCGGCGCTGCCCGCGCCGATCCGCACCGAGAGCTGGCAGCCCCGCCGCTCGGGCTCGCGCGGGGTGACCACGGTCAGCGGGCGGTCCGCGGTCACCTCGTCGAGCAGCCCCGCCAGGTAGCCGGTGAGCCGGATGCTGCGCTCGCGCAGCGCCGGCATGCCGACGGAGTCGAACAGCTCCAGTGAGGTCCGCACCGGGCCCATCGCGAAGATCGGCGGGTTGGAGACCTGCCACGCCTCCACGGTGGTCGGCGGGCGGGAGACCGGGGTCATCTCGAACCGGGTCGCCGCGTCGGTGCTCCACCAGCCCTCGAAGCGCGGCAGCCCGGGGTCACCCAGGTGCCGCTCGTGCACGAACACGCCGGCCAGCGCGCCCGGCCCGGAGTTGAGGTACTTGTAGGAGCACCAGGCGGCGAAGTCGACGTCCCAGTCGTGCAGGGCCAGCGGGACGTTGCCGGCGGCGTGCGCCAGGTCCCAGCCGACCACGGCCCCCGCCGCGCGGCCGGCGGCGGTGATCGCCGGGATGTCCATCAGCTCGCCGGTGAGGTAGTTGACCCCACCGAGCAGCACCAGCGCCACCCGGTCGCCCTCGGCGGCCAGGTAGTCGGTCACGTCCTCGGTGCGCAGGGTGTCCTCGCCGGCGCGGGGGCGCAACCGGACGACGGTGGCGTCCGGGTCCAGGCCGTGGAAGCGGGCCTGGCTGCGCACGGCGTAGCTGTCCGAGGGGAAGGCGCTGTCCTCGATGACGATCCGGGTCCGCGCCCCGGCCGGCCGGTAGAAGCTGACCATCAGCAGGTGCAGGTTCACCGTCAGCGAGTTCATCACCACGACCTCCGCCGGGGCGGCGCCGACCAGTCGCGCGGCGGGCGCCGTCAGCAGCTCGTGGTACGGCAGCCAGGGGCGCTCCGCCTCCAGGTGGCCCTCGACCCCCAGGCGGCTCCACGCGTCCAGGTCGGCGAGCAGCTCGCCACGGGTGGCCCGCGGTTGCAGGCCGAGGGAGTTGCCGGCCAGGTACGCGGCCTCGGGGTAGCGGCCGCCGTCGGCCGCCGGCACGTGGAACAGGTGGCGGTGCCCGGGGTCGGCGGCGTCGCGGCGGTGCGCCTCGGCCTCGCCGGCGGCGAACCCGGAAGAGTCTGGTGCGGGGGTGTTCATGGGGTGTCTCGCTCTCCGGTCACATCGCGGTCCGGGCCGACCACAGCTCGGGGAAGACCACCCGGGCCATGCTGCGCTGCAACCACGCCAGTCCGGCGGAGCCGCCGCTGCCGACCTTGGCGCCCATTGTGCGCTGCACCGCCTTGACGTGGTGCTGTCGCCAGTCGCCGAACTGCTCGGCGACCTCGGTCAGCGCCTCGCCCAGCAGCCGGAGGTGGTTGTCCGGCCCGGCGTGGGCGTAGATCCGCACCCAGGCCGCCTCGACGGCGGCGTGCGGCTCGTGCTCGACGGCGACGTCCCGGTCCAGCAGGTCGGCCGGGAGGTCGTGGCCGTGCCGGGCGAGCAGCGCGAGCACGTCGTCCCAGACGCTCGGCGCGGCCAGGGTGGCCCGCAGCTCGGCGTACACCTCGGCCTGGCGCCGGAACGGCCGGATCAGCGCCTCGTCCCGGAGCCCGAGCAGGAACTCCAGGTGCCGGTACATCGCCGACTGGAAGCCGGAGCCCTCGCCCAGCAGGTTGCGGAACCGGTTGAAGTCGGCCGGGGTCATCCAGCGCAGCCCCTTCCAGGCGGCGTTCAGCGCCTCCAGGTGCAGGGCGGCACGGCGCAGCGGGGCCAGCGCGTCCCACACCCGGTCGACGCGCAGCAGCCGCTGGGTCTCGCGCAGCTCGTGGCAGGTCAGCCCGAAGTACAGCTCCATGATCTGGCTGACCATCAGGAAGGACATCTCGCCCGGGTCGTCGCTCAGCGGTCGCTGCAGCCGGTGCAGCGTGCTGGCCTGCACGTACGCGTCGTACGGCACCCGCTCGGCGAACTCCAGGGTCGGCTCCCCGCCGTTGCGGGCCGCTCGGGCGGCGCGCTGCCCCGGGGTGACCGGGCGTACCGCCGCCCGGGTGGGCGCCCGCAGGTCCGTCTGCTCCACCGCTCCTCCTCTGCTCGCTGGGGTGCGCCGGCCTGACCGGGCCGGGTGACCGACATGATCTCGCGGTCGAACGGGCAGATGGAATGCCGGATCAACGGCTCTACCGCCCTCCGACCTGCGGCGCGGAAGGTGCGAGCGCGATTCGGCTTGGAGAAAGTAAGGTCGCCTCATGGACGACATGGACTGGGCGCTGCTGCGGGAGCTGCAGGCCGATGCGCGCCTCTCCTTCAGCGAGCTGTCCCGGCGGGTGCACCTGTCGCCGCCGGCCGTGGCCGAGCGGGTGCGCCGGCTCGAGGAGGCCGGGATCATCGCCGGCTACCACGCCCACGTCGACCTGACCCGGGCCGGCCGCACGGTGGTCGCGTTCATCCGGATGTCCTGCTACGGCTCGCGGTGCATCCTGCACGACCCCGAGGTGGCGGGGTGGCCGGAGATCCTGGAGATCCACCGCATCACGGGCGACGCGTGCAGCATGCTGAAGGTGGCGGCCGGGTCGATCGGGGAGTTCGAGGCCGTCATCGACCGGCTCGCCCCGTACGGCCAGCCGTCCAGCACGATGGTCCTGTCCACCCCGCTGGACTGGCACCCCGTCACCCCGCTCTCCTCCCCCCGCCACCGCTGACCGCGATCCGGGTTTGCCCCGGGGCCAGCGGGAAAGCAGGCGCTGTTGCCCGGGGAGGGATTCCGGTGATCGTCACCGGAAGGGGGGATCATGCCGGTGTTCACAGCGTTCACACGTGCCCTGACCAGCGCCCTGTCCGTGTTGGGCCTGGTCGGGGCGTTCGTCCTGATCATGATCGCGCCCGCGCCCGCGCGGGCGGGCGAGAACACCTTCGTCGAGGTGGTGCCCAACAGCGCCCAGGCCGGCACCCGGGTCAGGATCCGGGCCAGTTGCGACAACGCCAACAACCGCCAGGCCACCGTACGCTCCGACGCCTTCGGGGGACCGGTGGTACTGCGACCCGACAACGGTTTCCTGACCGCCCAGGCCACGATCCCCGGCAACAAGCAGCCCGGGGACTTTCCGGTCGACCTGCGCTGCGACAACGGCAACACCGCGACGACCACGCTCACGGTGCTGAACATGGAACAGCCCACGAAGGGGCCGGCGACCGGGGGCGGCGGCACCGCCGGCGGCACGGGCACCGGCTCGGTGCTGCTGGTGGGCGGCCTCGCCGCGGTGGCCCTGGCCGTGGGCTTCGGATTCCTCGGCAACCGTCGTCGGACCGGGACCGGTTCCTGACCCGCCGTCGCCATGGCCCGCTCCCAGAGGCGTACCAGGCGATCCGACCCGGGCCGGGTCCGGGCGACCACCCGGCGGGCGCTGCGGGCGTCCCGCCGGGCCGCGGCCGCCACCGCCCGCCGGCTGCGGCGGGTGGCCGGGGAGACGGTGTCGGCCAGCGTCGCCACCACCGACCCGGCGGTCGAGCCGCTGCCCACCCGACCTCGGCACCGCTGGGCTGCCGCCGGTCGCCGGCTGGCGCCCGGCCGGAACCCCGGACTCCCGGTCCTGGTGATCGGGACGCTGATGGTGCTGATCATCGCGATGCTCGCCGTGGAGCGGGTCGCCGGCGTGAGCGTGCTGCCGGACCGGTTCATCGCGGGGCTGCGGCCACCGCCGAAGAAGTTCCCCGTGCTGCCCGCCAGCCCGCCCGTCGACATCACCATCGACCCGATCGACGTCCGGGCGCCCGTACACGACGTCGGCATCGCCCCGGACGGCAGCATCGGCGTGCCGGACGCCGCCCGCGCCCAGGAGGCCGGCTGGTACGACCAGGGCCCGACCCCGGGGCAGTACGGCCCGGCCGTCATCGTCGGGCACGTCGACACCTCGACCGGGCCGGCGGTCTTCCACAAGCTGCGTGACCTGCGGGAGGGCGACCCCATCGAGGTCACCCGCGCCGACCGCTCGGTGGCGGTCTTCGAGGTGGACACGGTCGAGCGCTTCGGCAAGGAGCGGCTGCCCGTCGACGAGGTCTTCGGCGACTTCAGCCGCCCCCGGCTACGCCTGATCACCTGCGGCGGGCGTTGGGTCGGCGGGGAGACCGGCTACGCCGACAACGTGGTGGTCTTCGCGTCCCTCGTCCGATCCCGCACCACCTGACCGGGGCGGCCTCGCGGGTCAGGCGGCCTCGGGCTCACGCAGGTCGAGCCAGTCGGCCCAGCGGGGGTCGGGCGCCCGGTGGCCGAGGACCCGCCAGGCGGTGCCCTTCGGGGCGGCCGGCAGCGCGTGCAGCCGCCAGCCCAGCTCGGCCGGGGTCTTGTCGCCTTTGGTGTGGTTGCACCGGGCGCAGGCCGCGACGACGTTCTCCCAGGCGTGCCGGCCGCCACGGCTGCGCGGGAAGACGTGGTCGATGGTCTCGGCGGGGCCCCGGCAGTAGGCGCAGCGCCAGCCGTCCCGGGCGAAGATCGCCCGCCGGGAGAGCCCGACGTGGGTGCGGTAGGGCACCCGCACGAAGCGGGTGAGCCGGACGACCGACGGCACCGGCAGCGCGTTGCGGGCGCTGTGCAGGACGCCGTCGCCGTCGGCGACGCAGACCGCCTTGGCGGAGAGCACGAGGATGGCGGCACGACGCACGGACACGACACACAGCGGCTCGTAGGTGGCGTTGAGGACCAGCGCACCGGAGCCCACCGTGGGTCGTATGTCAGGCATCGCGATCACCCTCCCGGTTCAGCGGCCCCGCTCTCACCACCGCCGACCGGGAAACGGGCACAGCGACCCACCGCGGCCGACGCCGGCCGGATCACCGACGTCCGTGCGCCCATCGTCCCTGATCGGCCCCCGGATTGCACGTACTAATGTCGGAAGCCGCTTAGGCATCACCCGGAAACCGGTAGATCCACCCCCTGAGCAGGGCCGGACTCCTCCAAACCCTTCGAGGTTCACGCCCGTTCTCACACTCGGTCGCGCCGGATCCGCGCCCAATGATCATGAATATGCATTGAGATCCGTAAATTTGATCAAGGTCGTTCAAGATCACTGGAGTACCTGACGTGAAGCGGGAAGCACCGCTCGCCGCACGGTCGCCCGCGCAGGGCCGCACTCCTGCACCAACTGAGACTCGGATCGCCCGGTTGGGCTGCCAGTCGCCGCGCTCGATCCGGGCGGCAAGGATGCCAGCCAGTCTCCGATACGGCGACAGCCGCGCCCCGTGATCGATGCGGGCCTCCGGCTCTCCGTCGATCGCGTAGCGCACCGGCCCTCCGCCATCACGTCACCTTCGTCCCACCCCCCGCGGAACGGGTCCGCCCTCCAGGGCCAGTGGAGCGCTCCGATGGGGTGCTGCGGCACGCCGCGCCGGCCGACGCTCCCGTCAACTCGACAGACCCGCCCGGCATGACACGGGAGCACCCGCCGGTGCGGGCGCTCCCGTGGCGTCACGTTTGCGTCGTTATCGGTACTGCAGATCCGTCTGCATTTCCGTGACGCGGCCGGCGATCTGCAGATTGCCGTCGGAATCCAGGATGGCAATGATCTTCTTCTGGCTTCCGTGGTGGGTGGTGAAGAAAATCTTGTCGGCCTCCTGGCTGGTGCTGTGGTTGGTGTTCACCGACAGCTCGATGCTGACCGGGGAGCTGATCAACACGTCCTGCTTGGGCGAGTTCGGGTAGCACTGATTCTGCCGCAGCTTGATTCGCCCGTGGGTGTCACCCTCGTCCCAGTCCGTGGCCACGCCCAAGTCCACATCCGGCATCGGAGTCTCCCTTCCCTGACTCGCGAGAATTTCCCGCGTTCGGGGGACAAGCCTATGGCGTATATAGACGACTGCGAGTGTCGGCTATATTGCCGAGCCGATTAATAGTTTGGTTACCGTCAGGTAAAGGTGATGTGTCCAGGACCAAGCAGGGGCTCAGACAAGGTGGCGGCATGACCGTCGTGAGTGGTTGCGGGTGGACGTGCTCTCCGTGCCCGGGCCCCCTAATCAACGGCCACCCTCGTAACAGACAAACGCCCCCGAAACCGCCCTCCCAGACCGTGACCGCTGCTTCACCCTCGCCATCGCGGATCCTGAGCCCAACGCGGCCGTCACCGATAGGGCACTCACCGATAATCCTTGCGACGGGGTGGACCTCAAGCAATTCCTGCGCGGAATACCGTGGGCACCAAAGTGGGTGTTAAACGAGGATCAGGTGCTCAAGCTTGTCGAGGTGGCGCCCGGACGTTCCGCGCGACTATCCGGCTAGTGCCTCGTCTTTGAACGTTGACCGGGTAACCCGTCGATTCTGAAATTGTCGTACCCGTGGTGTTGGCTTCGGTTTGTGCCTCGTCGTCGGGATCCTGCTGCGCTGCCGGTGGTGCATCGAACCGCTCGTGTCGCGCTGCGGGTGACCCCCGCGCAGCGGCGACGGTGTTTCGGGCTGCTGCGCTCGGCCGGTGACGTGTGGGCGTGCGTTCTGGAAGTCAACGCGTGGCGGCGCCGCCGCCGGGATGCGCCGCTGGCGGGCTATCAGGACTTGTATCGGGAGTTGTCGGCCTCCGGCCCGGGCACGTTCGCCGAGCTGGACTCGACTGGCGCGCGGTCGGTGTTACGGCGGTTCTCGGATGCGTGGTTTGCGGCGGCGAAACGCCGCAAGGCAGGCGACCTGTCGGCGCGGTTCCCGCGCCGGCGGCGGGGGTTGATGCCGGTGCGCTGGTACTACGGCACGTTCACCCTCGACGGCCACCGCGTGCGCATCCCCACGACAAGAGGCACCCCGGCGTTGTGGATGCGCCTGGCCCGGGAGATCCCGTATCCGGTGGAGCAGGTCCGCTCGATCACCCTGCTGTGCGAGGGTGGCCGGCTGTTCCTCGACGTCACCGCCGAAGTCCCGATAGCGGTGTACCCGCCTGGTGAGGGACCGGATCCCGGCCGGGTGGCGGGCGTGGATATGGGAATCATCCACCCGTACGCCGTCGCCGGGCCCGGCGGGGAGGGGCTGTTGGTGTCGGGGCGGGCGATCCGCGCCGAGCATCGCATGCACCTGGCCGACACCAAAGCCCGCCGACGTGCCGTCGCCCGACGGGCACCGAAGCCGGGTCAGCGGGGGTCACGCCGGTGGCGCCAGTATCGGGCCCGGACGCGCAGGGTGGAGGCCCGTCATCGGCGGCGGGTGCGGCAGGCCCAGCACGAGGCCGCCCGCACGGTGGTGTCGTGGGGCGGTCGGTCAGCGGGTCGGGGTGCTGCACGTCGGTGACCCGCGCGGCGTCTTGGATCTGC
>NZ_JBEYTP010000048.1:0-44683 GCF_040643125.1 Micromonospora sp. NPDC047465
GCTCCGTACCGATGTAGTTGTGGTTGAGCATCCGGGCCTCTTCCTGGGCCAGGACGACAACCCGTCGCGCTCGGTCGGTGAACCGCTCGAACATGTCTGCCACCCCTGGAGAGTGACGCCGTCCCGGGTGACAGGAGGCCACCCGGGACGACGTCTTTCGGGACTACCAACGGCGGTTGGTCGTCACGCGCTGACGTAGGCTTCCGAGCCCACCAGCGCGTCACCCAGCTTCATCGACACACCGGTCAGGCGCGCCCGGGACTCGCCGTCCTTCGTCCGCAGCGCGGCGTCGGCGTGCTCGGCGGTCAGCAGCGTGCCGGTCGGCTCGATGTCCTTGAGCTGGCCGCTCAGGTGCACCGGGGCCGCCGCGTAGAGCGTGGCGGACGGGGTCACCAGCTCGAAGTGAGCGTCGAAGTGCAGCTCACCCGGGTAGCGCAGCCGGCTCAGGCTCTCCTCGTTGCCGTCGCCGAGCTGGCCGCCCGAGACGGTGAAGAAGCTGGCCCGCAGCATGACCTTGCCGCCGAGAGCCGGGCTGTTGCCCACCAGCGCCACGCGGGCGAGCTGGGCCAGCACCCCGGAGCCCTGGTCGTGCTTCTCCGGCCCGAAGAGGAGGATCTCGGCACCGGCGGCGAGCGGGTAGTCGCCGGCGAGCTCGATCTCCTCGGTGCGGCCGTTGACCTCGACCTTGATCTTCGCCTCGGTCGAGGCCTGGATGATGATCGACGGGTCGACCAGCATCGAGACGCACGGGCCGATGCTCGACGCGAAGAAGGCGCTCGGCGTGTTGCCGACGGCCTCGTTCTCGTCGTTCGACGGGTACCACGCGGCCGGGAGGTTGGTGCCCCGGACCACGTTGTGCGCCGGCATGACCTCACCCTGGTCGCCGTACGGGCGGCCGAGGAACGGCGAGGTGAGCGGGGTCTTGTACGGCGGAAGGCCGTCCACGATCCCCTTGACGTCGATGACACCCCGGTGGGCCAGCCGCATGGTGCTGGTCTCCAGGATGCCGAACCGCCGGATGTAGAACTCCGCGGGGAAGTTCTTGCCGGGCACGATCTGCTTGATGTGACCGGTGTTCGGCAGGTACGGGTTCGACAGGATCTGGATCCGGTCGTTCAGCGTGTAGCTGAACCCCTTGATGCCGACCTCGGGGGCGCTGATGAGCTCCAGGTTGAAGCTCGCCGTGCCGTCCTCGTCGACGGTGTGCTTGAACCCCGGCATCGGCCACTTGTTCATCTGCACGAAGCCCGACAGGTTGATCGTCTCCCGACGGCCGCCGTAGTAGTCGTCACCGAAGACGACCGTCGCCGCAGCCAGGATGTGCGGCCGCAGCGGCTTCGGCTCGATGTTGAGCGACTCGTAGGTCTCTCTCGCCGTGTCAGTCACGGCTCCACCTCCCTGTTTGCCCCGGATGCCCTGACGCCCTCTGTGACGCTCTGCTCAACCCGGGAGGACCACTGACCCGAACGCTATTGTTTTCTAAAGTGACTGTCAACGGGGCCACAGTGATCGTTTGCGAAATAATGTCCGGTTTCACTGATGGTTCAAGGGGATCATCCACTGGGGAGGGTTGAATCCTCGCAGGCGCATATCCCACTGACGCTATTTGTTCGTATACCGCTTCGGGGCCGCATGGTCGGGGTGCCCCACAGGCTCGGGTGAGGCCGCGCCCGTCCGCGACGGGCCGCCGGCGTCAAGCCGGGGGTGTGCCGGAGGGCAGCCGGTGTCAGCGGTGCGCCGGTCGGATCGGGCGCGGTCAGACCGCGCGGGTCGCCGCGGTGAGCCGGAAGTCCTGGACGCGCAGCATCGGCATGGCCGTACGCGCCACCGCGTCGCCCCAGTCGCGGGCCCGGGTCGGCACGGTCCGGCCCACCTCGGTGACCCGGGCGGCCATCGCCAGGGGGCTGTCGTTGAAGCGGAAGTTGTTGACCGCCCCGACGACCTCGCCGTCGCGCACCAGGTAGACGCCGTCCCGGGTCAGCCCGGTGAGGGCCATGGTGGCGAGGTCCACCTCACGGATGTACCAGAGGCTCGTCACCAGCAGGCCGCGCCGGGTCGTCGCGATCAGGTCGGCGGCCGACGCACCGTCCGGCCCCTCCAGGATGAGGTTGTCCACCGCGGGCGTGAGCGGCATGCCCAACTCGTCCGCGCTGTCGCGGGTGTGCACCAGCGACCGCAGCCGACCCTGGTCCCACCAGCGGGTCGCGCCCAGCGGAAGGCCGTTGTCGAACACCGACCTCGTCGGCGTCGACGCGGGCGCCACCAGGAACGGGGCGCAGCGCAGCCCGTCGGCCGCCGGGTCGCTGCGCAGGGTCAGCGGCACGCCGGCGAGTTGCTCCCCGATCCGGGTCCGGCCGCCCGGTCCGCTGTAGACCGTCCGCCCCTGCGCCGCCGCCCTGGCTCCCGCCGTGGTGTAGGCGTAGTTCATCAGGTCGGCGACGGCGGTCGGCGGCAGCAGGCACTCGTAGCGGCCGGGCGGCACCTCGAAGCGTCGCCGGCCCCAGTGCAGGCGCCGGTCCAGCTCGTCCTGCAGCGCGGCCACCGAGACGTCGCCGAAGTCGGTGGTCACGGCGTTCGTCCAGACCGGGAAGCCGTCCCGGTCGCGCGCGGTCAGCTCCAGGTGCCCGGCGGGCTCGTCGTGGCGCAGCCGCACACCCGTGGAGGTGCCGAGGAACGTGCTGCGCATCCGGTGCTCGGCGTACCCGTGCAGCACCCGGCCACCGCGCCGCGCCCGGCCGAACCCGGCGGCCAACTGGTCGACCAGCCCGGTCAGCACCGTCGGCGGCGCCGCCGGGACCGGGTCCTCCCAGTGCGGCGACCCGGCGCCGGAGGCCGGCAGGGGCCGCGCGTCCGGCGCCGGCGGCGCCTGGCGGGCGGCCGCCCGCGCCGCCTCGACCAGCGTGACCACCTCGGCCCGGTCGGCCGGCCCGCACAGCGACACCGCACCCACCCGGCCGCCCGCGACGGCCACCACCGACACCCGGCGTTCGTCGCCGCTCCCGTTGCCGGTCAGCGCGTTGTCCGCCCAACGCAGGTGCACGTCGGCGCCCTGCTCCACGATCGCCACGCAGTCGTCGCCGCCCGCCGCGCCGAGGGCGATCTCCACCGTCTCCTGCGGGCTCGGGGTCCTCACGCGGGCGCCTCCGTCCGGGTGCTGGTCACGCGTACGCCCCGGAACAGCGCCGAGGGGCAGCCGTGCCCGGCGGCGGCGAGTTGCAGCGGCTGCGCCTTGCCGCACTGCCCCGCGCCGGACAGCAGCCAGGTCTGCGGGCCGCCCACCGCCTCCAGCGACCGCCAGAACTCCAGCGTGGTCCCCGTGTACGCGGCGTCCCGCACCTGGCCGGCCAGGCGGCCGTCCCGGATCCGGTAGAAGCGCTGCCCGGTGAACTGGAAGTTCACCCGCGCCATGTCGATCGAGAAGCTGTTGTCGCCGACGACGTACAGCCCGTCCCGCACCCGGCCGATCAACTCGTGGGTGTCCGGCCCGTCCGGCGCGGGGCGGAGCGAGACGTTCGGCATCCGCTGCACGGGCAGGTGCCGGTACGACTCGGCGTACGCGCAGCCGGTGGAACGGTCCAGCCCGGCCGCGCCGGCGGTCTGCCGGTCGTGTTGCGTGCCGACCAGCACGCCGTCGCGGACGAGCGGCCACGACCGGGCGGCCACGCCGTCGTCGTCGTAGCCGATGGTGGCGAGCCCGTGGGGGGTGGTGCGGTCGGCGACCACGTTCATCGCCGGCGAGCCGTAGCGGAGCGACCCGATGTCGTCGGGGGTGACGAACGAGGTGCCGGCGAAGGCCGCCTCCCGGCCGAGGATCCGGTCCAGCTCGGTGGCGTGCCCGACGGTCTCGTGGATCGTCAGCCAGAGATTGGTCGGGTCGATGACGAGGTCGTACTCCCCCGGCTCGACGGACGGGGCGGCGAGCTTCTCGGCCAGCAGCCCCGGCAGCCGGGCCAGCTCGCCCGCCCAGTCCCAGCCGGTTCCGGTCAGGTACTCCCAGCCGCGGGCGGCCGGCGGCCCGAGGGTGCGCATGGTCTCGAAGGTGCCGCTGTCCGCGTCGATCCGGAACCCGACCACCATCGGGTGCAGCCACGTCCGCCGCTGCCGGATGCGCCGGCCCTCGCTGTCGTGGTACACGGTGGACTCGCGGAACACCTGCAGGTACGCCTCCGCCAGGTCGGCGCCGCCGTCGCGCAGGATCGCGCACCAGCGGGCCAGCAGGGCGGTGCGCTCGGCGGCGGGCACCGCGAAGGGGTCCACCTCGCACGGCGACTCCCACACCGCCGGCCCGTGGACCGGCTCGGGCGCCAGCCGGGGCGGCGCGCCGCGCAGTGGGCGCAGCGTCCGGGCCAGCTCGCAGGCCCGGGCGGCCAGCTCGGCGACGCCCGGCGGGGAGAGGTCCACCCCCGAGGCGAAACCCCAGGTGCCGTCGACGAGGACCCGCACGCCGGCCCCGGTCTCGACGCTCTCCTGGGTGCCCTCCGGCTGCGCGTCGCGGACCCGCTCGCGCAGCGCCCGCACCCGCCGCAGCCGCACGTCGGCGTACGAGGCGCCGAGCCGGCGGGCCCGTTCCAGCGCGGCCAGGGCCAGCTCCCCGGCCGGCAGCGTGTCGAATCCCGGTTCCGTGGCGGCGGCCGGGGCGGGCCCGGCGGTCACCGGAACCGGATGTCGGGGTACTGGGTGGTCCACTCCCCCGCCCGCACGGTACGCAGCGCCTCGGCGACCCGGTCGACCTCGTCACGGGTGCTGTAGACCGCGAAGGAGAGCCGCACCGTGCCGAGCAGCCCCAGGTCGTCGAGGAACGCGCTGGCGCAGTGCACGCCGGACCGCACGGCGATACCGTGCGCGTCCAGGTGGCCGCCCACGTCGTACGGGTGCAGGCCGTCCACCGCGATGGAGACGATGCCGGCCGGATCCGCGGCCGGGTCGCCGACGACCCGCACCCGGTCGACGTCGCGCAGGACGTCGACGGCGTACCGGACCAGGTCCGCGTCGTGTGCCCGCACCGCGTCCCGGTCGAGCCCGTCCAGCCAGGTCAACGCGGTGGCGAGCCCGACCGCGGCGCCGATGTCCGGGGTGCCGGCCTCCAGCCGCGCCGGGACCGGCACGTAGGACACCGGGGCGTCGTGCGAGACCCCCTTGACCGTCCCGCCGCCAACCTGGTACGGCGGGAGGTCGGCGAGCAGCTCGCGCCGGCCGTAGAGCACCCCGGAGCCCATCGGGGCGTACACCTTGTGGCCGGAGAAGCAGTAGAAGTCCGCGCCGATCTCCCGCACGTCGACCGGCAGGTGCGCGACCGCCTGCGCGCCGTCGACGACCACGGGCACGCCCCGGCCGTGCGCCACCCGGACCAGCTCCCGCACGGGGTTGACGGTGCCGAGCACGTTGGAGACGTGGCTGACCGCGACGAGGCGGGTCCGGCGGCCCAGGACGGCGGCCAGGTCCTCCGGCCGGACCGGCCCACCGGCCGGCGACGGCACGACCCGCAGCCTCGCCCCGCTCCGTTCGCAGAGCCGGCGCCACGGCAGCAGGTTGGAGTTGTGCTCCATGCCGGTGACCACGATGTCGTCGCCGGCGCCGACGATCCGCTCGGCGAAGGTGTCGGCGAGCAGGTTCACGGCGTCCGTCGTGCCCCGGGTGAAGACGATCTCGTCGGCGTGGGCGGCGTTCACGAACCGCCGGACCACCTCCCGGGCGTCCTCGTAGCGGCCGGTGGCCCGACGGCTGAGGTCGTAGAAACCGCGCCCGATGTTGCTGTTCGCCGTGGTGTAGAAGTCGACCACCGCGTCGAGGACCGACCGGGGCTTCTGCGTCGTCGCGGCGTTGTCGAGGTAGGCCAGCGGCGGGCCGTGCCCGGCCACGTCGAGGAACGGGAACTCGGCCCGCACCGCGGACAGGGGATGGGCAGCCGTGTCGGTCATGCTGATTCCTCCGTGAAGCTTGCGGTGAAGCGGTCGAGGAAACCCGGCGGGCAGGGGAAGAGCTTCTGCTCCGGGTAGGGCCGCTCGGACGGGGGGATCCACCCCGGCTCGCCGCGCCGGGGCCACCGCCCGGCCCGGTCCGCCAGGTGCGGGCCGTGGAAGAACCAGCAGATCTGGCTGACCTGCTCGGTGAAGACGACGGGATGCACCTCGGGCGAGTACATCGCCATGTGCCCGTACGCGGCCAGGAACTCGCCCGCCACCCCCATCGAGGCGCCGAGCATGACGTGACCGAAGACGTCGTGCACGGCCCGGAAGATGTCGTTGTGCAGCAGCGGTACGCCGCCGACCGTGACACCCGACGGGGCGCACAACGGATGGTCCGGGGCGGGCCCGTCGGGGCCGTGGCCGTCCCGGGTCAGGTAGACGTGCAGCACGCCGGTGCGGGCGAGGCGGTCGACCAGGTCCGCCGCGCCCCGGTACGGCTGCCCGGGGCCCCGCCACGGCTCGACGCGGATCCCCGCCCGGGCCAGCAGGGCAAAGTGGCGCAGGTTCTCCTCGGTGAACCGGCGGTAGCGGGCCGCCAGGTCCGGCCCGAGGTCCCGCCGGGGCGCCCGGTCGAAGTGCCGGGCCACCGTGCGGCAGAAATCCGGGTCGACGCGCACCCGGGTGCCGGGCAACCCACCCAGGTCCCGGCGGGGCAGCTCACCGCGGGCGGCGGCGGCGTCGACGTACGACTGGGCCAGCGCGAGCAGGCCGGGGTGGCCGGCCGGCGGACGGGCCGGGCGTGGCGCGCTCGGGCAGGCCGCGGTCATCCGGCCCTCCCCGACCCGACCCCCGGCGGGCCGGACCCGGCCGCCTCGGGCCGGCCGGCGTCGGCCGGCACGCCGGCGGCGTCGGCGGGGCGGCGCGCGCGCAGACAGAGCGCCGAGCCGGGCAGGGTGAGCACGCCGTCCGCGTCGGCGAAGGCGGCGGCGGCCTCGGCGAGCCGCGCCCAGCCCGCCCGCTCCGCGTCGGCGCCGAGCTGCCGCCGCACCGTGGCGAGCACACCGGGCGGCGTCACGTCGCGGGTGTACGCGAGGTACTCGTCGACGGAGGCGAAGCGCATCGCGATCCCGACGGACTCGGTGCCGACGTCCGTGAAGCCCGCGGCGAGCAGGTCGGCGCGGGTGCGTTCGGCGTCGGACATGCTGAACGGGCCGGGGCGGCCCGGCGGGGGGACCGGCAGGCCCGCGGCCAGCGTCCGGAAGCCCAGCGAGGTCATCGGGTTCGCCTCCGGCGGCCCCCAGACGGCGGCGGCCAGCACGCCGCCGGGAGCCAGGAGGCGGTGCAGGTCCGCGAGGGTGCGCTGCCGGTCCACCGCGAACATCAGCCCCCACCGGCTGAGCACCGCGTCGAAGGAGTGCGCCGGCAGGTCGAGGGCCTCCACGTCGGACTCGGCGAACTCGATCGGGTGGCCGAGGCCGGCGGCGCAGCGGCGGGCCCGGTCGACCATCTCCGGTGCGAGGTCGATGCCGAGCACCCGGCCGGTGGGGGCGACCAGCCGGCCGGCGCTGACCGACGGCTCGCCGGTGCCGCAGCCGACGTCGAGCACCCGGTGACCGGGGCGGAGCCCGGCGGCGCGCAGCAGCCAGTCGGTCACCGGCGCCGCTGCCCGCTCGTAGCGGTCCTGCCAGAAGTCCCACCCGGCGCTGACCGCGTTCCAGGTGTCACGTTGCTCGGCCTTGAAGGCCACGGAGTCGAACCGGACGGCGGTCATGTCGCTCTCCTCGCAGGCGAACTCGGCCTCAGCTCACTATATGATTGACAAGTTGATCGGGCAACGGCGTGAGCTTGCCATCACTTGCCCGCCGCCGACCCCCGGGCCCTCACCGGACGGCGGCCGGGCGCGCCGGACGCTCGCCGTCGAGCAGTTGCAGCAGGTAGTCGCCGTACCCGCTGGCGCGCAGCGGCACCGCCAGGCGGCGCATCGCCGCGTCGTCGAGCAGCCCGGCCCGCCAGGCCGCCTCTTCGACGCAGCCGACCTTGACGCCGTGCCGTTCCTCGATCACGCGCACGTACTCGGCCGCCTTCATCAGGTCACCGAACCGGCCGGTGTCCAGCCACGCGGTGCGCCGCCCGAGCAGCCGCACCTCCAGCCGGCCCTGGCGCAGGTACTCCCGGTTGACGTCGGTGATCTCCAACTCGCCCCGGGCGCTCGGCGTCAGCTCCGCGGCGATGGAGACGACGTCGGCGCCGTACACGTAGAGGCCGGGCACGGCGTACCGGGACGGTGGGACCAGGGGTTTCTCCACGATGTCGCGCACCGCGCCGCACTCGTCGAGGTCGAGCACCCCGTACGGCCGCGGGTCCGCCACCGGGAGCCCGAACACCAGCCCACCGTCCACCCCGGTCAGCTCGGCGAGCTGCCGGTCCAGCTCGGCGGAGTGGATGATGTTGTCGCCGAGGACGAGCATGGCCGGGCCGCCGGCGAGGAAGTCCGCGGCGAGCAGGAGCGCGTGCGCGATGCCGTCCGGGCGCTTTTGCACGGCGTACCGCAGGTCGAGCCCCCACTGGCCGCCGTCGCCGAGCAGGCGCCGGAACAGCGGCTGCTCGTCGGGGCGCGTGATGATGAGGATCTCCCGCACACCGGCCGTCACGAGGGTGCTCAGCGGATAGAAGATCATTGGCTTGTCGTAGACCGGCATCAGTTGCTTGGAGACCGCCCGGGTCACCGGCCACATCCGCGAGCCGGTGCCACCAGCGAGCAAAACACCACGCATTTTTAAAGCGTAGCGCATGGCGCCTGCGCGTGGTGGAAACATCACGTCGGGTGCCGGGCGGGTAGCCTGCCCGAAGATGGCCCGACCGTCGTGGAGGGAGCCGCGATGACCGACGTCGACCAGGAGACCGGGCTGCCGAGCTGGCCCGCAGGCGCCGACAGTGCGTACGTGGCCGCGCGGCGGGCGCTCGCGTCGGCCGAGCAGGACCTGCGGGACCAGCTCGAACGCGTGGCCGCGGCAAGGCGGCGGCTGCCACCCGGCCCGCTGCTGGGCGACTACCGGCTCGCCGAAGGGCCGGCCGACCTGGCCCGGCCCGGGCCGGCCCGGAGCGTCCGGCTGCGCGACCTGTTCGAGGAGCACGAGACCCTCTTCGTCTACCACCTGATGTTCGCGCCGGACGCCGCCGAGGCCTGTCCCATGTGCTCGCTGTGGGTGGACGGCTTCCACGGGGTGCTTCCGCACCTGCGCCGGCACACCGCCGTGGCGGTGGTGGCGAAGGCGCCGCTGCCCCGGCTGCGGGACTGGGCCCGGGGGCGGGGCTGGACCGGCCTGCGGATCCTGTCCAGCCACGGCACGTCCTTCAACGCCGACCTGCGCGCGGAGCACCCGGACGGCACGCAACGGCCGATGGTCAGCGTGCTGCGCGCCGAGGGCGACCGGGTGCGGCACTTCTACTCCGCCCCCGCGAGCTTCCCCGACGGCGGCGAACGCGGCATCGACCTGCTCAGCCCGGTCTGGCACGTCCTCGACCTGCTGCCCCAGGGCCGCGGCGACTGGTACGCCGGCAACGACTACGTCCCCGGCCCGGCGGCGTCCCCCGCACCGGCCTGACGGCCCGCCCTCGGACCGGCCCGGTGGCGTCCCCGGACCGGCACGATCGCGCGTCCGGCCCGGCGGCTCGCCCGGGCCGGCACGACACCGTCCCGGCCCCGCCCGGCGACGGCTGCTCGCCGCCGGGTCACGACCCGGTGGCGAGCAGGTCGGGCAGCCGCACCGCCGCCAGCCGGCGGCCGGCGAAGTCGGCGTACCAGAGCAGCGCGCCGTCCCAGGTCAGGCCGACCGGGCGGCCGGCCACCGGCGCCTGTCCGCGCAGCGTGCCGTGCCGGGCGTCGACCGCCCGCAGCATCGCCCCCTCGAAGTCGGCGTAGACCACCAGGTCACCGGCCACCGTCAGCCCGGACGGCACGCCGGGCACCGGGAACTCACGCTGGACGGTCATCGTGGCGACGTCGCGGAGCTGCACCACCGACGGCCCGCGCAGCCCCATCCACATCGCCACGCCGGTGGTCTCCACCCCGCAGAGCCGGCCGCTGGGCGGGGCCACCTCCTTCTCGCCGAGCGCCTCGCCGGTGAGCGGGTCGATCAGCAGGATCCGCTTCGGCCGGCCGCCGACCTGGCAGAGCGCGCCGCCGCCCACGGTGAGGTCGGCCCGCGCCCGGGGGCAGGACAGGGTCCGCACGACGGCGCCGGCGTCCGGGGCGAGGGCGTAGATCTCGCCGGCCTCCTGGTCGGAGTGCCAGAAGAACTCGCCGTCGAAGGTGAGGCCGCACAGGTAGCGACCCGGGGCGGGCAGCGACCGGACGACCGGCAAGGTCGTGTCGATCTCGCGGATGGCCATGGACGGCCCCTTTCGTGGCAGGCGGGTGGACGGCGGGACGCGGGCGGACAGCCGGCTCAGGGCCCACCCGCCAGCGCCCGGGACAGGTCCTCGGCGAGGTCGTGCGGGTCCTCGATGCCGACCGACAGGCGGATCAGCGAGTCGCCGATGCCCCGCCGCGCGCGGGCCTCGGCCGACAGCGGGCGGTGCGTCATCAGGGCCGGGCACTCCACGAGGGAGTGCACACTCCCGAGGCTGACGCCGCAGGTGAAGAGCGTGAACCGGTCCAGCAGTTGCTCGGCGGGGCCGCCGAGGTAGTCGAAGGAGACGATCGCGCCGGGGGCGCTCATCTGGGCCTTGACGACCGCGTGCTGCGGGTGCTCGGGCAGCCCCGGATAGTGGACGGCGCCGACCGCGGGGCTCGCCCGCAGCCGCTCCACCAGGACGCGCGCGGTGGCGACCTGCCGGTGCACCCGCAGCGACAGGGTGTGCAGCCCCCGGCGGACCAGGAAGCAGTCCAGCGCCCCCGGCACGTTCCCGGCCGTCGTCCGGTACGCCCGGACCGCGGCGTGCAGGTCCGCGTCGCGGTAGACGAGGGCGCCGCCCAGCACGTCCGCGTGGCCGGCGATGGACTTCGTGGTGCTGTACAGCGAGACGTCGGCGCCGAGCGCCAGCGGCTGCTGGAGCACCGGGCTGGCGAAGGTGTTGTCGACCACCACGCGGGCTCCCCGCTCGTGCGCCCGCCGGCTGACCTCGGCGACGTCCACCACGGTGAGCAGCGGGTTGGTCGGCGTCTCGATCCAGACCAGGGCGAGGTCCGGTTCCGCCAGGGCCGCCGTGATCCCCTCCGGGGTGGTCAGGTCGGCGTACCGCACCCGCACGCCCTGCCGCGCGGCCAGGTCGAACAGGCCGTCGGTGCCGGCGTACACGTCGTCGGTGCTCACCACGCACTGCCCGGGCCGCACCAGCGACAGCAGGGTCGCGGCGGCGGCCTGGCCGGAGGAGAAGACGGTGGCGAACTGGGCCCGTTCCAGCCCGGCGAGGCACTCCTCCAGCTCCTCCCGGGTGGGGTTCTCGCCCCGGCCGTAGAAGTAGCGGGGCTCGTCCTGCGCCCGGCGCTCGTAGGTGGTGGAGACGTGGATCGGGGGGACGACGTCCCCGGTGCCCGCCGACGGCCGGCGACCGCCGTGCACCAGCCGGGTGTCGAAGCGCATGCCGCTCACCCCTGCCCCACCGTGGCCGCCCGGAACGGGGCGAACGCCCGGACCAGGCCGGCCGGCACCCGGACCGGCTCGGTGCGCCCGTTCGGCCCGCGCATGCACGCGATGCGCTGGCGCCCCCGGGCGACCAGCAGGTCGTCGCCGCCGAGCCGCAGGTAGTCGAAGCCCAACTCCATCTGGGTCTGGCTGAGCTCGACCAGCCGCATCCGGACCGCGAGTCGGTCGAACGGCGCCAGCTCGGCGAAGAACTCGCACTCGGCCTTCAGGGTGAACAACTTCAGGTCGGCGCGCAGCTCGTCGAGGATCTCCGGCGCGTGCTCGTGCAGGAACATCTCGCGGCACCGACCCTGCCAGCGCAGGTAGTTCACGTAGTACACGTTGCCGACGAGGTTCGTCTCCTCGAAGCCGACGACGTGCCGGTACTCGTAGTAGCGCGGCATGCTCACCGCCCCGCCCCGCCGAGCACGGCGACCACGGTCGGCGCCGATGCTCCCGCCACCGCGACGACCCGGGTGGCGATCCGGACGTCGCCGGCGTCCAGCACCACCCAGCCGTCGGGGAGCGCCCCGGGCAGCAGGGTGAGCCGGCCCTCGGGGCGGCCGGCCTTCTGCAGGCACTCCTCCGCGCACCAGACCCGGGTGGCGGCCACGTCCGGCGGGTCGCCGACCTCCGCGACGAGCAGCGCCGCCACGGCGCCGTGCCGACCCACCAGGTCGTGCCGCACGTCCGCCGGGCGGGCGGCCACCGGCTCGGCGTCGCAGGCGAGCGTCCCGTCCCCGGCGACGGCGAGGTCGAGCGGCGCCGAGTGCGCCACGGAGACGGTGTACGGCAGGTCGACCTCCGGCCGTCCGTCAGGCCGGTGCCGCACCACCACGGGCTGACCCAGCGCGCGGGAGAGCAGCGCGCCGGAGTCGCGGGGCCCGCCGCCGGGCGCGGCGGCGACGGCGATGTCGCCGGGGAACACCTCGGCGAGCCGTCGTTGCAGCAGCGGCCCCAGCAGCGCGGGCGGCCAGGACCCACGCGGCGCGTGCGGACGCACGGCGCGCAGTCGCAGGCCCATCCAGTGCTCGATCACCGCGCCCGTGGCGTCCCGGACGACGACGTCGTACACGTAGGCCGTGCCGTGCTGCTCGCGTTCCCGCGCGGTCATCGTCACGGCCTCGGTGGCCGACAGCTTGGGGCCCGCCGACCAGATCCGGTCGATGCCCTCCGGCAGCAGCGTCGCGTCCGGCACGCAGACCTGGATCCCGTGCATGAACGCGTCCCGGGCGCCCGGGTCGCCGAGCACCAGCCGGCCCGGCAGGAAGGCGCTGAACCAGGAGGCGGCGTCGCTGGTGACCACCTCGGCCTCGGCGACCCGCGCCGCGACCTGCCGGTAGCCCTTGATCCGGCGGAACCGACCGGCCTGGAACAACACGTCGCCGTAGAGGTCGCGGGCCGGGTCGAGCGGTACGGCCGGCAGCTCCGCCGGCGCCGGCGCCGCGGTGTACGCCGGGTAGGTCTCGTCCGGCGCGAACCGGAGCCGGGCGCGGAAGTGGTCGGCCGCGAAACCGGTCGCCGCGCTGCGCAGGACGACGTCGATGACCTGCTCCGACCGGACCAGCGCGGCGATGCGTACGGTCGTGCCGGTGTCCGGGTCGACGACCACCGGGCGGTCGAACCGGACCTCCTCGATCACGGGCACCCCCGGGTGCCGGGCCAGGGCGGTGGCCACCTGGGCCATGGCCTCCAACCCGAGCACCGCCGGGAACAGCAGGTCGCCGTCGAGCCGATGGTCCTCGAGGTACGGATCCGTGGTGCGGGCCAGGTCGACCTCGCAGACCAGCTCGATGCAGTCGTAGCGCACCAGCGGCCGTTCGGTGAAGCGCAGCAGCGGCAGCTCGGAGCGGTGGTAGCGCAGGGTCTCCACGCCGCCGGTGCGCCCGGTGACCACCACCACCGGAGGCAGCGTGTCGTCGGCGACCACCTCGCGCAGGACCCGCAGGCCGTCGTCGGGGCTGATCGGGGTGACACCCGAGCCGCTCAACGACTCGACCACCGACAGCCGCTCCCCCATGCCGACCCCGGACCACACCGACCACTCCAGGCAGACGGCGCGGCACCCCGGCCGCGTCGCGGCCACCTCCCGGGTCAGCTCGGCCAGCGCCTCGTTCGCCGCGGCGTAGTGCGCCTCGCCGTGCAGTCCGGCCCGCCCGATGATGCTGCCGAACGTGACCAGCAGGCGCAGGTGTGCGGGGTCGACCGCGGCGAGGACCGCCCGCAGGCCGTCGACCTTGGCGGCGAACACGCCCCGCAGGGCCGCCTCGTCCAGGTCGACGAGCGCGGCCGGGGTGTTCTGCCCGGCGCCGTGCAGCACGGCGGTCACCGGGCCCCAGTCGGCGGTGACCGCGGCGACCGCGGCGGCCACCGCGGCGGCGTCGGTGACGTCGACGCGCAGGTAGCGCAGGTCGGACGCGGCGTCCGCGAGCCGCTTCAGGTTGCCGGCCAGGGCCTCGTCGGCCGTGGGGTCGGACCGGCCGAGGACGGCCAGCCGGGCGCCGCTCTCCCGGGCCAGCATCAGCGCGGACTCGGCGGTGATGCCCTTGCCGCCGCCGGTCACCAGCAGCACGTCGGCGGAACCCAGCGGCAGCGCGCCCGGCTCGCCGTCGGACGCGGGCAGCGGGCGCAGCACGGGCACCCGGCGGACACCGCCCGGGTCGTACACCACCTCGGTGAAGTCGTCCGTGGCGGCCACGTCGGCGACCACCCGGTCGACCATGGCCGGGTCGAGGGGGGTGGTCACGACGGTGGTCCGCAGCCGGTCGCCCTCCAGCCGGGCGGTCTTGGCCAGCGCCCCCGCCCGCGCCGCCGGCTGCACCACCACCAGCCGCCCGCCGGGCGGTTGGCGCAGCGCGGCCTGGGCCCCGCGCACCGCGGCGGCCAGGTGCTCCTCGCCGGGTTCGTCCGGCAGGCAGACCAGCACGCCGTCGCCGACGCCGGCCGCCTCCAGGGCCCGGCGCAGCGCGTCCGCGAGGGGGTGGTCGGGGCCGGCGAACACCTGCCAGCGGCCGCACGGCTCCGTCGGGTCGGTCACCGGCAGCGGCTCGTCGACCAGGTCGACGACGAAGGTACGCACCCACGGCGCGACCCCGGCGACGAGGTCCGCGCGCTCGTGCGGGGCCTCGCGCTCCCGGGCCTCCAGCGCCTCGGCCATCTCCCGGACGGTGGCGGTGGCGAAGTTGGTCGGTATCGCCACCGCGGACAGCCCCATGGCACGGGCGGCCTCGTTGACGAGCTGGCCGACGGTGATCGAGCTCATGTGCAGGTCGTCGAGGAACCGGCTGTCGTCCCGGAGCACCTCCACCGGCAGCTCGGCGCGCTGCGCCACGAGGTGCCGTACGAGTTCGAGCGCGCCGGTGGTGGCCGGCAGTGGGTCCTCGTCGCCCCGGGCCCGCGCCGGGACCGGGGCGACCGCGGCCGGTGCCGGCCCGGCCAGCTCGGGTGCCGCCTCGCACGGGCTCGCGAAGAAGGTGCGGGCGCGGTGCGGGTCGAACGGTCGGGTCAGCCGGTCCTCGAACAGGGCCGGGTACGCGGCCGGGCCGCCGAGCGCGTACACCGCGCCGACCGCGGCGAGCAGGCCGGACAGCGACTCGGCGTCGGTGTCGACCGCCAGCGCCGGCACGTCCGGCGCCTGCTCGCGGGCCAGCCCGGTGAGCACCCTGCCGGGGCCGACCTCGAGGAACAGGTCGACCTCGGCGGCGGCGCGTCCCAGCGCGGCGGCGAAGCGCACCGGAGCCTCGATCTGCCGGTGCAGGTGCCGCGGCAGGTCGGTGTCCGACGGGAGAACGGCGCCGGTCACCGTCGAGGCCACCCGGCGCAGCAACGGCCCGAACCGGCGGGACCGCAGGCGCTCGGCGAAGGCGGCGGCCGCCGGTGCCATCAGCGGCGAGTGGAAGGCGTGCGGGACCGGCAGCCGGGTGCAGCTCACCCCCGCCGTCGCGGCCCGCCGGGCCACCTCGGCCACGACGTCGTCGGCTCCGGCGACGACCGTCTGCCGGGGCCCGTTGTAGCCGGCGATCACCGCGTTGGTGCCGGCCAGCAGGGCGACCGTCTCCTCCGGACCGGCGGTGACGCCGAGCATCGCCCCCGGCGGGGCGTGCCTGGCCATGGCCTCGCCCCGGAGCGTGACGAGTTCCCGCAGCTCGTCCTCGTCGAGGCAGCCCGCCCAGTGCAGCGTGGTGAGCTCGCCGAGGCTGTGCCCGACGACGACGGTCGCGTCGATGTCGAGCGCGGCGAGGGCGCGCAGCCCGGCCAGCGAGCCCGTGACGATCCGGGGCTGGGCGAACGCGGTCGACCCCGCCATGTCGTCCCCGGGTGGCTCCCCGGCCGCGCGGTAGACGTCGTCCACCTCGGTGAACCGCCGGCGCAGCGCCCCGCCACCCCAGCCGCGGCCGGACCCCTGCCCGGGGAACAGGAAGCCGACCCGGGCCGGCCGGGTGACCCGGCCGACGAAGACGTTCCGCGCCGGGTCGACCAGTGTCCCGGCGCCCTCGGGCGCCAGGGCCCGGACCGCCAGTCCGAGGGCACGGTCGGCCTCCTCCGGCGACCGAGCCACGACCGCCGCCCGGTACGCGCGGCCGCGCTGGCCCCGGTGCAGGGTCGTGGCGAGGTCGCCCAGCTCGGCGAAGGCCAGCCCGGCCACGACCGTCCGCAGGTCGGCCAGCCGGCCGTGCAGCTCGTCGCGGGTGTCCGCGTCGACCAGGAGCAGCTCGGCGTCCTGCACGGACCGGGCGAGTTGCTGTGTCCGCCGGTCCAGCGACCGGCGGCGGGGGCGGGTGGGGCCGTCGACGACGAGGTGGGTGTTGATGCCGCCGAAGCCCATCGCGGTGACGCCGGCCCGCTGCGCGGCGCCGGCCGGCCACGGCTCGGCCCGCCGTACGGCGCGCAGCGCGGGCCGGTCCGCGGCGAGTTCGGGGTGCGGCTCGACGCATCCGACGGTCGGCGGGACGACCTGGTGGTGCACGGCCAGCACGGCCTTGATCAGGCCGGCCACCCCGGCCGCGGCCTTGGTGTGCCCGATCATCCCCTTGATTGACCCGATCGCGGCGGGGGCGGCGTCCGGGTCGGCCGCCCGGCGTTCCTCGCCCAGGGCCCGCAGCTCGGTGCCGTCGCCGACGGCCGTGCCGGTGCCGTGCCCCTCGAACAGCGGCACGGTGTCCACCCCGAACCCGGCCCGCTGGTACGCGCGCCGCAGGGCCAGTCGGTAGCCGGCCGCCTCCGGCCGGGTGATGCCGCCCCGGCCGTCGGAGGAGACGCCCCACCCGGCGACCGAGGCGTAGATGCGCCGGCCCTGCGCGAGCGCGTCCCGCTCCCGCATGAGCACCACCATGCCGCAGCCCTCGCCGGGCCAGAACCCGTTGGACCGGCGGTCGTAGACGCGCATCTCGTCGCCGGCGAGCGCGCCGGTCTTGGCGAAGCCGACCATCTCGAAGGGGTCGATGGACAGGTCCACGCCGCCGGCCACCGCCACGTCGACGTCGAGGTCGGTCAGGCTGCGGCAGGCGGTGACCACCGACAGCAGCGAGGAGGCACAGGCGCCGTCCACCGTGTACCCGCCGCCGTGCAGGTCGAAGTGGTTGCAGATCCGCCCGGCGATGGTGTTGGACAGGCCGCCCGCGAGGCTGTCCTCGGTGATCTCGGCGAACGGCGCCTTGTAGGAGCGCTCCAGGTCGGCGAGGAAGGCCGCCAGGCGGTCGTCGTCCCAGCCCTGCTCGCCGAGGGCGGCGCCCACCACGCGCCGGACGTACGGCCACCGCAGGCGCATCATGCCGGCCCGGGTGAACTCGCCGGTGAGGGTGTTGCCGACGACCACCGCCGTCCGCTCCCGTGGCAGCCCGTCGCCCTCCGGGAACCCGGCGTCGGCGAGTGCCTGCGCGGCCATGTCGAGGGCCAGCCAGTGGGTGAGGTCGGTGGACCGGTACGTGCTCCCGCTGACCTTGAACCCGACCCGGTCGAACTCGTAGCCCTCGATCACGGCCGCGTTGCCGGCGTAGTAGCGGTCGGGGGCGGCCGGGTCCGGGGACCAGTAGTCGGCGGCCCGCATCCGCTCGTCGGGCAGGCGGCGGAACGCGCGCCGCCCGGCGAGGGCGTTCTCCCACAGCTGCCCGGGACCGGCGGCGTCCGGGAAGCGGCAGGCCAGGCCGACGACGGCGATCCTGCTCATGCCCGCACCATCTCGCGGGCCACGGCGGGTGGCACCGTGCCGTCGGCGCTTCCCGGGGCGGCCGGCGGCGTGCCCTTGCCGTCGCGGGCGGCGACGCGCACCGCGTGCAGCGACCAGAGGAAGCCGCCACGGATCAGGCAGACGATGGCGGTGGCGAAGAAGAGGCCGTAGACGATGGACGCGCCGGTGAGCACGCCGTACACCAGGGCCACCCCGCCGCCGAAGGCGAACTGGGACAGCGGCCGCGACGGGGTCGTCCCCGGGTCGGTGATCATGTAGTTGGTGAACAGCACGAACGCCACGCCGGTCATGGTGGCCAGCGCCGACGGGATGGAGGTGTCCAGCACGAGTCCCCGCACCACCGACTGGAGGACGAAGACGCCCAGCCAGCCGGCGATCAGCCACATCCGGCCGGTCAGCTTCGCGTTGAGCATGGTGCCGAAGACGACGATGACCGCGGGGACGATCCAGTCGGCGGGGCCCTCCAGGTACTCGGTGAACTGGTACGGCGGGGAGATCGAGAGCCACGGGAACAGCAGCAGCACCACGGCGATGCCGAAGTTGGACGGGTTCATGAAGTGCCGCAGCCGGCCGTTGACCGGCACCCGGAACAGCCACTTCCCGCTGATGGCCACGGCCACCGCGAAGAGCATCACCGGCAGGCGGTCGTTGACGTACAGCAGCATGTTCACCGCGAGGGCGGTGATGTGCGCGGGGTAGAGGAACTCGACCAGGCCCCGCAGGCCGCCGCCCCGGTAGCGGGGCGGGCGGTGCTCGGCCCGCGCGCCGATCGTCTCCAGCACGAGCTCCACGGCGTAGCCGGTGGCGATCGCGAACAGCGGCCACGCCCATGCCTGCTCGAAGCCGAGCACGGTGTAGCCGGCGATGTTCAGGATGGTGATGGAGATGGCGAACCTGCGCAGCGCGGTGATCCGCGGGTCCTTCGCCGGCTTCTGCGTCATCGCGAGACCTCCCGAGCCTGCGAACCGAGGGTGAGGGTGTGCCGACCGGCGGTGAGCGACAGCTCCTGCTCGTGCGGGACGCCGGACCGGTCCCGCCAGGTGAGGTGGACCGACACCGGGCCGGTCACGTCGCCGAGACCGAGCGACACCTCGTTGCTGCGCCGGCCCGAGTGGCCGCTGCCGCCGTCGACCCGGTCGATGAGCACCCGACCGTCCGGCGTGGTGACCCGGACGTGGGCGCCGACGACCGGCGACCCCGCCCCGGCGAGGGGGCCGGCGGCCGGCGCCTGCTCGTGCAGCAGCCGCAGGGTGAGGAAGGATCCGGTGTCCGGGCTGTCGTTGCGGTAGAAGACCGGCGCGTCCCACTGCCGGGCGACGGCGAAGTCGAGCCGCCCGTCGCCGTCGGCGTCGCCGGTGGCGATGCCCCGGCTGGGCACCCGGTCGGCCAGGCCCAGCTCCTGGCTGAGGTCCTCGTAGCGGCCGTCGGCGCCCCGGACGTGGAAGGCGAGGTGCTGGCCGCCGGCGATGTCGTCGCCCTGCTCGACCTTCGGCCACCAGCGCGGGTTGGACAGCAGGTCGTCGTTGGCGGTGGCCGCCTCCTGCAACTGCGCCCAGCGGTTGACCTCGCCCTTGACGAAACCGGCGGTCTGCACGATGGCCGGTTCGCCGCGGTTGGTGAAGTCGCCGAACTTGACGTCCCAGCTCCAGCCGCTCCAGGCCAGGCCCAGCTCGGCGCTCCGGTCGTGCCACGGCGCCTCGCCGGCCCGCAGCGCCGCGCGCAGCGCTTGGGTGTCGGCGGCGGTGTTGACGAACGCGAAGTTGCTCTCCTGGATGCCGAACGAGGTGGTGATGTTGCCGACGTACAGGTCGAACATGCCGTCGCCGTCGATGTCACCGAAGTCCACGCCCATGCCCTTGAACGAGTCGTGGCCGAGCCGCTTGGACTTCGGGGTCAGGCCGGGCAGCCCGGGGCTCTCGACCAGCGCGAAGGCGATCCGCCCCCGCTCCGACCGGTTGTGCAGCAGCCGGTCCGGCCCGAAGTCGTTCGCCACGTACAGCTCGGGCAGCTGGTCGCCGTCGAGGTCGTTGGCGCCGACGGCGAGGGCCCAGCCGCGGGAGACCTTGGTGTCGAAGACGTCCGGGACCTCGGCGAAGGAGACGCTCGGCGTGGCGCCGGCGGTGGCGCCGGTCCACCGGAACACGTGGTCCTCGCCGCCGTTGAGGCCGTTGGACATGGAGCGGTTCATCGCCACCCCGCCGTGCACGGTGTCGTCGAGGACCGCGCTGTCGGGGAAGTAGTTGCCGATGTAGACGTCGAGCTGCCCGTCGCCGTCGAAGTCGGCCAGCGTGGCGGCGTTGGTGTTCCACTTCGGCCCGTCGTACCGGCTCCCGCCGGTCGCCGCGCCCGGCACCAGCTCGACCGGGTGGTAGGCGGCCCGGGACAGCCCGGTCGCGTCGGCCCGGGCGAGGAAGACCACCGGGGTCCGGCCCCACCAGTACACGAGCAGGTCGGTGCGGCCGTCGGCGTTGAGGTCGCCGGGCAGGCAGCCCATCGGGGCGATGTTCGGGTTCATCGGCAGCGGCGCCGGATCCAGCACGAACGGCTGATAACGCTCGGCGCCGGCGGTCGGGGCCGGGGTCACCACGACGCGGTCGATGCGCGGGTCGGTGACGCACATGTCGTTGGCCAGCCCGTCGCCGTCCAGGTCGTTCATCGCGACGCCGGCGCCGACGGACGAGATCCACGCCGCCAGATGCTGGTACGCGCCGTTGACCCGGCGGATCGACTGCTGCGGCAGCCCGCCCGGCATCGGCAGCGACATCGGCGTGAACCGGTACGGCTGTGCCATGGCGCGCCGCTCGTCGGCGTTCGCCTCCGGCTGCCGGACCAGCACGTACATGCCGGTGAGCAGCACCAGCGCGACCAGCCCGGCGATCTGCCGGCGGAACATAGTGATGATTGCCGACAAGGGTCAGCACCTCCCCAGCGTCACGAACTGCTTGGCGATCCGCTGCCGCCACACCAGGTAGGCCGGCTCCGGCCCGTCCCGGTCGAGGTCGGCCAGCGCGGCCTGGGTGACCGCCGCCGCCTCGGCCGGTGGCGCGCCGCAGAAGACGTCGGTGGCGACTGCGGTGTGCGCGGTGGTCAGTCCGGCGCGCTCCCGGGCCTCCGCCGCGAAGGCGCTGCCCTGGGCCATCGCCGGGGCGTACGCGCCGCTGCGCTCGCGCAGCCGCCGCAGGTCCTCGGGTGGTGCCCCGCCGGCGTACGTGGCGGCCAGCGCCACCCCGCTGTACAGGTCCTCGTGCCGGTCCGGCGGGAACCCGTCGACCGTGTCGGCGATCCGGTCGGTGTCGCCGCCCTCGACGAACCACAGCGCGCGCCCGATGCCCTGGTCCACGACGCGCCCGGTCCACCGCCCGATCGGGTCGCCGGGCCAGGGCAGCACCTCGTCGCGCCGGTGCGACCGCACGTACCGCCGGGTGTGGAAGTACGCCTGGTGGAATCCGTAGCCGTCGAGGGCGAGCCAGCCCAGCAGCCGGTCGGCGGGTTGGATGGCGTGCCGACGCCAGCGGGGCAGGCGGGCCATCGCCCAGCCCACCCCGACATGGACCATGTAGACGTGCCGGGCGGCCGGCCCGGCCAGGAAGCGGGCGACGCGGCGGCCACCGGTCAGCCCGTCCAGGACGGCGAGGCCCATCGCCGCACCCTCGTACGCGAACCCGCGCAGCTCCGGCTCGACGGTCTCCAGCGCCACGGCCGCCTCGTCCGGGCCGCGGGCGCCGACGGCGTGCCCGTAGCCGGTGAGGAAGTGGGCGCCGATCGACTCGAGCCGCTCACGGGTCGGCTCGTCCCGGGCGCGGAAGCCCCGGGTCGCGAAGGTGGTCTGGGCCATCCCCGGCGTCAGGACGTATTGACGAATGGTTCGCCAATTGGCGGGCATGCCGCACTCCTCCCGCAGGTGGGACGCGGTGAAATCAGACGACAGTTGACGAAATGGTTCGTCGAAATCCAGCTCCGAGGGAGCCCCGGATCGCCGTACCGCTACGGACCCATGTTTCACGGCGTTCATCGGATCCACTTCTCCCAACTTGCTCGGCTGACCCGCCAATGGCGCCCCCAGCCGGTTGCCGAGGCGTTCAAGAAATCGTCAAGGAGGACTACGCAGACTCCTCTGCGGTGCCCGATCCACTGCCACAGGGAGCTGATGTGAAATCGACGTCTGGCGTTGCCCGGAGCACGATGGAGCAGTCCCGGGAGGCGGCTGCGGCGCGGGCCATCGACTACATGCGCCGGCATCTGTCGGAGCCGCTGCAGCTGGCCGACCTGGCCCGGGTGGTTCCCTTCAGCCCGTTCCACTTCCACCGGCTGTTCCGTGACGTGACCACGATGACCCCGGCCCGCTTCCTCGCCGCGCTGCGGATGGCGGAGGCCCGCCGGATGCTGCTGCACTCCGGCCTGACGGTGACCGCGATCAGCGGCCACGTCGGCTACACGAGCGCGGGGACCTTCACCACCCAGTTCTCCCGGCTGGTCGGCACGTCGCCGGGGCACTTCCGGCAGATGTCCCGGCTGCTGGCCGGCCGGCCCTGCCACGTCCTGGCGGGCTGGCTGCGCAACGCCGTCACGGAGGCCACCCGGCCCCGGATGGTGCTGCACGTGCCCGACAGCGAGCCCGGCGACCTGGTGCTGGTCGGCCTGCGGGCTGACGGGGAGGCCGCGGACGCGCCGACCGCGTGGGCGGTGGCGCCCGACGGCGCGCAGGTCCCGGTGGTGGCGCGCCCGGGCACGTACCAGGCCCGGGTCGTGCTGGTCCGGGGCGACAGCACGCTGACCCGGGCCCTGGTGGACGAGGAGCCCACCAGCCACCTGGTCGGCACCGCCGAGCTGGTGCTGCCCCAGGACGGCTGCGCGGCCGCCCCGGTCGCCACCGCGCCGCCGCGGCCGACCGACCCGCCGGCGCTGGCCCTCGGCCCGGTGTGCCGGCTCGTCGAGACCTTCACGCGGCTGTCCGGCCCGGTGGGCCGGTCGGGCCCGGCCTGGTCGGCCGGCCGCACCGCGCTGGCCGCGGCGGCCATCGCGTGACCCGGCGGCACGGGCACGCGCGCGTGCCGGCGACAGGACCACGAGGTCGTGACCAGGAAGGCGGTGCCGGGCCATCATGCCGTTCCTTCCCGACCCGGGCGGACCGTCCCCGCTGAGGGTGGTCATCGCCGGTGCCGGCTACGTCGGCACCTGTCTCGCCGTCACCCTCGCCGGCCGCGGCGCCGAGGTGGTCGCCGTCGACAGCGACCCGGGCACCGTCGCGGACCTGCGGGCGGGCCGCTGCCGGCTGCCCGAACCCGGCCTGGCCGGCGCCGTCCGGGACCTCGCCGCCACCGGACGGCTGACGGCCAGCACGTCGTACGACCCGGTCGGTGCGGCGGACGTGGTGATCGTGACGGTCGGCACCCCGACCGACGCCGGCCACGAGATGGTCACCGACCAGCTCGTGGCGGCGTGCGAGCAGATCGCCCCGCGGCTGCGCGCCGGGCAACTGGTGATCCTCAAGTCGACGGTCTCCCCCGGCACCACCCGGACCCTCGTCGCACCCCTGCTGGAGAGCGGCGGGCTGGTGCACGAACGTGACTTCGGGCTGGCCTTCTGCCCGGAGCGACTCGCCGAGGGGGTGGCGCTGGCGCAGGTGCGGACGCTGCCGGTGGTGGTGGGCGGGTGCGGCCCGCACAGCGCCGCCGCGGCCGAACGGTTCTGGCGGTCCGCGCTCGGCGTCGACGTCCGGCAGGTGCCGTCGGCCGAGGCGGCCGAGGTGGTCAAGCTCGCGACCAACTGGTGGATCGACGCGAACGTGGCGATCGCCAACGAGCTCGCCCGGTACTGCGCGGTGCTGGGGGTGGACGTCCTCGACGTCATCGGCGCGGCGAACACCCTGCCCAAGGGCAGCAGCATGGTGAACCTGCTGCTGCCGGGGGTGGGTGTCGGCGGCTCCTGCCTGACGAAGGACCCGTGGATGGCGTGGCGGGACGGCCGGGACCGCGGCGTGCCCCTGCGCACGGTCGAGACCGCGCGCGCGGTCAACGACGACATGCCCCGGCACACCGCCGCCGTCATCGCCGACGAGCTGGTCAAGCTGGGGCGGGACCGGTCCGACACGACGATCGCCGTGCTCGGTGCGGCGTTCAAGAACGACACCGGGGACGTCCGCAACACTCCGGTGCGCGGGGTCGTGGCGGCGCTGCGCGACAGCGGCTTCCGGGTCCGGATCTTCGACCCGCTGGCCGACCCCGCCGAGATCGTCGCCCGGTTCGGCACCGCACCGGCGGCGAGCCTGGACGAGGCGGTGAGCGGGGCGGGCTGCCTGGCCTTCCTCGCCGGGCACCGCCAGTTCCACGAGCTCGACTTCGGCGCCCTGGCGGAGCGGGTGGACGAGCCCTGCCTGGTCTTCGACGGCCGCATGCACCTCTCGCCGGCGCGCATCCGCGAGCTGCACCGGTTCGGCTTCGCCTACCGCGGCGTTGGAAGGTGAGGAACAGTGCCCAGATCCCTGGTCACCGGCGGCTTCGGCTTCGTCGGCAGTCACGTCGTGGAACGGCTGGTCCGCCGGGGTGACGAGGTCGTCGTCTACGACCTCGCCGACCCGCCGCCCGACCTGGAGCACCCGCCGGGCGCGATCCGGCACGTCCGCGGCGACGTCCGGGACGCCGACGGGCTGGCGGCTGCCGCCACCGGGGTGGACGAGGTCTACCACCTCGCGGCGGTCGTCGGCGTCGACCGGTACCTCAGCCGGCCGCTGGACGTGGTCGAGATCAACGTGGACGGCACCCGGAACGCGTTGCGCGCCGCGCTGCGCACCGGCGCCCGGGTCGTGGTGTCCAGCACGAGCGAGGTGTACGGGCGTAATCCGCGGGTGCCGTGGCGGGAGGACGACGACCGGGTGCTCGGCAGCACGGCGACGGACCGGTGGTCGTACTCGACGAGCAAGGCGGCGGCCGAGCACCTGGCGTTCGCGTTCCACCGGCAGGAGGGCCTGCCGGTGACGGTCCTGCGATACTTCAACGTCTACGGCCCGCGCCAGCGCCCGGCCTACGTGCTGAGCCGCACCGTCGCCCGCCTGCTGCGGGGCGTTCCGCCCGTGGTGTACGACGACGGCCGCCAGACGCGGTGCTTCACCTGGATCGACGAGGCGGCCGAGGCGACCCTGCTGGCCGCCGCCCACCCGCGCGCCGTCGGCGAGTGTTTCAACATCGGCAGCAGCGTGGAGACCACCGTCGCCGAGGCGATCCGGCTGGCCGGCACGGTGGCCGGGGTGCCGGTGGCAGCCCAGACCGCGGACACCGGAGCCGGGCTCGGCGCCCGCTACCAGGACATCCCCCGCCGGGTTCCGGACTGCGGCAAGGCCGCCGCGCTGCTGGACTGGCGGGCCCGCGTGCCGTTGGTGACCGGCCTGCGCCGGACCGTCGAGTGGGCCCGCCGCAACCCGTGGTGGACCGCGCAGGCCGACGACGGACTGGTCGTCAGGTAGGCCGGGCCGGTGCGTCGGCCGTCACCGCCGGCGGGTGGCGGTCGGGGTCGGTCCGGCCAGGCACGGAAATGAACCGGGAAATATTCCGACGAATACGTGAACGGCTCACGAGATCGCCGACGACCGTCCGGTTCCAGCATTTTCGACAAACTGACGAATAGATCGTTGCGAACAGGAGACTGCCACGGCCGTCATGCCGCAGCCAGCGTCCCGTCGGCAATGCGATTGGCTCGTAAAGATCGACCGTCGAGCCGCTCGACCCGGGCGGTCAGCCCTTTGACGAGGTGGCGGAGCCGCCGGTGCGCGTCGCCACGAAAAGGCCCCGGCCGGTCAACCAGCCCTCGACATACGTGGACTCGCAGCCGGCCGCCGCGAACGCCGAGTCGTACTCCTCGCGGGTGAACATGGTGAGCAGGCCGACCTGGCTGAACTCCCGGATCCCGGCGGCGTCGCCGACGAGCCAGCGCTCCTCCATCCGGGTCACCCGCCCCTGCCGGGTGGACCGCGACACCCGCGCCACCGTGCGGCCCTCCTCGCGCACCAGGTCGCCGCCGACGTACCCGTCGATGAACCGCTCCGGGAACCACCACGGCTCGAGCACCAGCATGCCGCCCGGTGCCAGGTGGGTCGACATCGTGGCCACGGCGGCCCGCATCTCGGCCACCGTGCCGAGGAAGTTGACCGCGGTGAACAGGCAGGTCACCGCGTCGAACGTGACGCCGAGGTCGAACGCCCGCATGTCCCCGGCGTGCAGGCGCACCCCGGGCAGCCGGTGTCGGGCGAGCGCCAGCATCGCCGGGGCCAGTTCGAGCCCCTCCACGTGGGGGAAGCGGGCGGCGAAGGTCTCGAGGTGCGCACCCGTGCCGCAGCCGACGTCGAGCAGCCGGACGGCGTCGGGGCGGGCGGCCAGGATCCTGTCGGCCACGTCCGTCGCCTCGTCGTGCCAGCTCTTGCCGCGGGCGCGGTAGGCGGCCTCGTACACCTCGGCGTGCTCCGGTCCGAACATCTCTCCCCCTCGCGACGCGGCCGCCCGGTCCGTCAGTCGCCCGGGCGGTACCGACGGCCCGACCGGTCGAACCTGCGGCTTCTATAACCCCGGTCTGATATTGTCGTACCCGTGCACGCGTTCGACATCCTGGGCGATCCCGTCCGCCGGCGCATCATCGAGCTGCTGGCGGACGGCGAACTGTCGGCCGGCGAGGTCGGTGCGGTCGTGCAGCGCGAGTTCGGCATCTCCCAGCCCGGTGTCTCCCAGCACCTGCGGGTGCTGCGCGAGAACGGCTTCGCCACCGTCCGCCCGCAGGGCACCCGGCGGCTCTACGCGGTCGACCCCGCCCCTCTCCAGGAGCTCGACCGGTGGCTGGAGCGCTACCGGCGCTTCTGGAACCAGCGCCTCGACGCCCTGGGCACGGAGATCGCGCGCGGTCGCGCGCGGTCGACCGAGGACCGCACCGGCCGGTCGGCCGGGCGCCGGCCGCGCCCCCGGGCCGCCGACGAGGACTGAGCGGTACGGGTGGCCGCGCGCGGCGCGGCCGGGGCACGGGCGAAGGACCGCGAGGGGACACACCCGTCGGCGTGCCGCCAGCGCGCCGGCCATCCGCCCTGGGGACGCGATGAGCCGAGGCGAGGGGCCCCGGGGTCACCCGCGCCGCCGTCACCGCCCCTGGTGGGCGCCGACCGGGGCCGACGGGTGTCGGCCCCGGCGGCGGGCCAGCGGTCAGCCGGCGCTCCGGGCGGCGAAGTCCGGCAGCAGGCGGACGACCTCGTCGGGACCCGGCATGGCGGCGATCTCGGCCGCCACGGCCCGAGCCCCCTTCCGGTAACTCTCGTCGGTCAGCAGGCGCTTCGCGGCGCTCGCCACCGTGTCGGGGCTGATGTCGTCGGTCAGCAGGTGGTCGCCGGCGCCGGCCTGCGCCACCGCCTGGGCGTTGGCGAACGAGTCCCCCGCCCACGGGAAGGACAGCTGCGGCACCCCGACGCCGAAGGCGCCGAGAGTGGTGCCGCTGCCTCCGTGGTGCACCACCAGGTCGACGTGGGGCAGCAGGGCCGCCTGCGGCACCCACGACTCCAGCCGCACGTTGGCCGGCACGTCGCCCAGGCCGCTGACATCGAGGGACGGGCCGCTGGCGACCAGGACGTCGGCGTCGAGGCCGGCAAGCCCGTCGATCGCCGCCCGCAGCACCTCGACGGTGCCGCCGCTGGCCGTGCCGAGCGTCAGGTAGACCAGTGGGCGGGCGGTGTCGCGCGAGGACACCCAGGCCGGGAGGTCGCCCTGCCCGGTGAAGGGCACCGGGCGCAGCTCGTGGCGGCGCGGACGGGCCCGGAAGTCCGGCTCCTGCAGCGACGGCGGGAAGATGTCGATGAAGGGGTTGCCGAAGCCGTCGATGCGCCCGGCCGGCAGGTCGACGCCGAGCCGCTGGGCCAACCCGTGCACCTCCTGCTCGATGGAGCGGGTCAGCTCGTCCGGCGTGTCGCGGCCGACGCCGTGGCAGACGGCCGGGATGCCCGCCTTGCGGGCGGCCAGACCAGCGGCGTAGTTGCTGATCCCCTGCACCACGAGGTCGGGACGCACCCGGTCGATCACCGGCTGGAGCTCGTCGAAGATGCGTTGCGGGATGACGCGCCCGAAGACGATCTGCGGCAGCTCGCTGAGCTGCTCGGGGGTCAGCCCTTCGGGGCTGTCCGTGTCGAAGCGGATCCGCAGCGCCGCCAGGAAACCGTCGAAGACAGGCATCCCCGTGGCGACCGGGTCGAAGCCCAGCTTCCGCAGGGTGCCCGCGAAGGCCTCGCCGGTGGCGAAGGTGACTTCGTGGCCCGCCGCACGGGCCGCCGTGGCCAGTGGCAGCAGGGGATAGGTGTGGCCATGGGTTCCGAGACTGGAGAACAACACGCGCACCGCGATCACTCGCCTTTCCGGAGCTGAGAGGAGGCGACCTTGCACTTCAGTCATATGTAGCACGCGGGATGTCGCCTCAGGATGGTCCACCTTGCTGAGCTGGCGACCGAGCACACTGGTAACCGGATCCGCACGGGCCGACCTTGTTGTGTGGACAACACCCCCTCTACTACGCTTGAAACTATAAAGTGATCTAGGTAGTGGAGGCTGCGGATGGACAGCGGCGACAGCCAGGGCCTGCGTGCGTTCGTGCACGACTCACCGGAGGAGACGGAGACCACCCAGCGCCTGACGAAGCTCTTGACCAACTCCCCCATCCCGACGGAGGAACTGGTCAACAACCTCCCCCTGTTCCTGCGCCGCCACCAGATGACCGACCTGCTCTCCATGGACGCGCTCTACCGTGAGGTCCTCGACGTCCCGGGCGTGATCATGGAATTCGGCGTCCGGTTCGGCCGCCACCTCGCCACCTTCGCCGCCCTGCGCGGTGTCTACGAGCCCTACAACCCGCTGCGGCGCATCGTCGGCTTCGACACCTTCACCGGCTTCCCCGACGTCAACGACGTCGACCGCGTCGGCCCGACGGCGTACGAGGGCCGCTTCGCCGTGCCCGGCGGCTATCCGGCGTACCTGAAGGAGGTGCTGGACGCGCACGAGTGCAGCGACTTCTTCGGCCACGTGACGCGGCGCAGCGTGCTCGTCGAGGGGGACGTCCGGGAGACGGTGCCGCGCTACCTCGCGGAGAACCCGCAGACCGTCATCGCGCTGGCGTACTTCGACCTCGACCTCTACGAGCCGACGAAGGCCGTGCTGGAGGCGATCCGGCCCTACCTCACCAAGGGCAGCATCGTCGCCTTCGACGAGCTCGACAATCCGAAGTGGCCCGGTGAGAACATCGCGATGCGGGAGGTGCTCGGGCTGGACCACGCCCCGCTGCGCCTGCTGCCGGGCCGCCCGGCGCCCGCGTACCTGCGGTGGGGCGACTGACCGGCGACACCTGCCGAGGGGCCCGGGACGGCGACACCCGGCGGGAACCGCGGCGCTCGCGCGCGATTGACCGGACTACGTATAAACTATAACTTACGTTCGTGCCGACTTATGGAGGAGGATGGGCGGACCCCGTCTGACCCGCCCATCCGCCGCGCAGCGACAGTGAGGACGAGACATGACTCAGGAGAAGACCGCACCGGCCGCGAAGAGCACGACCACCAAGAGCACCGCCGCGAAGAAGCCGAAGCCCCCGAACTACGACCCGTTCGTCCGGCACAGCGTCACTGTCAAGGCCGACCGCAAGACCGCCTTCACGACGTTCCTCGAAGGCTTCCCCGAGTGGTGGCCGAACAACTTCCGCACCACGAAGGTCGGGGCCCCGCTGGGCGTCGACAAGAAGGGCGGTCGCTGGTACGAGATCGACGAGCAGGGCGAGGAGCACACCTTCGGCCTGATCCGGAAGGTGGACTCCCCGGACACGCTGGTCATCGGCTGGCGGCTCAACGGCTTCGGCCGGATCGACCCGGACAACGCGAGCGAGTTCACCGTGACCTTCGTGGCCGACGGCCAGAAGAAGACCCGGGTGGACGTCGAGCACACCCACTTCGACCGGATGGGCACCAAGCACGCCAAGCGGGTCCGCAACGGCATGGACAAGGGCTGGCCGACGATCCTCCAGTCGTTCCAGAACAAGATCGACGAGGAAGGGGCGAAGAAGTGAACGGCCCGGTGGCATCAGGTCAGGCGACGGAGCGGGCCCTCGGCCGGCGCACCATCCCGGCCGGCGAGGCCCGCAGCATCATCATCCGGCAGCGGTACGACGCGCCCGTCGACGAGGTCTGGAGCGCCTGCACCGACCCGAACCGCATCAACCGCTGGTTCATCGAGCCCAAGGGCGACCTCCGCGAGGGCGGCAACTTCGCCCTGCAGGGCAACGCCAGCGGCGACATCCTGCGCTGTGAGCCGCCGCGGCGGCTCACCATCAGCTGGGTGTACGAGGGCAAGCCGGACAGCGAGGTGGAGCTGCGACTCAGCGAGGAGGGCGACGGCACCCTGCTGGAACTCGAGCACGCGACGACCTCGGAGCAGATGCTCGTGGAGGTCGGCATCGGCTGGGAGATGGCCCTCGACTTCCTCGGCATGTTCATCCGGGGCGAGCTGCCGGGCGGCCCGGTCCCGGAGGACGCGGCCGAGGAGTTCGAGCCGAGCCCCGAGATGATGCGGATCTCGCAGGAGCGCGGCGAGGCCTGGGCCGCGCTGATCCACTCCCGCTCGTAGCCGGGGCGGGAGCTGCTCGACCGACCACGACGCGGCCCCGGACGGACGTGAGTCCGTCCGGGGCCGTCGTCTGTCCGCCGGCCCGTAACGGCTCCCCGGACGGCGCAAAGGCCAGGGAACGGCCCGCCCGGCGCCCGGGGCACCGACCGCCCGGACGGACCCGTCGTGGTCGCCGGCCGGTAACGGCTTCCCGGACGGCGCCGATGCCTGGGAAGGGGCCGCCTCCGCCCGGCCGGTTGCGCACGGCGGAGCCCAACGGGACACGCCGCGACGGCCCCGGGCGCCTGCCGGGAGAGGCAGGGGGCACCGGGGCCGTCGGGGAGGGGTGTCAGCGCTGCTTGCGGCTGTAGAGCCAGATGGTGGGCGGGGCGAGCACCGCGACGAGGATGACGCAGGCCAGCAGGCCGGCGCCCATCTCGCCCGAGGTCACCGTGCCGTGCATCAGCCCCCGGGTGGCGGTCGCGGCGTGGGTGACCGGGTTCAGCTTCACCACCGCCTCCAGCCAACCCGGCATCGTCTGCGACGGGGCCAGGATGTTGCTGCCGAAGAGCAGCACGAACTGCAGGAGGTTGACCACACCGGCGGCGGCGGCCGGCTGCGGGATCAGCACCGCGAACAGCATCCACAGCCAGTTGACGCTGAAGGTGAACAGTTGCAGGTAGAGCAGGGCGAGCACCACGCCGGACAGGCCGCCCTCCGCCCGGAAGCCCAGTAGCAGGCCCACCGACAGCGGCACGACCGACGTCAGGGCGTACCGCACGGCGTCGCCGGCCATGGCCCCGACCAGCACGGCGGGCTGCCAGATGGGCGTGCTGCGAACCCGGTCGAACATGCCGGTCGCGATGTCCCGGTTGAGCGTCAACGCGCTCATCATGCTCGACGACACCAGCGACAGGACGATCACGCCAGGGAGGAAGAACTGCAGGTATTCCCGGGGCGACCCGGCGATCGCGCCACCGAGCAGGTAGGTGAAGACCAGCGTCAGGACGATCGGGAAGACCACCGCGGTGCCCAGGTGGTCGTGCACGTAGCGGAGCTTGATCAGATTCCGCCAGGCGAACGTGCGGACGGCGAACAGCGCGCCGGGACGTGGTGGCCGTTCCGCGCCGGCCACCGACCGGCTGAAGATCTCGGCCGGCAGCGGCCGCACCTCCGTGCTGGGTGTCGTCATGCCCGTACCTCTGCTTCCTCTTCTTCGCTGGCGTCGAGCGTCGAGTGACCGGTGAGGGCGAGGAACACCGTGTCCAGCGAGGGCTGGCCGAGCGTGAAGTCGTCGACATGGATGCCGGCCCGCGCCAGCTCGCCCAGGGCCAGCGCCGCCCGGTCGGGATCGGTCACCCGCACGGACAGCCGCGCCGGATCGGCGTCGAGGTCGACGGAGGCGCCGACGGCCCCGGCGAGCAGGGTGCCCGCGTCGGCCCGGCGCTCGGGGTCACGCAGCCGGACCTCGAGCACGCCGGCGGCGCGGCTCGCCTTCAGCTCCGGCGGCGTGCCCTGGGCCACGATGCGGCCGTGGTCGATGAGCGTCAGCTCGTCGGCGAGGTGGTCCGCCTCGTCGAGGTACTGCGTGGTCAGCAGGACGGTGCCCCCCTCCCGGACCAACCCCCGGATCATCTCCCAGACCTCGCTGCGGCTGCGCGGGTCGAGGCCGGTGGTCGGCTCGTCGAGGAACAGCAGCTCGGGGGCGACCACCATGCTCGCGGCCACGTCGATGCGCCGCCGCTGCCCGCCGGAGAAGGTGCTCACCAGCCGGTTGCCGACCTCGCTGAGGTCGAACGCCTCCATCAGCTGCTCCGCCCGCGCGGCCGCGGACGCGTGTCTGAGGCCCTGCAGGCGGCCGGCGAGGATCAGGTTCTGCATGCCGGTCAGGTCCTCGTCGAGGGACATGGTCTGGCCGGTGAGGCCGATGCGGCGCCGGACCTCGGCGGCCTCGCGGACCACGTCGTGCCCGAGCACGGACGCGGTGCCGGAGGTCGGTCGCATCAGCGTGGCGAGCACCTTGATGGCCGTCGTCTTACCGGCCCCGTTCGGGCCCAGCACCCCGTGGATCGTCCCGGCGCGCACCACCAGGTCCAGTCCGTCGACCGCGCGCGTCTGCCCGAAGACCTTTACCAGCTCGCGGGTCTCGATGGCCAAGGCCGGATTGGTAGTCATGCTCACTCCTGTCGCGTCACAGGCGAACTCGGGCAGCTGGATCACGAAGTCCCGTCGAGGCAAAACTACAAGAGCCGCTTATATCAGTCAAGGCTGCTATTAGTCGCGGGCCGAATTCAGTCGGGCGGGTCCAGCCAGAGGTTCGCCGCGTCGTACCAGCGGTCCACGTGCGGCAGCGGGATCGCGCCCCGCACCCGGGAACTGGTCAGGTGCGCGATGGTCGGCTCGCAGGCCAGGATCGGCACGATCGCCACGTCCTGGAGCACCTGCCGGTCGACCCGGTGCCACAACTCCTCCGCCTCGGCCTCCGTCCGGGCGGACAGCGCGCGGTCGATCAGGTCGTCGACGACCGGGTTGTGGTAGCCGCCGTAGTTGGCGGTGCCGGCGGCGGTGTTGGACTGGAACATGGGCTGGACGTACGACCGCCCGTTGTTGCCGAACCAGTCCGGCATCCAGGCGGCCGGGGTGATGTCCCACTCCCCCGCCGCCGCGCGGGCCGGGTCCTGGAGGATGCGGTAGTACTCGTCGGTCTGGTCGATCTCCACCAGCCGGACGTCGACGCCGCCCGCGCCCAGGTCCTCGGCGATCGCCTTGGCCACCTGGCCGTGCACCGCGTCGATCCGGTAGATCATGGTGAGCCGCAGCCCGTCGGGGTACCCGGCCTCGGCGAGCAGTTCCCGGCAGCGGGCCCGGTCGCCCCGGTCCCCGGGCGTCGGGTACGGGTCGTACTCGCGGTGGCCGAAGTTGCCCGGCGGGATGGCCGTGTGCGCGGGCCGGGTCACCGTGCCGATGTCCATGTCGTCGAAGAACCGGACCAGCCGCGCCTTGTCCACGGCGTACGCGATCGCCAGCCGGACGCCCCGCTTGCGCAGCGCCCCCCGCTCGTGGGGGCTGTGCAGGTTGAACGCCAGGTAGGGGTTCAGGGCCCAGCCGAGGTTCCGGTCGGCGTCGGTGGCGCGCCGGCGGGGGCTGCCCACGGCGGCGCCCCACGACAGGTCGGCCGCCCCGCTCTCGATCTCGGCGCGGACCCGCTCGTCGCTCACCCTCGCCATCCGGACCTCGATGCGGTCCACGTAGCGGCGGCGGATCGGGTCGGCGTCGGCCCGCCAGGCGGGGTTGTGGTCCATGGTCAGGTGGCTGCCCCGGGCATAGCTGGTGATGCGGTACGGCCCGTTGGAGCGGACCAGCCGCGCGAAGTCCGGACCGTCCGGGACGAGGTCGTCGAACTCCCGCGGGGCGGCGGAGGCGAACGGCATCGCCAGCAGGTTGAGCATGTCGTTGGCGGGGCGCAGCAGCTCGATCACCAGGGTCCGGTCGTCCTTGGCCCACAGGCCGCGGATCTCGTGGCTGTTCTGGTAGTCGGCCAACTCGGCGGCGGTGGGCGTACGACCGGCGAAGCGCGCGCGGTAGCCCTCGGCGAACTCCGCCATGCCGGCGACGGTGCTCGTGTAGTAGGCGATGGCGCCGGCCCCGGCGACCGGGTTGGCCATCCGCTTGAAGCCGCGCACGAAGTCCCCGGCGGTCACCGGCCGGGGCGGGTCGGTGTCCCACCGGACCCCGTCGCGCAGGCGGATCGTGTACGTGCGGCCGTCCTCGCTGAGCCCGCCGTTGTCCACCGTGGGCAGTTCGGCGGCCACGTCGGGAACCGGCACCAGCGCGGCGGCGTCCTCGGTGGTCGGGTAGCTGAACAGTTGCCGGGCGAAGAGCCGGATGACCTGGTGGGAGAAGGCGTAGTAGGCGGCGGCGGGGTCCAGGTGGTCGAGGCCACCGGGCCCGTAGTAGCGCAGCGTGCCGCCGTGGCGAGGCTGGTGGTCGTGGTCCGGCACGGGTCTGCCGCCCCTTCCCTGGGTCAGGCCGGCACGCCGACCGCGACGGACATGACCGACGAGGTGCCGACGACCCGGTCCAGGCGCAGCCCGGCCGCGGTGAACAGCGGTTCCAGCTCGGCGGCGGTGCGTTCCTGGCCGGTGCGCGCGGCGAGCATCATGAAGTCCATCTCCTTGCTCTGGTGCGCGTCGTTGCCCTCGGGGACGACCGCGTCGATCACGAGCACCCGGCCGTGCGCGGGCATGACCCGGCGGCAGTTCGTCAGGATCCGGACGCTGTCCTCGTCGCCCCAGTTGTGCAGGATGCGCTTGAGCACGTGCACGTCGGCGTGGGGCACCTCGCGGAGGAAGTCGCCCTCGACCACCTTCCAGCGCCCCGCCACGTCCGGGGCGTCCAGCCGGTGCCGGGCGACCACCTCCGCGCGGTCCAGCAGCACGCCCTGCAGGCCGGGGTGCTCGCGCAGGACGGTGAGCAGGAAGCCGCCCCGACCGCCGCCGACGTCCGCCACGGTGCCGGTGGCGGGGAAGTCGCCGACGCGGGCGAGGATGAGGTGTTCCGCCGCGCTGACCGTCTCCATGCCCTCGTAGTAGAGCGCCTCGACCTCGGCGTCGCCGTCGAAGTAGGCGTCCAGCGAGCTGCCGAAGATGTCGGCGAAGGCGGGCCGTTCCGGCCCCAGCGCGCTCGCCACCCGGTGGCTCATCGTCCAGAACATCGTGTCGGTGAACATCAGGATGCCGGCCCGCGCCGGCACCGGCGAGTCCGACCGCAGCGCCGCGCCCTTGTCGGTGAGCGCGAACCGGCCGTCGGATTCGCGGACCACGTCGCGGACCGCCAGCAGGCGCAGCACCCGCCGGAGCGCGTCCGCGTCGGTGCCCGTCGCGGCGGCGAGCTCGGCGGGCGTACGGGGGCCGTCGACCAGGTGGTCGGCGACGCCGATGGTGGCGGCGGCCCGCAGGGCCGCCGCGTAGGTGTAGCCCATCGCCTCCTCGTAGAGGGCCAGCGCCGACTGCAACCTGTCCATGTCCCCTCCGGCCCGTGATGGCGGACTCTGCCGCTGCACTGCGTCGAATGCTATACCTGAGTCAAGTGCCTGTCAGGTGCCGCGAGGGCCAGGAGCGCAACTTGCGCGATAGTCCTGACCATATCCGCTTGAGAAAGTGATTGCAGTTCCCGGCCCGGAACGCCGCCGAGCTCCGGGCCCGCCGTCGGCTACGAAGGGATCACCGTGAGCCGTACCGTGGAGTCCCCTGGCCCGGCCACCGTGTCGGCGTCACCGGCGCAGAGTCCGCTGCGCACCGCGTCCTGGGCCCGCATCCGCGAGCTGTTCGCCCTGGACCCGACGACCGTGCACCTCAACACGGGGACGGTCGGCGCGATGCCGTACGAGGTGCTGGACACCGTGGACCGGGTGACCCGGCAGTGGACCGGCGGCCTGCTCGACGTCTACCGCCCGGCGATGTTCACCGAGTACCGGGACGCCATCGCCAGGACGTTCGGCGTGGACGGGGACGAGATCGTGATCTGCCACAACGCCACCGAGGGGGTCGCCCGGGTCATCCACGGCCTCGACCTGCGCGAGGGCGACGAGGTGGTGACGACCACGCACGAGTGCTACTCCGTGCTGTCCAACTTCAACCTGCTGCGCAACCGGTTCGGGGTGGTGCTCAAGACCGTCACCCCGCCGTCCGGCCACGAGGTGCGCGCGGAGGAGATCGTCGAGCTGGTCGAAGCCGCGATCACGCCCCGGACGAAGGTGCTCTCGTTCGCCGCGATCACCCTCTTCACCGGGACGATGTTCCCGATCCGGCGGCTGTGCGAGCTTGCGCACCGGCACGGGCTGACCACCGTCATCGACGGCGCGCTGATCCCCGGCATGCTCGACATCGACCTGCGCGCGACCGGGGCGGACTTCATCACCTGCTCCGGGTCGAAGTTCCAGTGCGGCCCGCTGGGCACCGGCCTGATCTACGTCCGCAACAAGGTCGTCGCCGAGCACAACCCGCTGCCGCTGCCCACGTTCTGGCCGCTCATCTCGACCTGGTACCCGATGATGGGCAGCCCGCCGCCGCGGACCAGCACCGCCGTGGAGAGCTACAACATGGGCGACTTCCTGCAGAGCGCCGGCAGCGCCAACCTGGCGCGGGGCGCCGCCCTGGCCCGGGCCTTCGAGCTGTGGGACGACATCGGCCGCGACCGCATCGAGGCGTACATCATGGACCTCGCCGAGTACGCCCGCGGCCGGCTCATCGACGCGTTCGGCGCCGAGGCGATGTACTCCCCCGGCGCCGACCCGCGGCTGCGCTCGCCGCTGCTCGCGTTCAACCCTTTCCGGCGGCCCGAGGACGCCTGGAATATCAAGAAGTTCATCGGCTTCGTCAAGCGCCTGGAGACCGAGCACCGGATCTGGACCCGCTGGACGGAGTTCGACGTGCCCGGCTCACCGCACCAGCACTACGCGGCGCGCATCACCACCCACCTGTTCAACAACCGGCAAGAGATCGACCACACCGTACGGACGATGGTCCGCCTCGCCGAGGAGATGTCCTGAAGTGACGCAGGCGCGCAGTGCACCGACGACGAACGACACCCGGCGGTGGGGCACCCTGCGGCTGCTCGGGCCGGCCGCCGTCCACCAGGCGGACCCGGCGGCCGCCTGGTCGCCGGCCGAGCGCCAGTTGCTGCGGCTGTGCACCCGGCAGCTGATCAGCTACCGCCCGGAACCCGACCCGGGCGACTGGCGCGCCCTCGCGCCGGTCGCCGACCTGGCCGCCGACGTCCCGTCGACCTACAACGCCGGCCTGGGCGCCAGCCACCGCAGCTACGTGGTGCACCTGCGCCCCGGGGTGCTCTGGGACACGCCGACCCCCCGCCCGGTGACGGCGCACGACGTCGTACGCGGCTTCAAACGGCTGGCCAACCCGCTCACCCGGCACCCCGCGCTGGCGTACTTCCGGGGCACCCTGCGGGGCATGGGCCGGTACTGCGACGAGTACGCCGCGGCGGTCGCCGGCCGCCCGGTCACCGCCGCGCTGCTCGCCGGCTTCCAGGACGCCCACGACATCCCCGGGGTGTTCGCGGTCGACGACGAGACGGTGGTCTTCGAGCTGGACCGCCCGGCGCTGGACTTCGTCGACATGCTGGCCCAGAGCGGCGCCTCCCCGGCGCCGGCGGAGTACGACGCCCACCTGCCGGGCAGCGTCGACCTGCACGAGCACCTGGTCGCCAACGGCCCGTACCGCGTCGTGTCGTGGCGCCCGGGGGGCACGATCCGGCTGGAGCCGAACCCGGCGTGGCGCGCGGAGACCGACCCGATCCGCCAGCAGCGGTTCGACGCCGTCGAGTTCCGCGTCGCCGCGGGCGGACCGAGTGAACTGACCGACCGGCTCGCCGCCGACGACGCCGACCTGCCGTGGGGCGTGCCGAGCGGCCCGGTGCCCGGTCAGCGGCTCGACCCGTGCCTGGTGTTCAACCTGCGCGACCCCGCCAACCCGGCCGTCGCCGACGCCGCGGTGCGCCGGGTCGTCGCCGGGGCGGTCGACCGGGCGGCGCTGGTGCGCATCGCCCGGGCCGCCGACCCGTGGTCCGAGGTCCGCGCCGCGCACACCGTCGTGCCCCCCGGCAACGACGGACACCGGCAGCCCGACCCGCTCGCCGACCCGACCCCCGACGCCGACGCGGACCCGCGCGAGCGGCTCGCCGCCGCGGGGCACCCGGACGGGCTCACCCTGACCGCGGTGCATCCCGACACGGCCGAGGACCTGGCGCTGGCCCGGTCGTGGGCGGCCGACCTCGGCGCCGCCGGCATCGACGTACGCCTGGTCGCGCTCGACGACGCCAACCACCGGGCCCTGCTCGCCGGCACGGGCGACGCGCCCGCCCTCCGGTGGGACCTGGCGGTGGCCGTGTTCACCGCGCCCTGGGCCTACGGCAACGCCCGGGTGTTCCTGCAACCGCTGGTCGGCGAGGGGCCCGGCAATCCCGGCGGCTACCGCGACGCCCGGGTCGACGGGCTGGTCGAGCGCGCGCTGGACGCCGCCGACCCGCGCGAGGCAATCGCGCGGTGGCAGGAGGTGGAACGGCTGCTGCTCGCCGACGCCGCGGTCGTACCCCTGCTGTTCCGGCGGGCCACGGACGCCGCGCCGCGTGGGCCCCGGGTGCGGCGCGCGACCGCCCTGCCGGCGCTCGCCGGCCTGCCCGACCTCGCCGACGTGCGGCTCGGGGTGGACCGGTGACCGGTGCCGCCGCCGACGCGGTGGTCGCCGACTACCTCGCGCTCGGGCTGCGGATGGGCCGGCTCGTCGAGGGCTACGTCGACTGCTGGTTCGGTGACCCGGCCCTCGCCGAGCGGGTCGCCGCGGAGCCGGCGCCGGACCCGGCGGAGCTGGCCGGGCAGGCCCGCGACCTGCTGCGCCGCCTGGGCGACGCGGACCTCGACGCGGAGCGGCGGCGGTTCCTCGCCGCGCAACTGACCGCGGTGGAGTGCGCGGCCCGGCGGGCGGCGGGCGAGCAGATCGGCTTCCTGGCCGAGGTGGAGACCTACTTCGACGTCGAGGTGGGGCTGGGCGACCCGGACCGGTACGCCGCCGCCCACGACGCCATCGACGCGCTGCTGCCGGGCACCGGCCCGCTGATGGACAAGGTCGAGGCGTTCTACGCCCGCAACGTGGTGCCGCCGGAGCGGCTGGGCCACGCCGTGCGGGCCGTCGCCGACGCGCTGCGCGCCCGCGCCCGGCCGCTGCTCGGCCTGCCCGACGCCGAGCGGGTCGACATCGAGGTGGTACGCGACCGGCCGTGGAACGCGTTCAACCGGTACCACGGCGGCTTCCGCTCGACGGTGACGCTGAACGAGACGGCGGGGCGGACCATCGCCGTACTGCCGCTGATGGCCACCCACGAGGCATACCCGGGCCATCACACCGAGCACTGCCTCAAGGAGGCCGGCCTGGTGCTCGCCCGGGGCTGGGACGAGCACCGGATCGCCCTGGTCAACACCCCGCAGTGCCTGGTGGCGGAGGGCACGGCCGAACACGCGGCGGCGGCGCTGCTCGGGCCCGGCTGGGGACGGTGGACCACCGAGGTGCTGGCCGACGAGGGGGTGCCCGTCGAGGGCGAACTCGTCGAGCGGATGGTGGGGCTCGTCAACGAGCTGATGCCGGCCCGGCAGGACGCGGCGATCCTGCTGCACGACCGGGGGGCGTCGATCGACGACGCGGTGGAGCACCTGCACCGGTGGCTGCTGCTGCCGCGCGACCGGGCCGAGCAGATCGCCACCTTCCTGACGGACCCGCTGTGGCGGGCCTACTCGGTGACGTACATCGAGGGGGCCCGGCTGGTCGGCGGGTGGCTCGGCGCCCGGCCGGCCGGCGAGCCGCTCGTCGCGCGGTACCGCACCCTGCTGACCGAGCAGCTACGTCCCGCGCAGCTCCGCGACGGCACCGTCCCCGCGGGCGCGCGTCCGGTGCCCGCCGCCGGCTGAGCGCCCGCGACGCCGACCGCCGCCCCGCCCACCGGGCGGTGCCGTGCGCGGCCGGTGGATGCGCGGGCGGGGTTTCAGCGGGCGCGGGCCAGGTGCGCCTCCACCGCGTCGGCGGCCCGGACCGCGCCGCCGGCCCGGTGGACGTGGCCCCGCATGGCCTCGACCCGGGCGATCAGCGCGGGGTCGGCCGTGACGGCCCCGACGGCGGCGAGCAGCGTGTCGCCGTCGGCCTTCTCTCCGGGCAGCACCGCGCCGAGGCCGAGCTGGTCGACGCGCCGGGCCATCGGCTGCACGTCGAAGGACTGCGGCACGACCACCAGCGGGCGCCCCCAGTACAGCGCCTCCATGAGGGTGCCCATGCCGCCGTGCGTCACGCAGACAGTCGCCTGTTCGAGCACCTTGACGTGCGGGACCCAGCGGTGCGCCTCGACGTTGGGCGGCAGGTCGCCGAGAGCCGCGGGGTCGACCTGGCCGCCCAGCGTCATCACCACGTGCCACGGCTGGCCGTCGAACGCCCGCGCGCAGTCGCGGAAGAAGCCGGGCCGGTCGTTGAAGGTGGTGCCGAGCGACACCAGCACCACCGGCAGGTCGTCGGCCGGGCGGCTCCACTCGCCGAGGAACCGCCGGTCGTCGAAGCACGGCCCGACGAAGACGAAGCGGTCGTCGAAGGTGTCGCCGGCGATCTGGAACGCCTTCGGCACGAAGACCAGGTTGAGCTCCTCCACGTGGTTCCAGCACTCCACGACGGACCGGGAGAGACCGTGCTCGGCCAGCAGGTCCCGCAGGGTGTCGCGGAACACCGGCAGGTCGAGCGGGTCGATCGTGCCGGCCAGGGTGACCATGTCCTGGGAGAACGAGTAGTGCTCGTTCGACGCGAACGCCGCGCTGAGCCGGACGGCCGGCCGCCGCCAGCGGGCGGCCAGCAACTGCCCGGCGATGAACGGGAAGTCGTCGTAGAGAACCAGGTCCGGCACGTCGCCGTCGAGCGCCGCGGCGGTGGCTCGGAGCACCGAGACGTTCTCGCGCAGGTACATCAGGTGGGGGCGGACGCCGAGGTCGTCCGAGCCGAACACCTCGGCGGCGTCCGCGTCGATGATCTCCGACTGGTAGGGGACGACCGTCGCGCCGGCGGCGCGGACCGGCTCGGCGAACCCGCCGGCGGTGACGTAGCTGACCCGGTGCCCGCGCCGGACCAGCTCGGTGACCACGGTGAGGGTGGGCAGGATCAGGCCGTGGCTGGCGACGTTGACGATCAGGAGGTGGGCCATCGTCGACTCCGTCCGTGGTCGGGGTCCCGGGCGCGTCGGCGCGGGTCGGGTCAGGACATCCAGGCGTCCGGGGCGGCGCCGCCCCGGCCGAGTGGCGGGAACAGCTCGTCGAGCCGGGCGAGCTCGGCCACGGACAGCGGCCGGTGCAGGGCCCGCAGGGCGCCGTCCAGGTGTTCGGGGGTACGCGGCCCGACGACCGCGGCGGTCACCGCCGGCCGGTGCAGCACCCAGGCCATGCCGACCTCCGCCGGGTCCCGGCCGGCCTCGGCGCAGAACTTCTCGTACGCGGCGAGGGTCGCGCGGTGGTGCTCGACCGCCTCGGCGGCCCGTCCCTGCGCGGACTTGACCGCGGTGCCGTCGGCCAGCTTCCGCAGCACGCCGCCGAGCAGCCCGCCGTGCAGCGGTGACCAGACGAGCACCCCGATGCCCTCGGCGGCGGCGGCCGGGAGCACCTCCAGTTCGACGTACCGGCTGACCAGGTTGTAGACGCACTGCTCGCTGACCAGCCCGAGCAGCCGGTGCCGGCGCGCGGCCTCCTGGGCGCTCACCAGGTCCCAGCCGGCGAAGTTCGAGGAGCCGACGTAGCGGACCTTGCCCTGCCGGACGAGCTGCTCCATGGCCTGCCAGATCTCGTCCCAGCCGACCTCCCGGTCGACGTGGTGCATCTGGTAGAGGTCGATGGTGTCGGTCTGGAGCCGGCGCAGCGACGCCTCGCAGGCCGCGACGACGTGTCGGGCCGACAGGCCCCGGGCGTTGGGGCCGTCCCCCATCGGGTTGCCGACCTTGGTCGCGAGGACCACCTCGTCCCGGCGGGCCGGGTCCTTGGCGAGCCAGCGCCCGATCATCTCCTCGGTCCAGCCCCGGTGCACCCGCCAGCCGTAGATGTCGGCGGTGTCGACCAGGTTGATCCCCTGCGCGACGGCGTGGTCGAGCAGCCGGTGGGCGTCGGCCTCGTCGACCCGGCCGCCGAAGTTGACGGTCCCGATCGCGACCCGGCTCACCCGCAGGCCGGTGCGCCCGAGCCGGACATGCAGCGACGACACCCCGGACCTCCCGTGCACCCGGTGCCGGACGCGGCGTCCGGCGACCCGTTGAAGATATACATTTCTCAACTCCTTCACCTCGACGGTTGCAAGTTCCGCAATCAGGAAGAACGCCTGGCGGGCGATATCGACAGGGCTCCCTTGACGACCCTCCTAGGGGACTTGAGAATCATGTGGCAACTAGCGAGAGGGGCGTCATGATCCCGCTGTCCAAGGTCGCCATGTCTCCGGACGTCGGCACCCGCGTCTCCGCCGTCCTGAACAGTGGCCGGCTGGAGCACGGGCCGACCGTCGCCGAGTACGAGGCGGCCGTGGGCAGCCGCCTCGGCAACCCCCGGGTGGTCTCGGTCAACTGCGGGACGGCCGGGCTCCACCTGGCCCTGAGCCTCGCCGCGCGGCCGGGGGCCGACGAGCCGGAGCACGACGGCCCGGGCGAGGTGCTCACCACGCCGCTGACCTTCGAGGGCACGAACTGGCCCATCCTCGCCAACGGGCTGCGCATCCGGTGGGTGGACGTCGACCCGGCCACCCTCAACATGGACCTCGACGACCTGGCCGCGAAGATCTCGCCCGCCACCCGGGCCATCGTGGTGGTCCACTGGCTCGGCTACCCGGTGGACCTCAACCGGCTGCGCGCCGTCGTGGACCGGGCCACGGCGGGGTACGACCGCCGCCCGCTGGTCGTCGAGGACTGCGCGCAGGCGTGGGGCGCCACCTACCGGGGCGCGCCGCTGGGCACGCACGGCAACGTCTGCGTGTACAGCACCGGCGCCATCAAGATCCTGACGACCGGCAGCGGCGGCTTCGTCGTGCTGCCCGACGACGACCTGTACGACCGGCTCCGGCTGCGCCGCTGGCTCGGCATCGAGCGGGCGTCGGACCGGATCACCGGCGACTACGACGTCGCCGAGTGGGGCTACCGGTTCATCCTCAACGAGATCGGCGGGGCGATCGGCCTGTCCAACCTGGAACGGGTCGACGAGCTGCTGCGCCGGCACCGGGAGAACGCCGCGTTCTACGACAAGGAACTGGCCGGCCTCGACGGCGTCGAGCAGACCGAGCGCGCCGACGACCGGGAGCCCGCCTTCTGGATGTACCCGCTGAAGGTCCGCGACCGCCCCGCCTTCATGCGCCGGCTGCGCGATGCCGGCATCGCCACCAGCGTCGTGTCACGCCGCAACGACGCGCACAGCTGCGTCGCGTCGGCCCGTACCACCCTGCCCGGGCTCGACCGGGTCGCGGACCGCGTGGTCCACATCCCGGTGGGCTGGTGGCTCACCGAGGACGACCGGTCCCACGTCGTCGAAACGATCAAGTCCGGCTGGTGACCCCCGCCGCAACCCTGAACAGAAGGGCTCCGACATGCGCGTGCTGTTCGTCTCCTCCCCCGGTATCGGCCACCTCTTCCCGCTGATCCAGCTCGCCTGGGGCTTCCGCACGGCCGGCCACGACGTGCTGATCGCGGTCGCCGAGCACGCCGACCGGGCCGCCGCCGCCGGCCTGGAGGTGGTCGACGTGGCGCCCGACTTCAGCGCGGTCAAGGTCTTCGAGCAGGTGGCGAAGGACAACCCGCGCTTCGCCGAGACCGTCGCCACGCGTCCCGCCATCGACCTGGAGGAGTGGGGGGTGCAGATCGCGGCGGTGAACCGCCCGCTGGTCGACGGCACCATCGCCCTGACCGACGACTTCCGGCCCGACCTGGTGGTCTACGAGCAGGGCGCCACCGTCGGGCTGCTGGCCGCCGACCGCGCCGGGGTGCCGGCCGTGCAGCGCAACCAGAGCGCCTGGCGGACCCGGGGCATGCACCGCTCGATCGCCTCCTTCCTCACCGACCTCATGGGCAAGCACCAGGTCAGCCTGCCCGAGCCGGTGGCGACGATCGAGTCGTTCCCGCCGAGCCTGCTGCTGGAGGCGGAGCCCGAGGGCTGGTTCATGCGCTGGGTGCCGTACGGCGGCGGCGCCGTCCTCGGCGACCGGCTGCCGCCGGTGCCGGCCCGGCCCGAGGTGGCGATCACCATGGGCACCATCGAGCTCCAGGCGTTCGGCATCGGCGCCGTGGAGCCCATCATCGCCGCCGCCGGCGAGGTGGACGCCGACTTCGTGCTCGCCCTCGGCGACCTCGACATCAGCCCGCTGGGCACGCTGCCGCGCAACGTCCGGTCGGTCGGCTGGACGCCGCTGCACACCCTGCTGCGTACGTGCACCGCAGTGGTGCACCACGGCGGCGGTGGCACGGTGATGACCGCCATCGACGCCGGCATCCCGCAGCTGCTCGCCCCGGACCCGCGCGACCAGTTCCAGCACACCGCCCGGGAGGCCGTCAGCCGGCGCGGCATCGGCCTGGTCAGCACGTCGGACAAGGTCGACGCGGACCTGCTGCGCCGGCTCGTCGGGGACGAGTCGCTGCGCACCGCGGCCCGGGAGGTACGCGAGGAGATGGTCGCGCTGCCCACGCCCGCGGAGACGGTGCGGCGCATCGTCGAGCGCATCTCGGGTTGAGCCGGTCGCGGGGGCCCGCCCCCCCCCCCCCCCGGGCGCGGGGGGCCGGGCCGCCCCCGGGCGGGGGGGCCCC
>NZ_JBEYTP010000049.1:0-43852 GCF_040643125.1 Micromonospora sp. NPDC047465
TGAATCCCCCTTTCGGCGTGTGGTGCCAACCCCCGAATGGAGCATCTGATGAACACGATCATGCGTAAGAGCGTTCTCGGTATTGCTGGTCTGGCCTTCGCCGGTGGTGTGTTCGCCGGTCCGGCCGCTGCTCACGCCGCCCCGAGGGTCGAGAGCACCCCGATCACCGCCGTGGCCGTGGCGGCGGACAAGCCGGCCGTGGACACCGCGAAGCTGATCCCGCATGGTGTGCAGGGCGCGCAGTCGCGCATCGACCTGTCGGACGAGCAGGTCGCCAACGTGAAGGCGATCATCGCGGCGACGAAGAAGGCCGGCATGGACGAGCGGGCCGCCGTGGTGTCGATCGCGACGGCGCTGCAGGAGTCGAAGCTGGAGAACCTGGGTCACCTGGGTGACCGCAACGACCACGACTCGCAGGGCCTGTTCCAGCAGCGCCCCTCCAGCGGTTGGGGCACGGTCGAGCAGATCACCGACCCCGAGTACTCGACCACGGCGTTCCTGAAGGGCCTGAAGCAGGTCGACGGGTGGCAGGACATGCCCCTGACCGAGGCCGCGCAGACCGTGCAGGTGTCGGCGTACCCGGACCACTACGCCCAGTGGGAACAGCAGGCCGCCGACCTCGTCGCCAAGCACTGGAACAACTGACACACAGAGACAGACTTTCACCACAAGGGGGAACGCTGGCCGGCACCCGACACGGGCGCCGGCCAGCGGCACATCTTCCCCAGCCGACAGCCGGCCGGCCGGGAGAGTACGGCAGGTGCGGGAACACCGACGGCCGTCGGCTGGTTGAATGAGGTGTCGGTGTGCCCAGTGTCCCCGGGCCTCACCTGAATTGCCTTCGCGGAATACCGTTCGGCTGGAGCCGCGTCGCGCCACGCGCCGAGAGGCGACCTGCACACCGACGCCCAGCGCCGCCCCCGTGTCGATCCGGCCGGGGGCGGCGCTGTCTCGTGTCCGCGCTCGTCCCCGTGGCGGGGGCCACGGTGGCGGACCTGTGCGGGTCGACGCCGCCACGACCTCGCGTGCTGCGAGGCGGGGCGGGGGAGTGGGCGCGGTGGAAGCAGAATGGGCCGGTGGATGTGCAGCGGGAGTGGCGTGACCAGCCAGGTGTGGTCGTACTGCCGAGTGGGGCGGCCGTGCGCGGGCGCCGCGTCGCCGACGTGGCCTCGTCTGCGGACTTCGCCCTGTTGTTGGCGTCTGGGCCGGCGCCGGCGTGGCCGCACCGGCGGATCCGGTGGCCGGACTTCTGGGTTCCGTTGGACCGGGCGGACGCGGTCGACGCGTTGACAGAGGCGCTGCGTCGGGCCCGCGGCGGCGAACGGGTGGAGGTGGCCTGCAAGGGCGGCACCGGACGCACGGGTACGGCGCTGGCCGGTTTGGCGATCCTGGACGGGCTGCCGCCGGAGCGGGCCGTGGACTGGGTGCGCGCCGCCTACCGGCCGCGGGCGGTGGAGACCCCCTGGCAGCGTCGCTGGCTGCGCCGCCTCGCCTGATCCGGGGCGATCGTGGCGCGCACGGCCGGCCACCTTGTTGTGGTTCGTGTCATCGGCGAGGTTTGCACAGCTCACGGTGGGTAAGAGGGGCATCTCGTCCGAACCTTGAGGCAGGTACCAGCACCATGGCCCCACCCCGCGCCCTTGTCCATTACCACGGTGTGCACCGCGCGGCCGCGCGCCCGGTGCTGACGATCGCCAGCACGGTCGCGTCGCTGGCCGTGCTCGTCGTGCTCGCCACGCTCTTCCTCGACGCCCTGCTGATCACCGTCGGGCTGCTCACCCCCGTCGCCGCCTCGGTGCCGCCGCTGCGGCGCTGGGTGCGCCGGCTGGCGGCCCCGTCCGCGCGGGCCGTCCCGGTGCCCGGCCGTTGAATGTTTCCGTGCCGCGTGGCTGCCCTGGTCCCGGCGTCTGCGGCACCGGGGACCAGGGCGCGTCGCTTTCTCAGCGGCCGACGTACTCGCGCAGGTGGCGGGCGGTCAGGGTGTCGCCGTGGGCGACCAGATCGGCCGGGGTGCCGGTGAACACGATCCGGCCGCCGTCGTGCCCCGCCCCGGGCCCGAGGTCGATCAGCCAGTCGGCGTGTGCCATGACCGCCTGGTGGTGCTCGATGACGATGACCGTGTTGCCGGCGTCGACGAGCCGGTCCAGGAGCGCGAGCAACTGGTCCACGTCGGCGAGGTGCAGGCCGGTGGTCGGCTCGTCCAGCACGTAGGTGCTCGCGCTGTCGGCCATGTGGATGGCCAGCTTGAGCCGCTGCCGCTCGCCGCCGGAGAGGGTGTTGAGCGGCTGCCCCAGGGTGAGGTAGCTGAGCCCGACGTCGACCAGCCGGTCGAGGATCACCCGGGCCGAGCCGCTGGGGAAGAAGTCCCGGGCCTCCGTGGCCGACATGGCGAGGACCTCGCTGATGTTCTTCCCGCGCAGCCGGTAGGTGAGCACCTCGTCGGTGAAGCGCCGGCCGTCGCACTGCTCGCAGACGGAGGCGACGCCGGCCATCATCGCCAGGTCGGTGTAGACCAGGCCGATGCCCTTGCAGGTGGGGCAGGCGCCCTCGGAGTTGGCGCTGAACAGCGCCGCCTTGACCCCGTTGGCCTTGGCGAAGGCCGTCCGGACCGGGTCCAGCAGGCCCGTGTAGGTGGCCGGGTTGCTGCGCCGGGAACCCCGGATCGGGGTCTGGTCGACGACCACCACGCCGTCGCGGCGGTGCAGCGAGCCGTGGATCAGCGAGCTCTTCCCGGAGCCGGCCACGCCGGTGACCACTGTCAGCACCCCGAGCGGGATGTCGACGCTGACGTCCCGCAGGTTGTGCAGGTCGGCACCGCGGATCGACAGGTGGCCGGACGGCCGGCGTACGTGCTCGCGGAGGCGGACCCGGTGGTCGAGGTGGCGGCCGGTGAGGGTGTCGGAGCGGCGCAGGCCCGGCACGTCCCCGGTGTAGCAGACCTGGCCGCCGGCGGTGCCCGCCCCCGGCCCGAGGTCGACCACGTGGTCGGCGATCGCGATGGTCTCCGGCTTGTGCTCGACGACCAGCACCGTGTTGCCCTTGTCGCGCAGGCGCAGCAGGAGGTCGTTCATCCGGGCGATGTCGTGCGGGTGCAGGCCCACGGTCGGCTCGTCGAAGACGTACGTGACGTCGGAGAGGCTGGAGCCGAGGTGCCGGACCATCTTCACCCGCTGCGCCTCGCCGCCGGAGAGGGTGGCGGATTCGCGGTCGAGGCTGAGGTAGCCGAGGCCGATCTCCACGAGCGAGTCGAGCAGCTCACGCAGGTTGCCGACCAGCGGGGCGACCGACGGGTCGTCGATGTCGCGGACGAACCCGGCCAGGTCGCTGATCTGCATGGCCGAGCACTCGGCGATGTTGCGTCCGGCGATCCGGGAGGAGAGCGCCGCCTCGTTGAGCCGGGCGCCCCGGCAGGCGGCGCAGGTGGTGAAGGTGACCGCCCGGTCGACGAACGCGCGGATGTGCGGCTGCATCGACTCGCGGTCCTTGGCCAGGTAGAGCCGGCGGACCTTGACCGCCAGGCCCTCGTACGTCCAGTTGTTGCTGCCCACCTTGATCTTGGTGGCCGGCTTGTGGAGGAAGTCCTCCCACTGCTGGGGCGTGTAGTCCTGGAGCTTGACGTCGGGGTCGAACAGGCCGGAGTTGACGATGGTCTGCCAGTACCAGGAGTCGACGGCGAAGTTGGGCACCGTGATCGCGCCGTCGTTGAGGGAGCGCTCGACGTCGACCATCTCGTTGACGTCGAGGTCGGAGACCCGGCCGAGGCCCTCGCAGGTCGGGCACATCCCCTCGGCCAGGTTGAAGCTGAACGCTCCGGCGCCGCCGACGTGCGGGGTGCCGAGCCGGCTGAACACGATCCGCAGCATCGCGTACGCGTCGGTGGCGGTGCCGACCGTGGAGCGGGAGTTGGCGCCCATCCGCTCCTGGTCGACCACGATGGCCGGGGTCAGGTTGCGCAGCGAGTCGACGTCGGGCCGGCTCAAGCTCGGCATGAACGACTGGAGGAAGGCACTGTAGGTCTCGTTGATCAGGCGTTGCGACTCGGCGGCGATGGTCCCGAAGACCAGGGATGACTTCCCCGACCCGGAGACGCCGGTGAAGACGGTCAGCCGACGTTTGGGGATGTCGACGGAGACGGCCGCGAGGTTGTTCTCCCGGGCTCCGCGTACCTCGATCATGTCGTGGCTGTCGGCGGCGGACCGTGCTGGCTGCTGCATGCGAACCCTTCGCGAGATTGTGGGCGGGGTTCCGCCCGGGTGTGTCTTCGGGGGCGGCTTCCTTCGATCGTCTCATTGACGTGCGTGTGGAGGGTTCTGCCACGTTGGCCTGCCTCCAGCGCCCCAGAGAGGTACGGGAAGTCTCAAATAACGTGTAAGCGGGGGTGGCGCTGGCGTCCGGAGGGTGCGGTCCACGTGGGACGCGGCGCGTCAACCCGGCGCCGATGGATAACGGACGGACCGTAACCGTCCTCCTGAGTGGAAGCCGGCCGGCGAGGTCCGCTGCGGTGCACGAACTCGCTGCGATCCGTGGTTGACCTTCGATGTGCCGAGATTTACGGTGATGGCCGAAATTACAGAAGGGATGCCTATGCCTCTCCAGCAGCGTCGCCGCCTGGCGTCGGTCGCCATCGTGGCGACCCTCGTCGCCGCCACCGCCGTGTCGGGTACCCCGGCCGTGGCTGCCACGCCGACCGAGACCCTGGTCGGCGTGCCGCACCACAACCTGGCCATCTACGGTGCGACCTTCGGCTCCACGTCCGCGGGCGACTACGCGTACGCCGTGGCGCGCGGGACCACTGGCGCGCTCAACGTCATCGACACCCGCACCGCGACCGTGGTCCGGACCCTGCCGCTGCCCGGCGCCGGCGGTTCGTGGGGCGGCACCGTCACCCCGGACGGCACCGCGTACATCGGCGCCGACAGCAAGTTGTTCCGCTACCGGCCCGGTGCGGACCACGTGGAGGACCTGGGCTCGCCGGTGCCGGGGGAGACCACGACGTGGCGCCTGGCCAACGACGGGGAGCGGGTCTTCGTCGGCACCTTCCCCACCGGCAAGGTCTACTCGTTCGACCACCGCACGGGTGCCGTCCGCGACTACGGGCAGATCTGGCCGGGCGAGCAGTACGCGCGCAGCATCGGCGTCGCCAACGGCAAGATCTACGTCGGCCTGGGCACGGTGGCCCGGCTCGTCGAGGTCGACGTCGACTCCGGCGAACGGCGGGAGATCCCGCTGCCCGAGCAGTACCGCGGCGAGCAGTTCGTCTACGACCTCGACGTCTACCAGCACACGCTCTTCGCCCGGCTCGCCAACAGCAACCAGGTGCTCGTCCACGACCTGAAGGCCGGCCGGTGGATCGGCGAACTCGGTACCGCCGCGGGCCTGAACTTCTCCCCGCCGGACGCGAAGAAGAACGTCTACTTCGGCTCGTCGGCCGGCCGCCTGATGGCCTACAACCTCGACACCCGGACGCTCACCCCGACCAGCTTCACCGGGTTCGGCACCGCCCGCGGATTCGGCTGGGCGCACCTGGACGACCCGGCGTGGCCCGGCAGGACGCTCGTCACGATCAGCCTGAGCGGCAACCTGTCCTACTACAACCCGCAGACCGGCGCCAAGAAGGTCGTCTCCGCCGGGGTCAAGGGGCTGCCCGCCCAGCTGCAGACGGTCGAGGCCGGCCCGGACGGCAAGATCTGGTCCAGCGCCTACCCGAGCGGCGGCATCACCTCCTACGACCCGGCGACCGGCGCCTTCAGCGAGAACGCCGGGGCGCTCGGCCAGGCCGAGGGCCTGCACTCCTACCAGGGCAAGATCTACGCCGGCGTGTACCCGGGCGCGAACCTGCTCGAACTCGACCCGACCAAGCCCGTCGTGCGCGGTACCAACCCCCGGCAGTTCGCGACGCTCCGCACCGAGCACCAGGACCGGCCGTTCGCCATCACCGGGGTCGGCAACCGGATCGCCTTCGGCACCATCCCGGAGTACGGCCAGCTCGGCGGGGCGCTGACGCTCGTCGACCCGGCCACCGGGGCGAAGGAGGTGCACCGCAACGTCGTGCCGGAGCAGAGCGTCACCGCCCTGGCCACCGTCGGGAACCTGATCCTGGGTGGCACCGGCATCTGGGGTGGGCTCGGCATCGCGCCGACCCAGACGGAGGCGAAGCTCTTCCTCTGGGACCCGGCGACGGCGACGAAGGTCTGGGAGGGCACCGCCACTCCGGGCGCCAAGGCGATCACCCGGCTGATCGTGGCGCCGGACGGCCGGATCTGGGGGTCCACGGTCGGCACGCTCTTCGAGTTCGACCCGGTGAGCCGGACCGTGGTCCGGACCGTCGAGGTGGAGCCCTTCGACTGGAACGTCACCCACGTCTGGCGTAGCGATCACCTGGCGGTCGCGCCGGACGGCGCGGTGTGCGGCAACTTCCGGACCACCGTCGCCTGCGTGGACCCCGAGACGCTCTCGGTCGAGAAGCTGGCCACCGGCATCAGCGACGTGTGGACGATGGACGCGTCGGGCGTCATGTACTACGCCCGGGGCGGGGAGCTGTACCGGCTCACGCGCTGAGCCCGCCGGCCCGGTCCGAAGGGCCCCTTCCTGTCGAGTCGTGGACAGGAAGGGGCCCTTCCGTGCACCCCCGGCGGCGTCGACCGCCCGGCGGGGCGGCCTTCCCCGCCGCCGGCGCGACGACGATGCCGCGGGCACGAAATTCCGGCCGGTGGGTGGGCGGTACGGTGGCCCGGTGGTGACCGCGCGGAAGGGCAGTGGCCGGCTGCGGGCCGTGGACCTCGCCGCGACCGCCGGGATCTCCGTCCAGCAGGTCCGCAACTACGTCGACCTGGGCGTGCTGCCACCGGTCGAACGCACCCCCGCCGGCTACCGCATCTTCACCGCCGACCACCTCCGGGCGCTGGCCGTGGCCCGCCGGATGGCCGAGGGCCACGGCTGGGCGCGTACCCGGGAGATCATGGCCGCCGTGCACCGGGGCGACCTGTCGGCGGCGCTGGCGGCGCTCGACGGAGGCCACGCCGAGCTGGACCGCGAGCGGGCGGACATCCGGCGGGTGCTCGGCGCGTTCGAGACCGTGGTGACCAGCCCGCCGGCGACCCTGCCGGCGCCGCGGCGCGGGGTGCGCATCGGCGCGGTCGCCGACCTGGTCGGGGTCCGCACCTCCCAGCTACGGCTGTGGGAGCACCGCGGCCTGGTCCGGCCGGTCCGCGAGCGCGGCACCGGCTACCGGGTGTACGACCAGGCCGAACTGCGTGCCGCGCAGGTCGTCGCGCTGCTGCGCCGGGGCGCGTACCCGTTCGACATCATCGCGGCCGTGCTCGACGAGATGCGCACGACCGGCAGCGCCCAACGGGTCCACGCGGAGCTGGCCCGGCGGGAGCAGGAGCTGCACCGGCGCAGCCTGCGGCGGCTGCGCGCCTCGGCGGCGCTGTACGACTACCTGCGGCACCGCGACCCGACCCTGCCGGCCTGACTCAGCGCAGCACCAGCAGGTCGAGGTGGTCGACGACCGGGCCGGTCGCCTCGCGGGCGGCGGCCCGCAGCCGCGCCAGGCCGCTGGCGTACTCCTCGTCGGTGATCAACTGAAGTGGGGTGTGGGCCCGGCGGTCGAGGCGCTCGGCGAGTTCCGCCAGCGACGCGGCGGTGGTCTGCGCGACCGGCTCGACGCTGCTCACGGTGAACCCGGCCGCCGCGAACGCCGAGCGCACCCGCGCGAGGTCCGGGTAGCGCCGCAGCACCCGGACCGCCTCGGGAAACCAGTGGAACAGGGCGATCCGCTGGTGCCGGCCGGGGAACGGCGAGCGGATCAGCACGGGCGCGCCCGGCCGGAGCACCCGGCGCAGCTCGCGGGCCGCCGCGTCCAGGTCGGCGACGTGATGGATCATCGTGGACAGCCAGGCGGCGTCCATCGTGGAGTCGCGCAGCGGCAGCGCGAGGGCGTCGCCGGCGAGCAGCGGCCGATGGGCGGCGCGGGATCGCATCGCGCCGGCGGGCTCCACGCCCACCACCCGGACGCCGTACCAGTCGGTGAAGGCGCCGGCCCACGCCCCCGTGCCGGCGCCGAGGTCGAGCACGGTCGTCCCGGCGCGGGACCGCAGGTGCTGCCCCACCGCGTGCCGCCACCGGTCCAGCCCGCTGCGCGGCAGTTCCCGGGTGGCGGCGAAGGCGGCCGCGTCGGTGTCGTCGTAGGAAATCAGAGCCACGGCCATCACCTCGCCACCGTCGCCGGAACGTCCGGGCGATCGTGATCCGGTTCTAGTCGGTGGGGACGCCGCGGGCAACGGCTTGTGAGACAACCGACGTGGTGTTGTCCGGCCGGCCGGCCGGGGCCCTGGCCATGACCGGCGGTCAGCCGGACGCGCGCCCCGCGACCCGCCCGTCCCGTGCCTCGCCGAGCGCCGTCGAGGCGAAGAAGGCGTCCGCGGCGCGGAGTGCGGCCGCATCGCCGAGCACGTCGCCGGGGCGGTCGGCGTGGCCGAGCAGCGCACCGCCCCATCGCATGCCGAGGTAGTCGGCGCTCATCCACAGGCTGTTCACCATCGGGTCCGCCTTGGCCGGGTCCTCGTCGCTGAGGGCGCTGATCGCCCACATCGTGCGGCCGCGCATGCGGGGCCGGAAATCGACACCGGGCAGCCGCAGCCAGGTCGACCAGTGGTCGAGGTAGAGCTTGGTCGGGGCGCTGACGCTGTACCAGTAGACCGGTGAGGCGATCACCAGGTCGGTCGCGGCAAGGGTCTCCGTCAGCAGCAGCGCCTCGTTGCCGGACGGCGGGGGAGGGAACTGGCCGTGTCGGATGTCGTGGAACGGCGCCAGTGGATGGTCGGCCAGGCGGAGCCAGCGCTGCTCGACACCGGCCGGCAGCGCGGCTGCCGCGCGTCGGGCCAGGAGTTCGGTGTTGCCACCGGGGCGTGAACTACCCAGGAGGAAGAGGAAGCGCCTGACCGCACCGTCGATGTCCATCGGGGTCGAATGTACCCACCCGGGCGGCCGTGCGGGGATCGGCGGATCGCGGACGCCGTCGCCCTGCCGCCGCACGACCAACCGGCCGGGTATCCGGTTCAGAAGGCCACCGCCGCCAGCACCAGCAGGGTGTACGCCGTCTCGACCAGCCCCACCTGCTTCGGCGTGAGCCGGCGCCCGGGTAGCGCGACGGCCCGGGCCAGCAGCGCCGCGAAGACCAGGGCGACCGGCGTCGGCGCCCAGAGCGCCGCGGCGAGCGCGGCGACGCCGTGGTACGTCCAGGACGCCCACCGGTACCGACCGCTGTCCCGCTCCCGGATCATCGTCTTGACGTACAGGATCGTGCCGACGAGGTAGCCGAGCGCCACCACCGTCGCGCCGGACACCCGGGCCGGCGGCACCCCGGCGACCGTGGCGACGAGGAACCCGAGCAGCCCGCACTGCGCCACGAAGGCGAGGTCGTTGACGAGCGCCCGGTCCCGGCGCCGACGCGCGTAGCCGGCGTTGACGGCGGCCAGGACGCCGTAGAGCGGCGCGTACGCGAGGACCGCCGGCCGGGCCGCCAGCACCGGCGCGGCGCAGAGCGTGGTGGCGACGCCGTACGCGGCCAACTGTGGGCGTACCCGCCGGAACCGGCCGGTCTTGACCGCCTGCAACCCGAAGTACGACAGCGGGTAGGCGGCGAGCACCGCCCCGAGCAGAGGCAGGTGCAGCGGGTGCGGGCCGGTGACGGTCACCGCCGCCAGGAACGGCAGCAGCAGCATCGCCCAGGCGCCGTGCTGCGGCGGCAGCCAGCCGGGTGACCGGCCCCCGGCCCGCGCGCGGCCGGTGGTGGTCGCCGTGGGCGGTCCGGCCGGGCGGCGACGGCGGGCGGGGACGGCGGTCACGGGCGTGGCGTCACGGTGAGCAGGACGGCGGCGTCCGTCACGGCGTGCAGCGCGTGCCGCCGCGGCGGGACGACCACCAGGTCGCCGGCGTGGCCCTCCCAGGACTCGTCGCCGGCCACCAGGCGTACCTGCCCCCGGAGCACCTGCAGCGTCGCCTCGCCCGGGCTGTCGTGCTCGTCGAGCGAGCGGCCGCCCCGGAGCGCGAGCAGCGTCTGCCGCAGCCGGCGATCCCGGCCGCGGTGCAGGTTGTGGGCGCTGCGCCCGCTGTCGGCCTCCCGGGCGGCGGCGAGCTGTTCGTCGGCGAGGCGGGTCAGCGAGTGGCCTTCCATCGTGCGTCCTTCCGGGTGGGGTGGCGCGCCGGTGCGCCGGGCGGGGCAGTCCGTGCGGCGGCGACCCTCGCGCAAACCGGAAGATCGTCTACCGCTTTCGGTTACCAGCATCCGCGCCGGACCCGCCCGGCGGCAGGGCCGATGGTCCCGGAATCCGGGCCGCCGGGTCGCCCGCGCCGGCGGACCCCACGGTTTCCGCCGCCACGCCGGCCGCCGGGGCATCGGGAAGCCGGCCCGGCCCCCGGATCGTGCCGACTAGGGTGCGGGGCATGAAGGTTCGGCTGCTGGCGGCCACGGCGACCGCCGTCCTCCTCGCCGCCGGCGCGCCCGCCCCGGTGGCGGCCGCCCCGACCGCGCGTACCGCCGCCGTGACGGGCGTGTCCGGCGCGGTGCCGCCGGCGCCGTGCCCGAAAGCGCCCGCGCCGGCGGTGTCCCGGCCGCCGCGCCCGTCGCCGCCGCCGGCCGTGCCCGAGGAGCGGGCCGTGGGCGGGCCGGCGCTGGCCACCGCCGGCCTGGTCGTCCCCGCGGGGGTGCCGCGACCGCCGGCGGTCACCGCGACCTCGTGGCTGGTCGCCGACCTGGACACCGGCCAGGTGCTGGGCGGCTGCGGCCCGCACGAGTACGGCACCCCCGCCAGCGTGCAGAAGCTGCTGCTGGCGGCCACCATGCTGCCCCGGCTCGACCCGAAGCAGGTCGTCACCGTCACCGACGGCGACATGGACATCGAGCCGGGCTCCTCCGCCGTCGGGCTCGTCGCCGGCGGGCGCTACCGGATCGAGACCGTCTGGCTCGGGCTGCTCCTGCAGTCCGGCAACGAGGCGGCCAACCTGCTGGCCCGCCTCGGCGGCGGCCCGGACGGGATGGCTGGCGGCGTACGGGCGATGAACGAGGAGGCGCACCGGCTCGGCGCCCTGCAGACCCACGCGGTCACCCCGTCCGGCCTCGACGGGAAGGGTCAGTTCACCAGCGCGTACGACCTGGCGCTCATCGCCCGGGCCTGCTTCGCCGACCCCACCTTCCGCCGGTACGCGCTGACCGAGACCCACCGCATTCCCGCCCAGCCGGCGCAGCGGACCAAGGGCTTCGAGATCCAGAACGAGAACCAGCTCATCTACCGCTACCCTGGGGCGCTCGGCGGCAAGACGGGCTTCACCGATCTGGCCCGGCACACCTACGTCGGGGCGGCCCACCGGGGCGGCCGCCGGCTGGTCGTCACGCTGCTCGGCGCCGAACCGCGGCCCGCGCGGGGCTGGGAGCAGGGCGCCGCGCTGCTCGACTGGGGCTTCTCGCTGCCCCGGGACTCCGCCGTCGGCCGGCTCGTCGAGCCGGGGGAGTTGGCCGCCTCGGCGGCCGCCACGCCGCCCGCGCTCGCCGCCACCGGCGAACCTCGTCCGGCCGCGGCCAGCGGCCCGCTGGAGGACGGGCTGCTCGGACGGTGGCCCGCGGCCGCGCTCGCGGTGGCCGTGCTCGGGCTGGCGGCGGTGGCGCTGCTCCGGCGGCGCCGGGCGGGGCGGCGCCGGACCCCCTGACCGCGGGCAGGACGTGCGTCGCCGCAGCCACCGGGTGCTTGTGGCCACCCACCTGCCGCAGGTCGCCGCGGGTGCGGAGCGGATCGACAACCGACGACGGGGTCCATAGACTCCGGTCGTTCTGGTGCCACACGTCCAGGGAGGATCCACGTGCCGAGCGAATCCCGACCGCACCCCGTCCCGCCGTCGATCGCGGCGCCCCGCCGACCGGCCCGCACGCTGACCCGCCTCGCCGGGGTGGCCCTGGTGGCGGGCGCGTTGGTGACCGGTGGCGGCGCCGCCGCGGTCGCCGCGCCCGCCGGGTCCCCGCCCGGCTCCGCCACCGGTCCCCGGATCACGCCCGGACCGTGCGCCTACACCGAGACGCCGGAGGAGCCGGCCGCCCGGCCGGTTCCGCTGCCGCCCGACCCGAGGCGCACCCCCGACCGGGGCACGGTGCGGGTGACGCTGCGGACCAACCAGGGGCCCATCGGGCTGACGCTCGACCGCGAAGCCGCGCCGTGCACCGTGCAGAGCTTCCTGCACCTGGTGCGGCACCGCTTCTACGACCGCACCTCCTGCCACCGGCTCACCGCGTACCCGACGCTGAAGGTGCTCCAGTGCGGTGACCCGTCCGGCACCGGCTCGGGCGGCCCGGGCTACCGGTACCTCGACGAACTGCCCACCGACCTGCCGCCGGCACCGACCGACCCGACCGGCGTGCGGCGGCTCTACGCCCGGGGCACGCTCGCCATGGCCAACGCCGGCCCGGACACCAACGGCAGCCAGTTTTTCCTGGTCCAGTCCGACTCGGCGCTGCGCCCCAACTACACCGTCTTCGGCTCGATCGACGCCGCCGGCCTGGCCACCCTCGACCGGATCGCCGCCGGCGGGATCGCCCCCACGGTCGAGGACCCGGCGCCGGTCGACGGCGCGCCCGCACTGCCGGTCGACATCCGCCGGGCCGTCCGGCACCACCACTGACCGTCTCCACCACCCCGCCCGGCCGCCCCTCGGCCGGGCGGAGCTGGCGGTTCCCGCGCGTACGCCTGTCGCCGGACCCGGGGGCCGACGGGCCGGCACCCTGGTAGACAGGAGGCGTGGACAGGGCGGGCCGGGCCGGCCGGCGGCCCCGCGGCGCCGCCGCCCGGGCCCTCGCCGTGGCCGTGGTGGTCGCGGCGCTGGCGCCGGCCTGCACCCGGCCCGGTCCGTCGCCGTCGCCGTCGCCGTCGCCGTCGGTGTCGGTGTCGGTGTCGGCGGCCCCGAGCGCGACCGTGACGCCGCGCCCACCGGACTTCGTCGTCCTCACCGACGTCGACCCGAGGATCCGCACCGACATCCGGTACGCCACCACGCACAACTTCGTCGGCCGGCCGGTCGCCGGCTACCCCGAACCGCTCTGCCTGCTCACCCGGCGGGCCGCCGAGGCGTTGCGCCGGGTGCAGGGCGCCGCGCTCGCCCGGGGCCGCAGCCTGAAGGTGTACGACTGCTACCGCCCCCGGCGCGCCGCCGACGACTTCGTCAGCTGGGCCAGGCAGCCCGGCGAGCAGCAGATGAAGGCGGAATTCTATCCCCGGGTGGCGAAGTCGAAGCTGTTCGACGAGGGGTACATCGGCGCACCCACGGCGCACAGCCGGGGCAGCACGGTCGACCTGACCCTGGTCGACGTGCCGACCCCCACCCAGGCCCCGTACGCCCCAGGCCAGCCGCTGGTCTCCTGCACTGCCCCCCGCGGGCAGCGGTTCGGCGACAGCAGCGTCGACATGGGCACCGGCTTCGACTGCTTCGACCCGCTCGCGCACACCGACTCGGCCGGGATCACCGGCACCGCGCGGGACAACCGGCGGCTGCTGCGGCAGTTGATGACCGACGGCGGCTTCGTCAACTACGACCGCGAGTGGTGGCACTACCGCTACCGCGACGAGCCCTGGCCGGACACGTACTTCGACGTGCCGGTGGCCCGCACCTCCGTGCCGGGCGGATAGCCGGCGCAGCGGTCCACCGGCGCGGCGGGCGATCGGCGCGGCGGGGCACGGGCCGGTCCCGGCGAGGTGCGCGGCGGGACGCGATGCGGCGCGGGGCGGGCCCGTCCGGCATGATCACCTCGGGAGGGCGCCGCCGCGCGGGGCCCGCAGGACACTCCGACGGCGGCGCGTCGTCGGGCGAGGGGAGCCCGCAGTGACCACTACCGAACGCATCGGCCCACCGCTCACCGGGGGCGAGCGCGAGATGCTCCGCGCCTTCCTCGACTACCACCGGGCGACCCTCGCCATGAAGTGCGACGGGCTGTCCGACGAGGACCTGCGCCGGCAGTCGATGCCCCCGTCCACGCTGTCGCTGCTCGGCCTCGTCCGGCACATGGCGGAGGTGGAGCGCAACTGGTTCCGGCGGACCATCGACGGCGAGGACATCCCGCTGGTCTGGTCGGACTCCGGCGACTTCCAGGTGGCGTACGACGCCAGCGGCGCCACCCGGGCGGAGGCGTTCGACGCCTGGCAGCGGGAGGTCGCGCACTCCCGCCGGATCGAGCGGGAGGCGGAGTCGCTCGACGTGACCGGCCACAACGCCAGGTGGGGCGAGGACGTGTCGCTGCGGCTGGTGATGCTGCACCTGATCCACGAGTACGCGCGGCACAACGGCCACGCCGACTTCCTGCGCGAGGGCATCGACGGCACCGTCGGCGCCTGAGGGGCACCGACGGCAGCGGGGAGCCTGGGCGTGGCGGTCAGCCGTCGCCGCGCAGCGGCAGCCAGGCCAGCACGTCCTGGATCTTCGCGTCCCAGTACGCCCAGTCGTGCGCGCCGGGGGAGAAGTCCACGGTGAGCGGGACGCCCCGCTCGCGGGCCGCCGCGACGAAGGTCAGGTTGTCCCCGTACAGGAAGTCCTCCGTGCCGCAGGCGACGTAGAGCGCGGGCAGGCCGGTGCCCGCCTTGTCGAGCAGGGCGACGGCGTCGTCGTCGCTGCCCGTGACGGTGCGCTCGCCGAAGACGGTGTGCCAGACCTGGGCGTCGATCGGGTGAACCGGATCGTGCCGGCGGCCGGCCACGTCGAGAGCGCCGGACAGGCTCGCCGCCGCCGCGAACCGGCCCGGGTCGCGCAGCGCCCACTTCAGCGCCCCGTAGCCGCCCATCGAGAGCCCGGCGACGAAGGTGTCCTCCCGGCGTGCTGAGAGCCGGAAGAACTGGTGGCACAGCCCTGGCAACTCCTCGCTGAGGAAGGTCCAGTACCGGTTGCCGTGCTCCTCGTCGCTGTAGAAGCTGCGCCCGACCTGGGGCATCACCACCGCCAGGCCGAGCGGTGCGACGTACCGCTCGATGGACGTGCGGCGCAGCCAGATCGTGTCGTCGTCGGACAGGCCGTGCAGTAGGTAGAGCACGGGCGGGTCCCCGTCCGGGGCGCTGCCGGCCAGGCCGATCTGCGAGGAGGTCCGCTGCGGCAGGAGCACCGTCATCGAGGTGTTGAGACCGAGCACCTCGGAGTAGAAGTCAGCACGCATCAGGGCCACGGTCGTCGACCGTAGCCCATCCTCGGCCGGCGCTACCGGGGCGGTGGCTCAGCCGGCTGCCGGGCCGGTCCGCCGAGTCGTGGCCCGCAGCCGGTCGTCGAGCGCGTCGAGGTCGGGGACGAACCACACGTGGTCGGCCTGGTTCGACTCCTGGACGAGGGCGCGCAGGGCAGCGCTGGACGCGAGGTGTCGGGAGATGTCGCCGACGACGACCAGGCGCACGCGGTAGTTGACGAACTTCTGCATGATCTCGCCGGCAAAGCGGGTGCCGAGGGAGAAGAAGGACGGGTCCAGCCGACTCGCGGGCACGGCCACCACCTCGGCGCCGAGGAAGGCCGCGCCGATCAGGTCCAGCGCGTCCTGCACCGTGGCCACCGGCGGGCCGTCCGGGTCGCACACCAACACCGGCACGCCGACCCGCTCCCGCACCACGTCAGGCATTCCCGACCTCCCGGGTGAGCAGGCCGTTGCCGCCGTCGAGCACTGCGTCGAGTAGGCGCAGCAGCTCGGCGGTGGCGGCGGCGCCGCCGAGTATCACGATCTTCATGCGGTGTCGCTCCTGGTCGTGGACGGTCTGGACGCGCAGCGGGTGGCCGGGGCCGTGGCCGGTGTTCGCCCCGGCCAGGACGAGCGTGCCGAGCCGGTCGGCCGCGCTCCGGTCGACGCCGTCGATCTGCACGATGCTCGACACCTCCACCGCCGGGCCCGCGGCGGGACGGGCAGGCTCCGGCCGTCCGGTCAGGGCGTGGAGGTCGGCGCGGGCGATCCGGTACTGCTTGCCGATCCGCACCGCCCTCAGCCGGCCGGCGCGGATGTAGCCGCGCACGGTGCGCACGTGCAGGCCGAGCCGCTCGGCCACCTGCTCGACAGAGTACATTTCCTCATTCATCACTCCCTAATCTAGTGCAGATAGGGAGTGATAGGGAAGTTGAATGCGGCCTCTCTGTGACCGCGCGCCTCATTGGCCGGTGCCCCCTGGCGCCCGCACGCGAATATTCATTGCGACCACCGTCCGGCGCGCCTACCGTCATCGGTGCAAGGTCAACCGAACGACCCAGGGGAGTACGCCGTGTCGCAGCGCACCCGCACCGACGCCGTGTGGCCGACCCCGCACAGCGGTGCCTCGCAGTCCACAGGGGAGCGTGCCCTAGGCCAGTGCCGTCCCGAGCAGGGCCGGCAGCCGGGGTGGCGGCGCGACTAGCGCCAGCGCGTACGCGCAGCCGCCCACCCCACCGGGGACCGGGCGGCTTTTTCGTCCACCCGGAACCCCGCACGGGCCGTTGGAGCAACGGAAGCTCGCCCGGTCCTCAGCCGGGAGGTCACGGGTTCGAACCCCGTACGGCCTACGCGGCGACACCCGAGCGGCGTCGCCGGCACGCGGTTGTGGCGCAGCAAGGTCAGCGCGTCACCGTGCCACGGTGAAGACCGCCGGTTCGAATCCGGCCAACCGCTCCACCCGGCGGGCCGCGCGCCCGCCGGGCCGGCCGCGCGCTGGGCGCGGAGGGGGTCGCGCACACCCCCTCCCACCGGGTTCGATTCCCGGGCGGTCGTCGATCCTTCCGGTCGCGCCGAGACGGGCGCCGACCAGCCGACGACACGAGGAGACGACCATGAGTTTCACCCCGCTCGCGGGCACCCGCGCGCCGGTCCGGGTCTGGACCGACCCGTACGGCATCGAGCCGCAGGCCGCCCAGCAGCTGCGCAACATCGGCGCGCTCCCGTGGGTGGAGGGCGTCGCGGTCATGCCCGACGTGCACTTCGGCAAGGGCGCCACGGTCGGCTCCGTCATCGCGATGCGGCAGGCCGTCTCGCCGGCCGCCGTCGGCGTCGACATCGGCTGCGGCATGTCCGCGGTCCGCACCTCGCTGACGGCCGCCGACCTCCCGGACGACCTGGCCGGGCTGCGGTCGGCGATCGAGGCCACCATCCCGGTCGGGTTCGCTCAGCGGGAGAAGCCGGTCGACCCGCGCCGGATCCGGGGCCTGGAGCAGTCGGGCTGGGACGACTTCTGGCGCCGGTTCGCCGGCCTCGACCGGCGGGTGGCGCAGCTGGAGACGCGGGCCCAGCGGCAGCTGGGCACGCTCGGCGGCGGCAACCACTTCATCGAGGTGTGCCTGGAGCAGGGCGGCGCCGACGAGGGCCGGGTGTGGCTGATGCTGCACTCCGGCTCCCGCAACATCGGCAAGGAGCTGGCGGAGCGGCACATCGCCGTCGCCCGGCGGCTGCCGCACAACACCGACCTGCCCGACCGGGACCTGGCGGTGTTCCTCGCCGGTACGCCGGAGATGGACGCCTACCGCCGGGATCTGTGGTGGGCGCAGGAGTACGCGCGGCGCAACCGGGCGGTCATGCTCGCCCTGCTCTGCGGCGTGGTGCGGGAGCAGTTTCCGCAGGTGCGCTACGACGAGCCGACCTCATGCCACCACAACTACGTGGCGGAGGAGAGTTACGACGGCGTCGACGTGCTGGTGACCCGCAAGGGGGCGATCCGGGCCGGTCGGGGGGACCTGGGCATCATTCCCGGGTCGATGGGCACGGGGTCGTACATCGTGCGGGGCAAGGGGAACCCGGACGCGTACTGCTCCGCGTCGCACGGGGCCGGGCGGCGGATGTCGCGGGCGCAGGCGAAGCGGACGTACAGCACCGCCGACCTCGCCGCGCAGACCGCCGGCGTGGAGTGCCGCAAGGACGCCGGGGTGGTCGACGAGATCCCCGGCGCGTACAAGGACATCACCCAGGTGATGGCGCAGCAGGAGGACCTGGTCGAGGTGGTGGCGCACCTCAAGCAGGTCGTCTGCGTTAAGGGATGACCGCCGACCGGCGCCCAGGAGGGGCGGGCGCCGGTCTTCCGCCCCGGTGGCTCAGCGGAGAGAGCGCCGGTCTACGAAACCGGAGAGCCCAGGTTCGAATCCTGGTCGGGGCACGGTCCGGACCCGCGACGCGGGACGGAACCCCTTGCGAGCTGGTGCAATCGGCAGCACACCCGTCTCTGGAACGGGCGATGGAGGTTCGAGTCCTCCGCTCGCAGCGAGGCCGGGGCCGCGCCGGGGCGGCCCGCGCATAGGCGGATGTGGGCGTCCGGGATGGACGTCGGATCCGCCCGTCGGTGCCGCCCCGCCCGGCGGTCCCGCGCCCGGGATCGTAGAGTCTCGCCGTGAGCGAGATCGGCACGGAGGTCGACCTGTTCCACCCCGCCGAGCGGGTGTGGCGCGCATTGACGGATCGTGAGTTGCTCGCCCGGTGGTACGCCGAGGTCGAGATGATGGCGGGGACGCGGAACCGGCTGCTGCTGCGCACGGCGGGGCTGCCCGGCTTCGGCGCCGCCGTCGACGCGGAGGTCACCGAACGGCAGGAGCCGGAGCTGATCGCGCTGCGGTGCCTCGAGGGCGGCCGGCGCAGCCGGCTGACCTGTGCCGTCACCGCCACCGCCGAGGGCTGTCGGCTGTCGGTCCGCGAGGTGCTGGAGCACGGCGTCTGGGCCGACGAGCAGCGCGAGCGCCGCGCGGAGTGCTACCGGCAGGCGCTGACCAATCGGCTGCCCGCGATCCTCGACTGGCTGGCCTTCCAGGAGGTGGACCTGCGCCGTGGCGAGGCAGGGATGACGGCCGAGATGCCGGTCACGGAGGCGTTCGACGGCGAGCCGGCGTCGGCCGGCCGTCGTAGCCGGCCGCTGCTGGTCGCCGGGCTGGCCGGCGCCGCGTTGGCCGCCGGGGTGGCGGTGTGGGCGGTGCTGCCGGCCGAGCCGGACCGCGCCGCCGGGCCGGCGTCCGCGCCGACGCCCAGCGCCACGACCACCCCGAGCGGCTCGCCCCGGTCGACCGCCTCCGCCCGCCCCACCCGGACCGCCACCCCGGACGCCACCCGCCCGAGCCGTACCCCCACGGCGAGGCCCTCGCGTACGCCCACCTCCGCCGCGCCGTCGGAGCCGGCCGTGACCGCCCGCTACGAGACGGTGTCGCCCCCGTCCCGGATTTTCGGCTACACCGGCGAGGTGGTGGTCGACAACTCGGGTGGCGCGGCCGCGAAGGACTGGACGGTGGTGGTGACGCTGGCCGAGGGCGGCCGGGTCTCCGACGCCAGCGGGGCCGACTGGCGGCAGGACGGGCAGGCCGTCACCTTCACCGGGCCGCCCGTGAAGGCGGGACAGTCGCGGACGTTCACGTTCGAGGTCCGTGACAGCGATCCTGCGACCAAGGCGCCCGAGGGCTGCGTGGTGGGCGATGACCCGTGCGCCGGCCTGTGACGGCCGCGACGCTGCCCCGGCCCGTGCCGCCGGCGGCCGAACGCCCGGCGTGCGCGGCGACCACGTTGACGGCCGGGATGTGATCATGGCCATGATGGCCACTGTCCGCGGCGACGAGGCCGGATTCCACCTGCTCGTACCGGTCGCCGATCGCGGCCACCGTGCTCATGCCGGAGCCCATCCGTTTTGACAGGCTCCCCTCCCGGCGATTTGGATGATCTTGCGGGAGGCGCGGTACCAGGAACGCCTCCGCGCTCTGGGGAGGTGTGCATGAGGGGTATGGGAAGGGCCGTCACCATCATGGTGGCGGCCGCGATGCTGGCAGCCTGTGGCGACGGTGCCGACAGCAGGGCGCGCGGCGGAGATCCGGGTGGCTCGTCGCCGAGCGCTGGGGCGTCTCCGCAGCCCGTGGTGAACGCGCCGGAGGGGTTCGACACCGCCAAGGGCTGGCAGGAGACCGTCGGCTGGCTGCCGGAGAACGCGGAGAACCTGACGGTGGGAGCCGCGGCGAAGGCGGGCGTGGTCGCCTTCCTCCAGAAGAAGGGCGAGGGCTACGTCGTCGAGGCTCGCGACGCCGTCACCGGCGCGCCCCGCTGGAGCAGCCAGCAGTGGCAGCCGCCGGCCCTTCCCGAGGACGTGAAGCCCGATCCGTCGTACCTCCCCCAACTCCTCGTCGTGAACGAGGAGGGCCGTGAGTACGTGGTCGTCTGGGCGTACACCCCTCGGTTCACGGACGAGGACACGGTCTCCCTCGTCGCCTACCCGGCCGACTCCTCCGGAACGGAGGTCGCGGCCGCCCACACCCGCACCGTGCCGATGGATGCCTACGGCCCGGCGAAGGTCGTCGACGGCGGGAACGGGCTGCTGGTCAGCTGGGAGGACAAGGGCATCTCGCACGCCGCGGCGATCGACCTGTCGAAGGACCGCGTCAAGACGTACGACGAGAGCGTGCGACTGCCCTACTGCGAGCAGACGGGCTGCATCAGCGGTCGGGTGGCAGGGCTCTCCCCGGACGGCCCGGTCGTCACGCTCAGCCCGGCCGGCTTCGGCGTCCCCGGCGTCTGGCAGGCCAGCGACGCCCTTCCACCGGGCGCCGACCTGCAGTTCGTCAGCAAGTACGAGAACGGCCGGGTGTTCGCTGTCGTCGGGGAGCACGTCTTCTCCCTCTGGAACGCCGAGAAGGGCCTGAGGAAGCAGGGCGGCATCTCGGTGGCAGCCGTGCACGACCTGAAGTCCGGAAAGCTGAAGGCGTCCGTCGTGTGCGACCCACAGGGCGGATTGGGCGGACTTTCCTACGATCCCGTTCTGTCGCCGAACGGCCGCTACGCCGTCGGCGGAACCCTCGCCTTCGACCTCGAGACGGGCAAGGGCCACTGCCTCTGGGAAGTCGGAGATCAGGAGAGCGTCCACCTGGTGTCCGTCGACGACGACGGCACCGCGTACGGCCACCGGCGAGGGGGAGACGCGACGGTGCCTGTCACCGTCGCGGTCGGCACCGGGAAGATCGAGGAGCTTCCCCAGGACACCCAGATCCCGTTCCTGTCGCTGCCGGGAATCGGAGGATTCTCGCTGCCTGCCGCGACCAACGGTGAGCGGCGGTTCGTCTTCCTCCCGCGTCGCTGACCCGTCGCTGTCCGGAAGCATCGGTGGGCGCGGTCGCATGCCGGTCGCGCCCACCGCCGTCGGGGCCGGTTACGGGCGACCGGGGCGATGTCTTCCGACTTCTCTCCGCCACTCCTACAGTGGGTGGTCATCCATCACTCGAGCCCCTGAAGGTGACATGAGCATCCGCGTGTACCGCAACGCCGCCATCCGCACCGGGGACGCCGGCAACCCGTCGGCCCGGGCCATGGCCGTGGCCGGCGAGCGACTGCTGGCCGTCGGCACGGAGGCGGAGGTGCGCGCCGCCGCGGGACCCGGCGCGGAGCTGGTCGACCTGGCGGGCGCCGCCGTGCTCCCCGGTCTCTACGACGCCCACATCCACACCGCGCAGTACGCCCACAGTCTGGACGCGGTGGACCTGCGCGACGTGCGTTCCCTGGACGACGCGCTGGCCATGGTCGCCGCGCACGCGGCGCGGCTGCGACCGGGCGCCTGGCTGTTCGGCGGCAGGTGGAACAGCAACACCTGGGATCCGCCGAGGCAGCCGGACAGGTACGCCCTGGACTCGGTCTGTCCGGAGCTGCCGGTCGTGCTGCCGAACGCGGACGGCCACACGGTGTGGGCCAACTCGGCGGCCCTGCGCCTGGCCGGCATCGACGCCGACACCCCCGACCCGGTGGGCGGTGAGATCGTCAGGGACGAGCGCGGGGAACCCACCGGCATCCTGCGCGAGACGGCCTGTCGCCCGCTGGAGGACCTCATGGTCTCCCGCGACCTGCGCGAGCAGCTCCGCGTCGTGCAGGACGAGCTGCTCGCCCTCGGTCTGACCAGCGTGCACGACATCGACGGCGAGGACTGCCGGGCGGCCTACCTGGAGTTGCGGGAGGCCGGCGAGCTGAAGCTGCGCGTACACAAGGCCATTCCGTCGGTCCACCTGGAGGAGGCGATCGCCGAGGGCCGCCGCACCGGGCAGGGCGACGACTGGTTCCGCACCGGGCCCGTGAAGATCTTCAGCGACGGGGCGCTGGGCTCGCACACCTGCCACATGAGCGAGCCCTTCGCCGGCCAGCACCCCAACGTCGGCATCGCCGTCACGCCGTACGAGGACCTGGTCAAGCTCTTCGCCAGGGCGGCGGAGAACGGCATCGCCGTGGCGACGCACGCCATCGGCGACCAGGCCAACCACCTCGTCATCGACGCCTACGAGGCCGTCGGGCGTACGCCGGGGCTGCGGCACCGCATCGAGCACGCCCAGCACCTGCGGCCCGGCGACCTGGCCCGGATGGCCCGGCTGGGCGTCGCCGCCTCGATGCAGCCCGTGCACTGCACCAGCGACATCGACCTCGTCGACACCCTGCTGGCCGGGCACGACCTGGCCTCCTACGCCTGGCGCGGGATGCTCGACGCCGGCGTCGGCCTGGCCTTCGGCTCGGACGCCCCGATCGAGCACCCCAACCCCTTCGCCGCCCTGTACGCCGCGGTGACCCGTACCCGTCCCGACGGGACGCCGGTGGGCGGCTGGCAGCCCGAGCAGCGGCTCACCATGGCCGAGGCGCTCGCCGCCCACACCCTCGGCGCGGCCTACGCCGCGGGCGAGGAGGACCGTAAGGGCGTCCTCGCGCCCGGCATGCTGGCCGACTTCATCGCGGTGGACACCGACCCCTGGCTGGAGTCGCCGGACGCGGTGCTGCGCACCCGGGTCATGACCACCGTCGTGGGCGGCGAGATCCGCTGGCAGCGCGGGTGAGCACCGCGACGGCGTGACGGCGGCCGGCGGCGCGCCGGCCACGGCCCGGGCGCCGACGCCGGGACCCGGTGACGTGGCCGGCACCGGGGAGGACGTGACCGGCGGGGGCCACCCGCGTCGACGCGCCGGCCCGGTGCTCAGGATCGGACGGGCGTGAGGGTGACGGGCACCGCGACCACGTGCCGGCGCGTCCCGTCCGCCGCCGAGACCTCGTACGCCTCGATCGTGCCGGGCTGCTCCCGCTGCACCCGGTAGGCGACGGTGACCCGGAAGTCGCCCCGGCAGCCCGTGCCGCAGGTGGCCGTGGTGAAGGCGGTCGCCACCGTCCGGCCCGCCGCGTCGAGCACCCGGACCGTGACGGTGGCCTCGAACACGTCGGCGGTGCCGGTGACGGTGACCGGGCTGCCGACCCGTGCGCCGATGGTCGGGCCGGTGACCACGACGGGTGGCAGCAGGTCCGCGTAGTCGGCCCGGCCGACCGGGGGACCGACGGCGAGGCGGACCCGCTCGACGGTGGGGAACTGGGTGAGCGTGTAGACCACCTGCGCCTCGCGCAGCCGCCGGGTCGGCGCGTCACCGCCCGCCGGAGCGGGCGCGACCGTCGCCACGCCATCGGCGATGCGGGTGACCTCGCCGCCGGCGGGCAGCAGGGTGGTCAGCCCGGTGGCGGCCTCCGCCGGGGTGGGCCCGGCGGCCAGTTCGGCCAGCGCCAGCCGGGACGTCGCCACCGTGGCCGGCCGGGTGCGCCGGGTCGGCGCGAGCCGCCCGTCCCGGACGTACCACAGCTCGACGGTGACGGTCTGCGCCCGCGTCGGGGCGGCGGCGGTCGCGGCGGGCGTGGGGGAGCGGACCGGGCCGGCCGTCGGCGGCGCCGCGGTCGAGCTGGGCGGCGCCGGCGCGGACAGGGTGGCGACCGGCGGCGGCGCGGTGGGCGCGGGGCCGAGCGAGCCGGACCGGGGCGCGGCGCAGCCGGCGGGCAGCAGCGCGGCGGCGAGCAGGGCGACGGCCGCGGCGTGCCGGCTCACCGCACACCGGCCGTCCGCGACGCCGGCTCGGCGGGCAGGAGGGGCGGCGACGGTCGCGGCGTGCCGGCTCACCGCGCACCGTCCGACGCCGGCTCGGCGGGCAGGTCCAGCCGGAACCGGGTGGCCACCCACGGCTCGCTGCGCACGCTCAGCCGCCCGCCGAGCAGGTGGGCGTTCTCCCGGGCGATGGCCAGGCCCAGCCCGCTGCCCCGGCCGGCGCGGGCCGGGTCGACCTTGTGGAAGCGGTCGAACAGGCGCGGCAGGTGCTCCGCCGGGATGCCCGGGCCCTGGTCGCTGACCTCGAAGACGACCCGCGACCCGTCGCCGGCGACCGCGGCCCGGATCTCGCCGCCGCCGTGCTCGACCGCGTTGGCGACGAGGTTCGCCAGTACCCGCTCCAGCCGGCGCGGGTCGGTGCGCAGCGGCACCGGCGCGCCGTCGATCCGCACCCGGTCGGACCAGCCTCGGGCCGCGACGATCGCCCGCAGCAGGGCGACCGGGTCGACGGCGGCGACGGCGAGCCGTTCCCGCCCGGCGTCCAGCCGGGAGATCTCCATCAGGTCCTCCACCAGGAGGCGTAGCCGGACCACGTCGGCGACCAGCAGCTCCGCCGCGCGCCGCGCGTCGCCCGGCAGCTGGTCCAGGTGGTCGCGCAGCAGCGACGCCGCCACCACCAGGGCGGTCACGGGGGTACGCAGCTCGTGTGCCACGTCGGCGGTGAACCGCCGCTCCCGCGCCTGGGCCGCGGAGAGCGCCCCGATCTTCGCCGCCAGCGCCTCGGCCATCTCGTTGAACGAGGCGGCCCAGTCGCTGAACTCGTCGCGCCCGCGTACCGGCAGGCGGGTGTCGAGCAGCCCCTCGGTGAGGGCCCGCGCGGCCCGGCTGGCCCGGCCGACCGGCTCCAGCGTGCGCCGGGCGAGGGTGTGCCCCACCGCGGCGGCGAGCAGCACCACCAGCACCCAGCCGGCCAGCAGGGCCGTGCGCAGCTGGTCCAGGTCGGCGGCGATGTCGTCCTCGACGGTGACGACGTACAGCTCGGCCGTCGAGCCGGGGATGCGGCCACCGACGACGAGCAGCCGGGGCCGCTCCTGCGGCGACGACCGCTCGTACCCGAGCTGCCCCTGGGCGACGGCGGCCCGCAGCCGCGCCCCCAGCGGCGGCGCGTACGCCGGGTGGGAGGGGTGCTGCCCGTCGTCGACCAGCACCACGTGCCGGCCGCTGCCCTCGAAGCTGGTCAGCAGTTCGCCGCGACGGTCCTCGGTCAGCGGCAGGAACTGCCCGGCCAGGACGAGCCGGTAGCGGGCGTCGGCGGCGGCCTGGTGCAGCGAGGCGTCGAACCGGGCCTGCCGCAGTAGCAGCCAGGAGCCGCCGGCCAGCAGCCCGGCGGAGACGCCGGCGACGAGCACGAACGCGATGGTCAGCCGGCGGCGCAGGCGTCCGGGCGGTACGGCGCGTCCGGCCATCGCGCACCTCCCTCAGCCCGGCGACAGCTTGTAGCCGGCCCCGCGTACCGTCCGCACGAGCCGGGGGTGGGCGGGATCGTCCTCGATCTTGGCGCGCAGCCGCTGCACCGCCACGTCGACCAGCCGGGAGTCGCCGAGGTAGCCGTGCTGCCACACCCGCTCCAGCAGCACCTCCCGGGTGAAGACCTGGCCGGGGCGGCCGGCGAGTTCGCGCAGCAGGCGGAACTCGGTGGCGGTCAGCGCCACCTCCCGGCCGTCCTTGCGGACGACGAAGCTGCCCGGGTCGATCTCCAACCCGGCGACCTCGATGACGGCGGCGACGACGGGGGCGCCCGCCCGACGCAGCGCCGACCGGACCCGGGCCACCAGCTCGGGCAGGTCGAACGGCTTGCGCAGGTAGTCGTCGGCGCCGCACTCGAGGCCGACGACGACGTCCACGGTGTCGGTGCGCGCGGTCAGCATCAGGATCGGCACGCCGCTGGTGCGCCGGATCTCCCGGCAGACCTCGATGCCGTCCAGGCCGGGCAGCATGACGTCGAGCACGATCACGTCGGGCGGCCGGGCACGCCACGCCGCCAGCGCCTCCCGCCCGTCGACCGCGGTGTCGACCCGGAAACCGGCGCGGCGCAGCCCGAGTGCGGTGACCTCCCGGATGGAGGCATCGTCCTCGACGACCAGCACGCGGCCCTCCACCAGCCGAGGGTAGCCCCGCGACGGCCCGCGCCGACCTGGCGGAACGGACGGTGTCGGGGGCCCGGCCGGCGCCGGACCCCCGGTTCCGCGGCGGTCACTGATGCCACTGGTGCGCCACGTCGAGCACGATCCGGCTGTGCGTGCCCGGGCCGGTCAGCACGAACACCCGGAACGGCAGGCGGGCCCGCACGCCGACCGCGAAGGTGGTGTAGCCCTCGAAGCTGCCGCCGAAGACCACGTCCCGCAGCGTCTGGTGGCGCAGCACGTTCGCGGCGTGCTCGCCGACCCGGTAGGGCACGGTGCCGACGTGCGCGTCGTCGTACGCCGGGGCCCGCAGCGAGACCCGCAGCAGCTCGTCGCCGGCGGTGTACGGCGACAGCGGCAGGCCCTCGCCCTCGGTCCACGTCTCGCCGTAGCCGACCGTGTAGCCGGTGACCGGGCCGGCGAACTCGAACACCACCCGGTCGAAGCAGTCGTGCCGCCCGGTGCGCACGTCGACCAGCGGGGCGCTGCTCGGCGTGCCGGCCGACTTCTCCGCGCTGCCCCAGATGATCCCGCAGTACGGCGATCCGGTCGCCGCCGCCGTCGTGGTCGCCGCCATGCCGGTGCCGGCGCCGGCCACCAGCGCGGCGAGCACCACGACCAGGGCCGTCAGTCCATTCCTGATCCGCATCGTCCTCTCCCGTTCTTCCGTTTCCCGGTCGGTGCCCGGCCTCGTCGCCGGGGTCGTCGGATCCACGGTGGAACGCCCTCACGGCAGCAGCTTCGCCGTGCGGTAACGCCCGCGTAACAGCTCGTGTCCGCGGCGCTGCTGGGTGGTCGGGGCGGCGCCGACCTCGACCACGGAACCGGCCGACCGGTGCGGGCTGGGCCCGGGTACGGTGTCGGCGCACCTCGGGGGCGCTGCGCGACGCGGGGCTGGTGGGCGCCCACCGCGCCGGCCGCTTCGTGCGGTAGGCGCCGACCACCGCCGCCGCGCCCTGACCCACCGGAAGGAACGAGCATGACCGGCCGTACGCCGAAGGTCTCCTGCGTCTTCGTATGCCACGACGGCGCGGGTCGGCTGCTGCTGGCCCGGCGCGCGGCCGGTGCCCGGGACGAGCCGGGGGCCTGGGACACCGGCGCCGGGGCGCTGGAGTTCGGCGAGAGCTTCGAGGCGGCGGTCGTCCGCGAGGTCACCGAGGAGTATGCGGCCACGCCACGGTCGGTCTCCCTGCTCGGCGTGCGCAACGTGCTGCGCGACGACCCGCCCTCGCACTGGGTGGCGGTGCTCTTCGCGGTCCGGGTGGATCCGGCGGAGGTGGCCATCGGCGAGCCGCACAAGTTCGACCGGATCGGCTGGTTCACCCGCGACGCCCTGCCCGCGCCGCTGCACTCGCAACTGCCGGCCACCCTGGCGATGCTTCCCGACCCGCTGCCCTGACCGGCGCGACCGCCCGCCCGCCGCCGTCGGCGCTCACCCGTGTGTCGCTCGCGGTCGTCGTTGGGGCGGCCGGGGGCGGCGGACCGGTGGCGGACGGGGTGCCCTCGACCTGGCGTGGCGGTGGACTCGCGGGGCGCCGGTATGACGGTTCCGTTATGCCGCATATTGGCCGCCCCCGTTCTAACATTCACGTACATCGATGACCGGCGGTGGCACGCCGCCGGACAACCGCAGGGAGTGCGTGTATGTTCCGACGACAACTGCTGCGCACGGCGGGCGCCGTGCTGGCGGCGGTCCTGGCCGCAACCGGAATGCAGGTCGCCACCGACGCCAGCGCGTCCGCCGCCGCCCGAACCGTCTACTACGACGCGAGCCGGGCCGGCGAGTTCCGCACCAACTTCGACCAGGCCGCAGCCATCTGGAACAGCCAGGTCAGCAACGTCCAACTGGTGGCCCGCACGCCGGGCAACGTCACCATCTACGTCGACAGCGGCTGGCCGCGGGCGCAGGTCACCGGGCTCGGCTCCGGCCGGATCTGGATGGGCTGGACCGCCGTCAACCAGGGGTACGACCGCACCCGCATCGCCAGCCACGAGCTGGGCCACATCCTCGGCCTGCCGGACCGGCGCACCGGGCTGTGTTCCGACCTGATGTCCGGCAGCAGCGCCCCGGTCTCCTGCCGCAACGCGTACCCGAGCGCCACCGAGGCGTCCCGGGTGAACTCGCTGTTCGCCGGCGGCCTGGCCGCGTCCGCGGTGCCCACCGGCACGTACTCGTGGAACGACGGCGACGACATCGAGCCGTACATCGTCGGCGGCCGGCCGGCCACCGAGAACTACCCGTGGATGGTGTACGTCTCCGGCTGCACCGGCACGCTGATCAAGGCCAACTGGGCGGTCACCGCCCGGCACTGCTCGACGCCGTCCTCGGTGCGGGTGGGCAGCATCTACCGCAACAGCGGTGGCACCGTCGTCTCCGTGATCCGCGCGGTCAACCACCCGAGCGTCGACGTGAAGCTGCTGCAACTGTCCAGCTCGGTCGGCTACGCCCCGGCGCCGATCCCGAGCACCTCGGGCGCGGTCGGCACCGCCACCCGGATCATCGGCTGGGGCCAGACCTGCCCGACCCCCGGCTGCGGGGGCGCCCCGACCGTGGCGTACGAACTGGACACCTCGATCGTGTCGGACAGCCGCTGCATCGGCATCAACGGCCCGTACGAGATCTGCACCAACAACACCAACGGCAACTCGGGCGCCTGCTACGGCGACTCGGGTGGCCCGCAGGTGCGCCGGATCAACGGGGTGTGGAGCCTGATCGGCGCCACCAGCCGGTCCGGCAACAACAACTCCACCTGCGCCACCGGCCCGTCCATCTACGTCGACCTGCCGTCCATCCGGTCCTGGATCAACACCCAGGTCGGCGGTCTGCCGGTCTGACGACCACGACCCGGGGGGACGCCGCGCGCGGCGTCCCCCCGTCCGTCGTCGGCCGGGCCGCCGCGCCGGGGTGTCACGCGGCGACCACCCGCAGTGCGGTACCGTGCGTGACACATCGACCCCTTCCGAGGTGAACCATGTCCGCCGTGGCCGCACTCGCCCTGACCCTGGCGCTCGCTCCCGCGCCCACGCCGTCGGCCTCGGGCGGGCCGGTCGGCGACCTCCTCGGCGGTATCGGGCAGGTCGTGGACGACCTGCTCACCGGAGGGGGTGGGGCCACCCCGGGCGCCTCCCCGACGCCGGTCCCGTCCGGCTCGACCGCCCCGGCGTCGCCCCGCCCGTCGGCGGCGCCGGTCGCGCCGGGCCCGTCCACGTCGACAAGCACGTCCACCCGCGTCGCCGACCCGGGCCGGACGGCCGAGGGGCCGGGTGAGCGCAAGGCGGCGGTGCCCGCCCCGAACGGGCGGACCGGGACCTCGGGCGATGCGTCCACGGTCGCTGCCCCGCCGGACGGCGACGGGGATCCGGCGGAGCGGTGGCTTCTCTACGGCCTGGCGGCGACCGCCGTGGCGGTGCCGGTGCTGCTCGTCCTGCGCCGGCGTCGGCCCGCCGTCGCGCAGATGGGCCCGGCCGGCGCGCCCGCGCCCGCGCCCGACCCCGCGGGGGAACCCCTGGTCGACAACGTGACCCGGTTGCCGACGAACCTGAACGCCATCTACGAGCTGGGCCGGCTCGACGAGCGGCTGAGCCAGGAGCGCGAACGCCGGTCCTGACGGACGCGCCGGCCCCCGCGCGGGCCCGCACGCAGCGTCGTCCCGCTCCGTGGACACCCCGGGTAGTCCGGCGATGACGCGCTGACCAGCGCGCCGCTCCGGTTGGAAACGTTTTCGTAACGGGCCCTTGACCTCCTCGCCGCACGCGGCGCAGACTCCCGGAAACGTTTACAGGAAACAGGTGGAGGTGCCAGGGCGTGGGTCGTAAACGTTTACCGGAGTCGGCCGACAGCCGGCCCACCGTCCACACCGTCGCGGCCCGCGCCGGTGTCTCCATCGCCTCCGCCTCCCGGGTGCTCAACGGTGTCGGCGGCAGCGAGGAGACCATCCGCAAGGTCCGCGCCGCGGCGGCGGAGGTCGGGTACGTGCCCAACGCCATCGCCCGGTCGTTGCAGTCCCAGCGCACCGGACTGGTCGCGCTCGCGGTCGAGGACATCGGCAACCCGGTCTACGTGTCGATGATGCGGGCCATCGAGGCGGTGGTGGCCGCGTCCGGGCGGCAGCTGCTGGTCCACGCCACCGGCGGGCAGATCGCCAACGAGACCGCGCTGCTGCGCCGGCTGGCCAACCGCTACGTCGACGGCATGATCCTGTCGCCGATCCGAGTCACCGACGACCACCTCGCCGCGCTCGTGCAGAGTCCGGTGCCGGTGGTGGTGATCGGCCAGCTCGGCGCCGACGCGCCCGTCGACAACGTGCGTACCGACTCCCGGCGGGGCGTCGCGCTGGCCGTGGAGCACCTGGTGGCCAGCGGGCGGCGCCGGATCGGCTTCGTCAACGGCCCGCTGGACACCGTCCCCGGCGCCGCCCGCGACGCCGGCTTCCGTGCCGCCCTCGCCGCGCACGCCGTTCCCCTCGACGAACGCCTGGTCGAGGTCGGCGACTTCCAGTACGCGGCCGGCCGCGCGGCGACCGAACGGCTGCTCGCCCGGGCCCGCCCGGACGCCCTGGTCTGCGCCAACGACCTGATCGCGGTCGGCGCGCTGCACGCGCTGCTGGCCGCCGGGCACCGGGTGCCCGAGGACGTGGCGGTGATCGGCATGGACGACACCGAGCTGGCCCAGATGATGTTCCCCCAACTGTCCAGCGTCTCGCTCGGCTCGGCCGAGCGCGGTCGCCGGGCGGCCGAACTGCTGCTCCAGCGGATCGCCGACCCCGCCCTGCCGCCCCGCCGCGAGCAGGTGTCGCCCAGCCTCGTCGTCCGCGCCTCCAGCCGGGCTGCCGCGACCACCCCCCGTCCGTCCACCGAAGAGGTGCCGTCTTGACGACTGTGGCCGAGCGGCCGGACGTCGACCGGGCCGGAGCGGCCCGTCGGCACAGCCGGTCCCGCTCCGACCGGACCATGATCTACCTGCTGCTGCTGCCGTCGCTGCTGCCGATCCTGGTGCTGTCGGTCTTCCCCCTGGTACGCGGCATGTACCTCGGGTTCACCGACGCCCGGGCCGGGCGCAACGTGGAGGTCAGCTTCACCGGGTTGGCGAACTACCGCGAGCTGCTCGGCGACGAGCTGTTCTGGAACTCCTTCCAGGTCGGCCTGCTCTGGGCGTTCGGGGTGACCGTCCTGCAGTTCCTGCTGGCCCTCGGGCTCGCGCTGCTGCTTAACCAGCGGTTGCGCTTCCGGGGCGTGGCACGGGTGCTGGCCGTGGTGCCGTGGGCGATGCCACCGGTGGTGGTCGGCATCCTGTGGAAGCTGGTCTACCACCCGGACGCGGGCCTGCTGAACGAGTTCTTCCACCGCGTCGGCGCCGACGGCCTGCGGGCCAACTGGCTCGGCGACTTCGGCACCGCCCTGCCGGCGGTGATCATCGTCGGGGTGTGGGCGGGCATGCCGCAGACCACCGTCGTGCTCCTCGCCGGCCTGCAGGGGGTCGGCCGCGAGCTGCACGAGGCCGCCGCGGTGGACGGCGCCAGCACCTGGCACAGGTTCCGGCACGTCACGCTGCCCGCGCTGGCCCCGGTGATCGTGGCCATCACCTCGCTGGACTTCATCTGGAACTTCAACTCGTTCGGCCTGGTCTACGTGCTGACCGCCGGCGGGCCGGGCGGCAAGACCATGCTGCCGATGCTCTTCGCCTACGAGGAGGCGTTCCGCTACGGCAACTACGGCTACGCCGCCGCGCTCGGCAACGTGATGGTCGTGATCATCGTGGCGCTGCTCGCCGTGTATCTCCGTCGCCGGTTGAGGGAGGCGAACTAGTCGTGATCAGTGCGAGGAGTGAGCTTGCGAGCCCCGCAGTCCTGATCGGAGGGCAGTGATGTTCGGAAAGCCGAGCCGCACCGGGCGGGCGCTGCAGTACGTTGCCCTGGCCGGCTACCTGGTCTTCCTCGGGTTCCCGCTGGTCTGGCTGGTCTCGACGGCCTTCAAGCCGCCCCGCGAGCTGGTCCAGCTGCACCCGACCCTGATCCCCGCCAACCCGACGGTGCAGAACTTCGTCCAGGCGTTCACCGAGCAGGAGTTGGGCCGGGCCGCGCTGAACAGCCTCCAGGTCTCGCTCGCCTCGGCGCTGCTCACCGTGCTGGTCGCGCTGCCCGCGTCGTACGCCCTGGCCCGGTTCCGCTCGAAGCTCGGCACCGCGGCCCTGGGCTGGGTGCTGCTGTCCCAGCTCTTCCCGTTCGTGCTGCTGATCATCCCGATCTTCCTGGTGCTGCGGCAGGTCGGGCTGGCCAACACGCACGCCGGGCTGGTGCTCATCTACGTGGTCTGGGCGCTGCCGTTCGCGCTGTGGATGCTGCAGGGCTTCGTCCGCAACATCCCCCGGGAACTGGAGGAGGCCGCCTCCGTCGACGGCGCCAGCCGCGTGCAGATCCTGCGGCGGGTGGTCTTCCCGCTGCTCGCCCCCGGCCTGGTCGCCACCGCGCTGTTCTCGTTCATCTCGGCCTGGAACGAGTTCTTCTTCGCCCTCGTGCTGATCAAGACCCCGGAGCTGGCCACCCTGCCGGTGGCGCTCGCCCGGTTCGTGGGCATCGAGGGCACCGCCCGCCTGGGCCCCCTCGCGGCCGGTTCGCTGCTGGCCACCCTGCCCAGCCTGATCTTCTTCGCGTTCATGCAACGCCGGCTCTCGTCCGGGTCGCTCGCCGGCGCGGTCAAGGGCTGACACCGTCCCCCACCCCACCACCCAGGAGGTAACCCCCATGCTCCGTACCAGATTCCGTCGACTCGCCGCGGCCGCCGCGGTCGCGGTCGTCGGCCTCGGCGCGCTCAGCGCGTGCGGCGACGGCGGCGACGACGAGGCCACGTCCGGCCCGGTCAAGCTGCGCTTCCTCAGCCTGGCCTGGCAGAAGGAGTCGCTCCAGGCCAACAAGGACCTGGTCGCCAAGTGGAACGCCGAGCACCCCGACATCCAGGTCGAGTACGTCCAGGGCGACTGGAACTCCGTCCACGACCAGCTGCTCACCTCCTTCGAGGGCGGCGACGCGGCCGACATCGTGCACTACGAGGCGTCCGCGATCGGCGAGTTCAGCAAGCAGGGCTACCTGGCCGACCTGTCCAAGCTCGTCTCCGACGACCTCAAGGGCCAGATCGACCAGGGCATCTGGGACACCGTCACCTACGACGGCAAGATCACCGGCGTGCCGTTCCTGCTGGAGTCGCAGGTCGTCATCGCCAACAAGAAGCTGCTCGACGCCGCCGGCATCGCGGTGCCGCCGGCCGACGGCGGCTGGACCTGGGACGAGTTCCAGGCCAACGCGCAGAAGCTCACCAAGCCGGGTCAGTACGGCGCGGCCTGGGCCCTGAAGTCGCCTACCAACCGCGTGCTGAACCTGGCGCTCAACTTCGACGGGAAGTTCTTCCACACCGACGGCGGCCGCACCGAGGTCAAGGTGGGCGACGCCGAGAAGGAGGTCCCGAAGCGCATCCACGACATGATCTACACCGCGAAGTCGGCCTCGCCGGAGGCGCTCGGGATGAGCGGCGCGGACACCCTGCCCGGTTTCTTCGGCGGCAAGTACGCGATGCTGCCCGGCTCGGTGTCGCTGCGTCAGCAGATGGTGGAGCAGGCGCCGGCCGGCTTCGAGTGGGTCACCCTGCCGCCGCTGAAGGGGCTGTCCGCGACCCACGCGGCGAACCCGCAGACGCTGTCGGTCAGTGAGGACTCCGCGCACAAGAAGCAGGCCGCGCAGTTCCTGGAGTTCTTCCTCAACCCGACCAACATGGCCACCCTCGCCAAGGGCGACTGGCTGATCCCGACGGGCAAGCAGGCCAACGCGGAGCTGGTCAAGCTGACCGGCGGCAAGCAGGGCTGGGACGTGGCCGCCGACAGCGCCGCCGACCTGACCGTCGCGCCGTTCCAGAAGGCCGACGGCTACCCGGAGTGGAAGACCAAGTACGCCACCCCGGCCCTCCAGCAGTACTTCGCCAACAAGATCACCCTGGACCAGCTCGGCACGCAGCTGGTCGACGGTGGCAAGCAGGTTCTGAGGTAACCATGTCTCTCCTTCTCGACAAGTCGGTCGGATGTCTCGTCGGCGCCGCCGTGGGTGACGCCCTCGGCGGGGCGACCGAGACGGCACTTCCGGAGCAGATCCGCGCCCGCTTCGGCGGCTGGGTGGAGGGCATCGTGCCCCCGTACCACGCCGACTGGGCGACCGCGCGGCCACTCGCGCCGTACCACAAGGGCGACGGGCACATCACCGACGACACGTTGATGACCCACGCGCTGGTGCGGGCGTACGCGGCCAAGCGCGACCACCTGGACGCCTACGACGTGGTGGAACTGCTCGTCCCCGACCTGATCGAGCGGGTGGTGTACATCCCGGACCTGGAGCGCGAGGGGGTGACCTTCCACCGGCTCGCCGCCGCCGAGCGGTGGTTGGTCACCCGCCTGCACCACGCGCACGCCGACCCCCGCGAGGGCGGGGTGGGCAACATCGTCAACTGCGGCGCCGCCATGTACATGGCCCCGGTCGGCATCGTCAACGCGGGCGACCCGGCCGGGGCGTACGCCGAGGCGGTGGAGATCGCCGGAGCGCACCAGCACAGCTACGGGCGGGAGGCCGCAGCGGTCTTCGCCGCCGCGGTCGCCGCCGCCGCGACCCCCGGCGCGGGCGTCGACGACGTGGTCGCCGCCGCGCTGGACCTGGCCCGCGACGGCACCCGGGCGGCCATCGACGCGGTGGTCAAGGAGGCCCGGGGCCACCACGACTGGCGGGCCGCCATCGGCCCGCTGCGCGGTGCGGTCGCCCCCTTCGACACGGTGGGGGAGGAGTACCGCAGCCCCGGGCTGGGCGCCCGGCGGCCGAGCCGGCTGCACGCCATCGAGGAACTGCCGGTGGCGATCGGCATGCTGGTGGTGGCCGGCGGCGACTTCCGCGACGCGGTGCTCGGCGCCGTCAACTACGGCCGGGACGCCGACTCGACCGCCACCATGGCGGCGGCGATCGCCGGGGCGCTCGGCGGCGCGGCGGCGGTGCCGGCGGAGTGGTCGGAGGCGGTCGCCACCGCCTCCCGCACCGACCTGGTCGCACCCGCCCGGGTGCTCGCCGCGGTGGCCACGGAGGTCTTCGACCGCGACCGCGAGCGCTTCGCCCGCCGGGCCGAGCGCTTCGCCGGCCTCGCCGACGGTCCGGCGCGGGGCGCCGACCCCGCCGGGCCCGAGCAGGCGCCCGGGGAGTCGGGCCGGTGAGGATCACCTGGGTGCAGCCCGAGGACCTGCTGCCGCACGAGATCGCGGCCAGTCGGGACGAGGGGCGCGACGTCGGCGCGATCGCCGAGCAGTGGCGCGCGGCCGGCGGGGACCTCACCCCGCCGGTCAGCGGGGCGTCGCCCACGCCCGCGGCACCCCGGCTGCGGGCCCTCGCCACGCGGCTGCTCGACGAGGCCGACGCGCTGCCGGGAGCCGGCAGCCCCGACGAGCCCGAGGAGTTGGCCGCCGTCCGCGCCACCTGGCCGGCGGAGTGGTCGCTGCCCGCCGGCCCGGCCGCGTACGACCGGGTGCACGGCGCGTGGCTCGGCCGGGCGGCCGGCTGCCTGCTCGGCAAGCCGGTCGAGAAGATCCCCCGCCACGGCATTCGGGAGATCCTCGTCGCCACCGGCCGCTGGCCGCTGCGTGACTGGTTCACCGCCCGCGGGCTGCCCGCCGACGTGGCGGCCCGCTGGCCGTGGAACCGGCGCAGCGCCCCGACCAGCCTGGCCGAGAACATCGACGGGATGCCCGAGGACGACGACCTGAACTTCGCGCTGCTGGCGCTGCGCGTGCTGGAGACGTACGGGCGGGACTTCACCAGCGCCGACGTGGCGCAGGCGTGGCTGGACTGGCTGCCCGGCGGGCGGGTCTTCACCGCCGAACGGGTGGCCTACCGCAACCTGCTGCTGGGGCTGGCCCCGCCGGCGACCGCGCGGCGGCACAACCCGTTCCGGGAGTGGATCGGCGCCCAGATCCGCACCGACGTGTACGGCTGGGTCAACCCCGGGCGCCCTGACCTGGCCGCCGAGCTGGCCTGGCGCGACGCCACGGTCAGCCACGTCCGCGCCGGCGTGTACGGGGCGATGTGGGTCGCGGCGCTGGCCGCCGCCGCCACGGTGGCGGGCGACGTCGACGAGGTGCTCGACGCCGGCGAGGCGGTGCTGCCGCCGCGCAGCCGGTTCGCCGCCACGGTCCGGGAGGCGCGCGCCCTCGGCTCGCGCACGGACGACTGGGAGGCGGTGGTGGACGAGCTGTACGCCCGGCACGGCCACCTGCACTGGGTGCACGTGCGCAACAACGCCGCGCTGGTCGCCGCCGCCCTCGCGTACGGGCGGGGCGAGCTGGAGCGGTCCATCTGCGCGGTCGTCAGCGGCGGCTGGGACACCGACTCCACCGGGGCCACCGTCGGCGCGGTGACCGGGGCGCTGACCGGCGCGTCCGGGCTGCCCGAGCGGTGGGTCGGGCCGCTGCGCGGCCGGCTCGCCAGCAGCATCGCCGGCTTCGACGGCATCGGCTTCGACGAGCTGGCCGCCCGCACCGTCGCCCTCGCCGAGCCGGGTGCCGCCGGGGCGCCCGTCGGCGTCGCCACGACCGAGGGCGGGCCGGCGTGAGCGCGCGGGTGGTCGTGGTGGGCAGCGCCAACCTGGACCTGGTGGTCACCGCGCCGCAGCTGCCCCGCCCCGGCGAGACGGTGCTCGGGGAGGACTTCCGGACCGTGCCCGGCGGCAAGGGCGCCAACCAGGCCGTCGCCGCCGCCCGGGCGGGCGCGGACTGCGCGTTCGTGGGCGCGGTCGGCGCCGACGAGTTCGGGCAGCAGCTGCGGGACAACCTGGTCGCCGCCGGGGTGGACGTGCGTGGCCTGCGTACCGTCCCCGGCCCCTCGGGGGTCGCCCTGATCGGGGTCGACCGGGCGGCGGAGAACTTCATCGTGGTCGCCCCCGGCGCGAACGCCGCGCTGACCGACCTGGACGCCGCCGACGGGGCGGCGATCGGCGCGGCCGACGTGCTGCTGCTTCAGCTGGAGGTGCCGCTGACGACCGTGGTGGAGGCCGCCGGCCGGGCCCGCGCCGCCGGCACCACGGTGGTGCTCAACGCCGCGCCGGCGGCGCCGTTGCCGGCGGACCTGCTCGGGCTGGTCGACGTGCTGGTCGTCAACGAGCACGAGGCGGCCGTCGTCGCCGCGACGGCCCCCGGCGAGCCGGCCGTCCTGCTCGACGCGCTGCTGGAGCTGGTGCCCCGGGTGGTGCTGACGCTCGGCGCTCGGGGCGCCGCGTACGCCGACCGGCGCGGTGCGCGACTGGAGATCCCGGCGCCGCGCATCGCGGCGGTGGACACCACCGCCGCCGGGGACGCCTTCACCGGCGCCCTCGCCGTCGGCTGGGCCGAACGCGGCGCCGCGCGCGACGGCGACGCCGTCGCCGCCGTCCTGCGCTGGGCCTGCGCGGCCGGCGCGGCGTGCGCGCAACGCCCCGGCGCGTCCACCGCGCTGCCCGACCGGGCCGCCATCGAGGACCTGTACGCCGCGACCTACCGAGGTGCCCCGTGAGCTTCAACCCCTACGTGCCGCGCCCCATCGACCGGCCGACGGAGGTCCCGCTGGGCGGGCACGCCGACCTGACCACGCTGGACGAGGCGAAGGTCTTCGCCGCCCCGGACGACCCGGCCGACTGGCCGGCCTGGCGGGAGCAGCTCACCCGCTGGCGCGCCGACGCCCGTGCCCGCCTCGGCTACACCGGCGCGCACTACGACGAGATCCCCGGCGACTGCTTCAGCGTCTGCCTCGCCTGGCTATGGGACGAGACGCTCTACGACCACGAGCGGGGCGTCTTCACCGTCGACGCGTTCCTCGACGCCGCCGAGCGGGACTTCGGGGGCTTCGACGGGATCGTCCTGTGGCACGCGTACCCGGTGATCGGGCTGGACGAACGCAACCAGTTCGACTTCTACCGCGACGTCCCCGAGCTGCCCGAGGTGGTGCGCGCCTTCCAGCGGCGCGGCGTGCGGGTGTTCGTCGACTACAACCCGTGGGACACCGGCACCCGGCGCGAGGCCGGCACCGACGCGCAGGAGGTCGCCGCGCTGGCCGGCAAGCTCGGCGTCGACGGGGTCTTCCTCGACACCCTCAAGGAGGGCGCCGACGAGTTGCGCCGGGAGCTGGACGCCGTCCGCCCCGGCATCGTCCTCGAAGGCGAGAGCCGGGTGCCGTTGGCCCGCATCGCCGACCACGCGATGTCGTGGGCGCAGTGGTTCGCCGACTCCGAGGTCCCCGGTGTGCTGCGCGCCAAGTGGTTCGAGCGCCGGCACGTGCTGCACCACACCCGCCGCTGGCACCGCAGCCACCTCGACGAGCTGCACTCCGCCTGGCTCAACGGCTGCGGCGTGCTGGTCTGGGAGAGCGTGTTCGGCGTCTGGGTGGGCTGGAACGACCGGGACCGGGCCGTGCTCCGGGCGATGCGCCGCGTGCAGGCCAGCCACGCCGCGTGGCTGCGCGCCGAGGACTGGGTCCCGCTCGCCGACCACCCCGGCTCCGGTCAGGTGTACGCGTCCCGCTGGACGCACGACGGCGAGCCGCTGTGGACGGTGGTGAACCGGGGCGACGACCACGACGGGCCGTGGCTGCGTACCGCACCGCGTCCCGGCCGGCGCTTCGTCGACCTGGTCACCGGCGCCGAGCTGGCCGTCACCGCCGAGCCGGACGGCACGGTCACCGTCGGTGGTCCGCTGCCGGCCGGGGCGGTCGCCGCGGTCGTCGCCACCACCGACGCGTCGGTGCCGTCGCACCCGGCGGCGGTCGGCGACCCGTCCTTCCCGGCCCGCACGGCGCAACGACTGCGCGTGCCGTGGGCGCCCCGGCGCGACGTGCCCGACGGCATGGTGGCGGTCGACGGCGGCCGGCGGGAGCTGCTCGTGCGCCATCGGGTGCGGGAGACCGGACTCTACGGCGAGACCCCGTACGTCGACGAGTGGAAGCCGCTGCCGCCCCGGCTGCACCACACCGGCACGCTGCGCCGCGCCGTGCGGTTCGGCCGGTTCGCCATCGACACCCACGAGGTCACCCACGGCCGGTACGCCGAGTTCCTGCGCGCCACCGGCCACCGTCCGGCGCGCCCCGAGCGGTTCACCGCCGGACAGGGCCCGGCCGACGCCCCGGTCACCGGCGTCGACCTCGCCGACGCCCGGGCCTACGCGGCCTGGGCCGGGCTGCGGCTGCCCACCGAGGACGAGTGGCAGGTGGCCGCCGAGGCGGGGCTGCTGCACCGCCGGGAACCGCTGGTGTGGAACCTGACCGAGAGCGAGCACTCCGACGGGCGGACCCGCTTCGTGATCCTCAAGGGTGGCGCCGCGTACCGGGCGGAGGGCTCCGACTGGTATCTCGACGGCGGCCCGCAACCGCCGGACGTGTCGGTGAAGCTGCTGCTGCTCGGCGCCGGCCTGACCCGATCCGACCAGGTCGGCTTCCGCTGCGCCGCCGACCTTCCCGCCGAGGAGTGACCCGATGAGAAGACGTTGGCGGATCGGCGGCGGCGTGGCCGCCGTGCTCCTCGCGTTCGGCCTGGCCGGCGCGGTGCCCGGCGCGGCCGGCGCGGAGCGTCTCCGCGCGGGCACGCTGACCACCGCCGCGGCGCCGTCCGCGGCGCTGGGCGCTCCGATCGACTACACGGTCTACCTGCCGCACGGCTACGGCGAGGCGACGGCGAGCCGCTACCCGGTGCTGTACCTGCTGCACGGGCGGGGCGACACCATGCAGGCGTGGACCCGGGTCAAGGCCGACCTGGACCGGCTGATCGCCGACGGCGACGTGCCGCCGGTGATCGCGGTGCTGCCCGACGCGCCGTGGAGCAGCCGCGGCAGCTGGTACGTCGACTCCGGGTACACCGGCGCGGACGATCCCGGCCGGCCGGTGGAGACCGCCCTCACCCGGGACCTGGTGCGGCACGTCGACGCCACCTACCGCACCGCGGCCCACCGGGGGGCGCGCCTGGTCGGCGGCTACTCGATGGGCGGCGCCGGCGCGCTGCGCTACGCCCTGGCCCACCAGGACCTGTTCGGCCACGCGCTGGTGCTCAGCCCGGCGGTGTACCGGCCGCTGCCGCCGGCCGACTCGTCGGCGCGCGAGTTCGGCGGCTTCGGCTCCGGCGAGCAGCGCTTCTCCGACGAGGTCTACCGGCGACTGAACTACCCGGCCCTGCTGCCGGGCCTGGACGCGGAGTCCCCGGTGCGGATGTACGTCGCGGTCGGCGACGACGAGTGGGCGAACCCCGACCCGGCCGACGCCGCCCACGACCTCGACTACGAGGCCGCCACCCTCTACAACACCGTGCGTCGCTCCGACGCGATCGCCGCGGAGTTCCGGGTGCTCGACGGGGGGCACGACTGGGACGTCTGGCGACCCGCCTTCGCGGACGGACTGAGGCACCTGGCGGCGACGCTGAGCGTCACCCCGCCGGCCGGGCTGCCCGGGCCGCCGCACGGCACCGCGGGCACCGACTGGGCCGGCGGCGTGGCCGCCCACCCCGACGGCAGCACCACCCTCGGGTACGCCGCCTCCGGCCCGGTCGCCGGCCAGCCGTACGCCGGCGGGCTGGACGTCGTGGTCAGCCGCGTCACGGCGGGCGGAGCCCCGGCCTGGACGAGGCAGTTCGGCACGGCCGCCAACGACCGCCTCCACGGCGTGGTGCCGCTCGCCGACGGCGGGGTGATCGCCGCCGGCTACACCCGCGGCGACCTCGACGGGACGCACCCGGGCAGCCCCGCCGACGACGGCTTCGTCGTCAAGTTGACCGGGACGGGGCAGCGGGCCTGGCTCACCCAGGCCGGTGACCCGGCCAAGGCCGACCGGTTCTACGCCGTCGCGGCCGCCCCCGACGGCGGCGCCTACGTCGCCGGCTACACCAGCGGCTCGTTCGCCGGGCAGAGCGGCGCCGGCGACAAGGATGCGATCCTGGCCCGCATCACCCCGGACGGGCGGATCGCCTGGAGCCGGCAGTTCGGCGGTTCCGGCGAGGACAAGGCGTACGCGGTGACGGCCGACGCCGAGGGCGTGTACGTGGCCGGCGGCACCTCCGCCGGCCTGCCCGACACCACCGCGCTGGGCGGCAGCGACGGGTGGCTCGCCCGGTTCGACGCCAGCGGCACCCGGACGTGGGTGACCTCGGTGGGCGGCGCCGGCGACGACCTGCTCGGCGGTGTCGCGATCAGCGCCGACGGCCTCGTGGTCGCCACCGGCTCCACCGACGGCGAGGCCACCGCCGGCGGCAGCGACGTGCTCACCGTGGCGTACACCGGGGCCGGCCGGCAGCGCTGGCGGACGGTGACCGGCGGGCGGGGCGCGGACGCGGGTGCGGACGTGGTGGCGCTGCCCGACGGTGCGGTCGCCGTGGTCGGCTTCACCGGCAGCGCGCTCGGCCTGCCGGTCGGCGGCGCGGACGTGCTGACCCTGCGGCTGGACGCGCGGGGCCGCCAGGCCGGGGTGGCCCAGTACGGCACCGCCCGCGACGACGCCGCCGACGCCTTCGGCGAGGAGAACGTCTACGCGACCCTCGGTGCCGACGGGCGGCTACTGGTCACCGGGCTCACCGCCGGAACCACGTCGGGCGGGGCGGCGCTCGGCAACGGCGACGTCTTCCTCGCCGCCGTCGATCCGACGAAAGGAACGCCGTGAACAGCCCAGCTGACCCGGGTGCCGACCGGACCCGCCCGCTCGACGGGGTGAAGGTGGTCGACCTGGCCACCCTCTTCGCCGGGCCGCTCGCGGCGGCGTTCCTCGGCGACTTCGGCGCCGACGTGGTCAAGGTGGAGCATCCGGCCAAGCCGGACCCGTCGCGGGGGCACGGCCCCGCGAAGGACGGCGTCGGGCTGTGGTGGAAGGTGCTCGGGCGCAACAAGCGCACGGTGACCCTGAACCTGTCCGACCCGCGGGGCGCCGAACTGCTGCGCCGCCTGCTCGCCGACGCGGACGTGCTGGTGGAGAACTTCCGCCCCGGCACCCTGGAACGGTGGGGGCTCGGCCCGGCCGAGCTGCACGAGGTCAACCCCCGGCTGGTGATCGCCCGGATCAGCGGTTTCGGTCAGGTCGGCCCGTACGCGCGGCGGCCGGGCTTCGGCACCCTCGCCGAGGCGATGAGCGGCTTCGCCGCCGCCACCGGCGAGCCGGACGGCCCGCCGACGCTGCCCCCGTTCGGGCTGGCCGACTCGGTCACCGCGCTCGCCGCCGCGTACGCGGTCATGCTGGCCCTGCGGGCCCGCGACCTCACCGGCGCCGGCCAGGTGGTGGACCTCGCCATCATCGAGCCGATCATGGCGATGCTGGGCCCCCAGATCACCTGGTACGACCAGCTCGGCTACGTCCAGCCCCGGCTGGGCAACCGGTCCAACAACAACGCGCCGCGCAACACGTACCGCTGCGCCGACGGGCGCTGGGTGGCGGTGTCGACCAGCGCGCAGAGCATCGCCGAGCGGGTGCTGCGGCTGGTCGGCCGGCCGGAACTGGTGGACGAGCCGTGGTTCGCCACCGGCAGCGGCCGGGCCGCGCACGCCGACGAACTGGACGCCGCCGTGGGCGCCTGGGTCGCGCGGCGCGACCGGGACGAGGTGGTGGCCGCGTTCGAGGCCGCCGAGGCGGCCGTCGCCCCGGTCTACGACGTGCGTGACATCCTCGCCGACCCGCAGTACGCCGCGCTCGGCACCGTCCGCACCGTCGATGACGAGGAGTTGGGCGAGGTACGGATGCAGAACGTGCCGTTCCGGCTCTCGGAGACGCCGGGGGACATCCGGCACGCCGGGCGCCGGCACGGCCAGGACACCGACGCGGTGTTGCGATCGCTGGGCCTGGCCGACGGCGAGTTGGCGGCGCTGCGCGAGAAGGGGGTGATCTGAATGCTGCTCACCTGGCTCTACGTGCCGGGTGACCGGCCGGACCGGTTCGCCAAGGCGGTCGCCTCCGGCGCCGACGCGGTGATCCTCGACCTCGAGGACGCGGTGCTCGCCGACCGCAAGGCGTACGCGCGGCAGGCCGTAGCCGAGTTCCTCGGGCAGTCGCACCCCGTGCCGGTCCAGGTCCGGGTCAACGAGCTGACCGGCCCGGACGTCGACGCCGACCTGGCCGCGGTGGTCGGCCGCCCCGGGCTGGCGGGCCTGCGGCTGCCGAAGGTGGAGTCGGCGACCGCCGTCGCCGCCCTTGCCGCCCGGGTGGACACCCCGCTGCACCCGTTGGTCGAGTCGGCCCTCGGCCTGGAGGCCGCGTACGCCATCGCCACCGCCGACCCCGCGGTGGCCTCGATCGGCCTCGGCGAGGCCGACCTGCGCTCCGACCTCGGCGTCGACGACGAGGCCGGTCTGGCGTGGGCGCGCGGCCGGATCGTGGTGGCGGCCCGCGCCGCCACCCTGCCCCCGCCCGCCATGTCGGTGTACCCGAACGTGGCCGACGCCGACGGCCTGGCCGCCTCCTGCGCGGTGGGCCGGCGACTCGGCCTCCTCGGTCGGGCGGCCATCCACCCGCGCCAGCTACCAGTGATCGCCGAGGCGTTCCGGCCGGCGGAGCGGGACGTCGCGCGGGCCGAGGAACTGCTCGCCGCGGTGGCCGAGGCGCAGACCCGGGACTCCGGGACCGTGGTGCTGCCGGACGGCCGGTTCGCCGACCGGGCGATGGTGGCCGCCGCCCGTCGCACGGTCGACCTGGCCGCCCGCTACGCGGCCTGACCGGGCGTACGACGAAAGGGCCGGCCCCGTTCGGGGCCGGCCCTTGTCGTTGGTGGTGTGTGGATCAGGCGGCGTAGCCGCGGGTGGCGATCCAGTCGGCGAGGGCCTCGGTGGTGATCCAGTAGGAGGCCTGGGCCGGGTTGGCGGAGTCGGCG